>JAIVGO010000058.1 GCA_020201525.1 Actinomycetota bacterium | reverse complement strand
CTGAGTATCTGGTCCAGATCCGCCTCGCCGAGAACACCGAGCAGGCCGAGCGCGTCGTCGGGATCGCTCGCCCTGGAGGTCACCATTCGGGCGCGCCACCACAGGCGACCGAAGACATGCCGCGTCAGATCGGTGCCAATGAATCGCTCCTGGTTGGGCTGCCTATCGCCTTTGCGGGCGGGCGGAAAGCGCCAGAAGGCCACATCCGGCAGCAGCACAAGCGCGTGAAAGGACCAGATCTCGGGAACGGCGGCCTCCGCCGGGAACAGCAGCCCCTTGCCGCGCCAAACACTGGAAATAGAGCGATCGAACCCGGCCAGATCCGTGGCGCTGGGTCGGGGGCTCGGAAAGCCGACCGCACTTGCAGCGGCGACCACATCGCCCCGCAGTGCGTTGAGCTCCCCCTCGGTAATCCTAGGCGGCCCGGTCGCCGCAAACACGACACCATGGTTGCGCCATTCAGAACTGCCCCCAAGCCCCTCGAAGTCCGGCTCTCCGCCGCCCCACACTTGATCGGACAACTCCTCGAAACGAGATTGGGCGGCGGTCGGGAGCAGTCGGGGGTGGAGACGACGACCCGTCATGTCGAAACGTCCGCGAGAAGCCCTAACGCGGTCGCCACCTCCGCTGCGAATCCGGCGGGATCAGACTTCCGGCGATCGCGAATCTGCGCCGGGGATCTGCCGGGAAACACGCGCGTGATAAGCGCCTCCATCGCATGGCCAACCGTCTCCTCCTCGTACCCTTGGGACCCGTCATCTTGTTCGAGGGCGAACTCGAGCAGGGTGCGCCCGGCGTCGTAAAAAAGCATCGACATGATCGGGTCACTTTCCGGTCTTCCTTGCGAGGATTCAACCGCCGCTCGAACCACAGGATTGTTCTCATTGATGAGCATGTGCAACCCGCCGAGCGTCGGGGTGTCCAACTCGGGTCGGATTTCCAGAAACCAAGGTGTTTGCTCGCCGAATCCGAAACGCACTGGGTCTACCAAGGCCAGCGGAAACCGCGGGGCGTTTCCCTGGAGGCGCACCTTCTTTCGCTGAGACCAAAGCCGGCTGCCCGCACGAAACGCGCTCGGCGCCCCACTCTCTCCCAGATCATCGGGCAGAAACAGCTCAGTGTCGAGGGTTAGCGTCTCGCCGAGATCCCATCCCTCGAGAACGAACTCGAGGGTAATGCTCGTGGTCGGCTCCCCAGCTTCGAGTCTCGCGATCGAGCCGGCTCCGCGCAGATGATTGTCTGATGCCCAGAGAACCCCGAGAGCGAGCGGCACGGACTCGGGTAGGTACGCCTCCTCGCGTATGAGCCCAAGGTCCACTTCGACCGTCCGCTCGAGCTGGAGGTCGGTCGCGTAGTCCCAGGTTGCCAGCATCTCGGGCAGCGGCTGCATACCTTCACCCAGGTCGAGCAGCCACGCCCCCGCACGAACGCGGTCCACTACGGGAAGCCGATACGGGAGCCCGCGGCCTACAAGTCCTCCTCGTCTCCAGCCGACCGGAGTCCAATCGAGGTGACGGAGTCGGAAACGGGCTGCACGAGCAGATCCCACTCACCGTTGTCGGCGGGACTAAATGCGATCACCGCCTCGGTTTGTACCCCTCCTTCGGACGCGCGCCAGGCCACAAAGCTCGGCTGGGCGGAGCCAGTAGGCGCATCGGTTTCGGCCCCCCCGCCCCAAACGCCGACAGCGAGTACTGGCTGCATCGTCACGGTGCGACTTGTGTCTACCTGAACCCGCTGAGCAAGCACAGGGGTTCCATCGTACAAATCCCAACGCGGATCGCCAAGCAGTCGGACGGGGCGGCGGGGTCCTGGCCCACCCTTACCTCCCCTTGAGACATCGGCGCCTTGGCCAGTGACATCACCAAGAAGCCCTGCAAGGAATCGGCTTGCAGTACCAAGTGGAACCACGGGTCCCTCAGCTGGGGGCGTCACAGGCGCCCCAAACACCCGCAACCGTTCGTCAATCCTCCTGAGCGTGGTGTTAACGAATGTCTTATCGCGACCCTCGAGCTGCGACGAAACCCACGCGTGGTGTGTGGGGGGCTCGGATCTTGCCAAGACTTCGTCCAGCTTCTCGTCCGCCAAATACACACCCGCGTACCACACATTTTCGTCCATCGGCGGAGGCCCCGACCTGTATTCCACAACGAGACGCGGAGCCCGCAGCAGGCAAATATGATGCACGGAAGCACGAAGCCCGGCTTCCTCGGCAACTGGCCCCAACGGAGGGGACGGCTCGTAGGTCTTTACAACCTCCAGACGTCCAAGGTTCTGCTTCGGATTGCCACATTGAAGGAGCTCGCCGGCCCCCTCGTCCGCGTCAAGCGTCATGAGAGCACGGGAAAAGAGACGAAGCGCCCGGTGATCCCCGGGCTTCTGGACCACGACGGGACTCCCGTCGACGGTCACGCCAAACGTCATATCGGGGTATCCCTCCGGTCCCGGGAGCATCTTCGGCCATAGGTGCCACAGGACCGTCTCTGCGATCCAATCAGCCGCCTCTTCCGGGGACCGTTCATCGAGCTCAGGTGCCAACAATGCGATGCTCGTCCCGCACTCCGCATCTTCGAATATTGGAAAGCCAAGTTCGGCGGCGATTTCGTCCGCTTCTTCGTCGATAATCGGCTCAATTCGATCGTCGTCAAAGGGCAACCCCCACCAATGCCGGCCGGTGTAGTTGACCCTTTCCGTCGTGTGTCGTCCCCCTAGCGCAATCCCGACCAGCCGTGATTGAATCGAGCCCTTTTCTCGACACCGACTGTGGACGACCACAGCTCGCGTGCGGGAGGTCGCGTACAAGACCGACTTGCCGTAGCCGTATGTACCGCCACCGAACTCCGTATCGCGAGGGTCGCCGACGTTGAGAACGAACGAGACGTAGTCGTGCTCTCCATGCTTTATAGCTTCGTCTGCGCGCGTAGGCCCGCCTAAACCTGTCGTACCGCGATCGGAGACGAACATCACCGCAGCGGCCGGCCCATTAAGTTCCTCATTGATCGGTACGCCGCGCATGAACTCTGTTTCGCCGAAGTGGCGGGTCCAGGTGCGGCCGAACTCGGCGCTCAGCCGACGAACATCGACTTGAAATCGAACAGGGCCGTCATGATCCCGATCTCGAGCATCCCAGCTGTTCTGGGCTGCCTCCCTTACCAGCACCGTAAGGCGGTCAACTTCAGGACGTCCAAGCTGGTTGAGGATTCCCTCGGCGGTCATAGCACCGAGCGCCGGAACCCGCTCTGAGAGCCAGCCCGGCTTCATTTGGACGCCAGCATCTCGACGAGATGTGCTTCGACTGCTTCCTCGGACAACGGAGTGACTGCGATGCCGGCAAGATCAACGTCATAGGCCACCGCCGTGATGCCTTCCGGCTTGCCGCCTGACCCGAACGATTCCGGAACGATTCGCGGAAAGTCATCGACAACCTCGAACCACGACTGCTCCAGCAGTTCGAAAGAAATCTTGCGATAGGACTCCTCGTGCTCGGTGTTGTAGCCCGAGCCCTCGATGCGCGCCCCGAACCCGCCGGTCGCTGAAAGCTCCCGACACGTCGCCACGAGATCCGGGACGGTCGAGCCCTCCTCGAGAGTTTGTGCGATGCGTAGGTGCGCAAGCAAGAGACTTCCTGTCGGAGGGGGCTGCAGTTGCTCGAGACCGTGAACCTGGAAGATATGCCCCTCATCCGCGAGACTCGCCTTCACTTCCACCGCGCGAATACCGTTCGAGAAATCATGCGGCTCGTGGAGCGGACCGCGCCATAGCTCAAGACAATCGGGGTCCCGTTCGAGCAAGCGCTGCAGGATCATGAGTTCTCCGAACAGCCCGGCAAGTTCACGCACAGTCAAAACACGCTCCCGCGATGCGAAGAGGGCTCTCCACTCCGTCATGCAACGACGCATCGCCATCAGACCCTTGTCGGGGTTGACCTCGATCCGGGCGAGTACGTCGACGATCAGCGCTACGAAGACATGGTTCAACTGCGGTTGGGGGCAGCTCAGGTCCGCGTACCACCACAACGCGCCGTTTCGCTCAAGCTGACGCTTCAGAAGCAACAACGCGCTGCTGCGACGATCCTCCTTAAAGGTCGCGTGCTGATCGGCGGCAAGCGGGACCAGCAGACGCCTGCCCCCGGGACCAGCACCAAGGAGCAGGTCGCCGTCGTGTGTTGCAACTGGGATGTCGATCGTGTGCAGGCCGCCGCTCGCTGTCGCGCCGGCCGCCTCGAGATTTTCCCAGCGCTCGTTGAGTTCGGCATCGAGACGTGTAGCGGAGTCACTCATCCGCTGCCGACCGGTGAGTTGTCTTCTTCGACCGGACCCATGTCCTCGTCCTCGACATACCCGATTGCAGGCGTGACTTTCGATAGGTCGGCGGAGACGTACGCAATGGCGTCCTCGCCTTCGGGCTGTGGAAATACGAGTCCGACCCCAACCGGATCATCGACAGCGTCGAGTCGTTCGCGACGCTGGTTCTTCTTCCGGGCCGGTTGCGAAATCCGATCGATCGGGTAGAGCACCAACAGTCCATGCCTAGGAAGCTGCGCACGCCGGGCAGCGCGAATGTCATCTTCGGTCAACGGCCCCTCTGGTACGTCAAGATCGAGAGTCGCATCCTTACGGCTCATCAGAGTCTTGATGTCCGCGGCGGAGGGCGGCGTCTGCTCCAGTTTCGCGCGTACCACTGTCGGAACAATGATCCCGCCACCGAAGTCGAACTCCGGACCAGTACCGTTGTCTATTACAGCTATATTCCAAAGGCGCAAGGCCTCATCGTCTATGCGCTTCTCGATGTAGCCGCTCAGAAGGCCCGGCAAGCTGTCGGCAGAGAGGTCATGTATCCGGTAGCTCGAGAGGAAATCCAGAACGCTTGCAGCCGGAACGTCCCGCCACAATAGTTTGTCCTCTTCACGTTTCCCATCTCGCTTTGCTTGCGCGACGAGGCGATACGCCGCCCGTTTGTTGCGGGCGAGCCAGTCGGGATCGTCAGCTTTGAAGTAGCGCGTCTGGGTACGCATGCCGCCGTACGCGCCGCTGACCTGGACGGCGTCGCGCATCTTCGCGGCAGCGGTGACGTTGAGGGCAGGATGACAACGAATCCGGACCGCGAAGGTAAGTGGAGTCTCGTCCTCGGACATGTATCGCGCAATATCCCTGCGAATCTCGGCCTCGACTCCGGCGAGGTCCGCGAACCATTGTCTGAGTTCCTGCGTCATCCACACCCGGGGAAGGTCCGCATACCCTCCGCGGTACCCAAACCAGCGCCCCATCTGAAGCAGCGTGTCGTACGCGGTGGAGGACCGAACGAAGTAGCTCGATACCAATCCCTCCAGCGTCAACCCGCGAGACAGCGTGTTGCCACCGACGGCGATCGCGGTCTGCGGTCCGGCGCGATAGTCGAGCCTGTCGGCACTGGCCGAGTTGTCGAGCACGATCCGTGTGTCGTTGAATACACCGCCCAGTTCACCAGCGAGTTCATCAAACGCCACCGGGGTTTCGCCGAAGTCGGACGCGACAACCCGTTCTGTCTCGTTCTGCCACTGGGCTCGCAGCTCATCCCGGAGTGCCTTATCCCCCGCCAACCAACGTTGTGAGGTGTGGCGGGTCAGGTCTTCGAGTGGCTTGCGGAACGACTGGTGGACTGCTACGCGGACGCTGGTGTGGATCAGCATCGTCGAATGGGTGGTGCTGCCGCCGCGCGATCGCCGCGCTGCCGTGGCGAGCCAAAACCACCGGACCGCGCGTTCGAGTTCACCTCCGATATCGGGAATAAAGCCATCGACATCGGGTTTGGAGAGGGGGCGCACGTCAGCGACTTCATCGTCGGGCACGATCCTGACCATGTCGTAGCCATCGTCGGCATCGAGGGGATCCTCCCCGTCCAGAGCCTGCCGGCCGAAGATCACTTCGGTTCCGAAGTGATCCGACGGCTTCTCTAGATCTACAACAAAGTCCTTCGGGTACAGATCTCCCGCGGATGGATCAACCAAGAGATTCGCGAAGGGGGTTGCCGTGTATCCGATATACCCGGCACGCGGGAGTACGTCGAGCACATTTCGAATCAAGGGGTTGATCGTCTTCGTTGCGATCGCGGCCTGATCCGCTTCGTCGTCGATTATGAGCGCGGAGATTTGGTCCAAGGCTGTTCCCGCTTCTTCCAGCCAAGCGATGAACTTCCGTAAGACCACGGCGTTCTTCTTGATCACGCACAACACCGCCTGCTCCGAATACTTGCTGAAGAAGGCCTGGGCATTTGCCGGTGGCACGAAGTCGTGCTCTTCCTTTGTCAACTGGTGCCAGAACGGCTTATTCGGCTCGACCAGCTGTTGTGCGAGGCGGCTCTGAGTCTGACGACGGAGCTCGTTGTGGATGCCCGCCAGCACTACGAAGAAGCGATACCCGCGGTCAGCCGCCTTAGCGATCGCCGCCGTGTAGTTGGTCGTCTTGCCTGACTGGATGTGCCCAAGCACGAGGCCCTTGGTGTGAAAGTCCATGGTCTTGGGATGCTCAAGGAGACCGACAATCCGTGTCGACGAACTGTCGAGGGACTCGACGCTTTCCGCAGGCCATTTCAGCTCCAGAGCGGTCTTGAGGGCGGGCCAGCACAGATCACCGGGCCGCGGCCCGGTGTACCAAGTGTGCCGTCCTCCACCCTGGATGTAGACCGGGCCGTCCGAAGCAGAAACCACCCCGGCATGGTGCTCGAACTTCTCAACGAGGTTCCTCAAGGTTTCCTCGGGAATTCCAAATCGCCGGAGCCGCGCGGCGGCCTTGTCAGGCCCGAAGGCATCAACCTCTTCCAAGAAGTCCTTGTATTGCCCGTCGAAGTCGGGGGCCATCTCCGGCGTCATTGAGGTTCTTGAGGGTCGTGTGCAGCCAATAGAGTTCTGCGTTTCGCTGGAGTTCCGAAACACTTTACCGCCCTGAAACCTGTCCCTGGATATCGGCCTTGAAAACCCCTTCGCCATGCCTATGGATACTCAATGCCAAGGGGCCCAATGGCGGACCGATCACACATTGACACCCGATCCGGCCTCCATCCTCCATTGCATTGAGACCGTGGATCAGTTATCCCGTGCCACGCAACGTAGGCTGTGTCTGTGGCAATCACAACCACGAACGGCGACGAGGCCCTTGAACGCGTCGTCGCGCGCCTCGGTGAGCTTGCGGGACCAGATCCGGGAGAGCTCTTCGGTCGTGCCATCCGGCAGTCGATTGATGAAGTGCTTGATGGTCCGCGCACCGGTCGGTGGGACTTCTCACAGCTGGAGAAGACGGAAAAGACCTACGTCGGGACGAAGGTCGAGATCGTCGTTCGCACCTCCCTCGGGCTCGAACGCGGCCCAAGGTTCGACCTCGAGATTGAGGGTTACGGTCTTGACACGAAATGGGCCATGGGCAGTGTTTGGCAGATACCACGCGAGGCTGTCAATGAGCTTTGCCTTTGCATCGGTGGCCTCGATCAAATGACCCGCTTCCAGGTTGGGGTCGTCCGCTGTGCCGAGGAACACCTCAATGCGGGCGAGAACCGGGACCGGAAGCGGACGATCTCAGCATTGGGACGCGCCGCGATGCATTTCCTGGTTGAGCCGAGCCCGCTTCCGGGCAACTTCGTGGCGGAAATGGACCCCGAGATCCGCGCCGAGGTCATGGCGGAGCGAACGATTCAAGCCCGCGTCGCGACACTCTTCCGACGTGTCCCCTATACCGCGATCCCCCGAGGGGCCGTGGCCACGGTCGCACGTACAACCGGCGATCCGATGCGAAGGCTCCGCCAGGACACGGGAGCCAATGACCCGCTCCAGGGCATGCGGATCCTCTCTGCAAAATACGGCAAGGGGATAGTCGAAGCGCTCGGACACGCTCCGCTTGAGGCAAACCACTTCATGGCGGTGTCTGAGAGCGACATCGAAGCCCTGCCGGCGCGCGTGCGTCGGCGCCTGGGCTTGGACTGAGGGCACTGATCAGAGGCGCGTCATGCAGCAAGAGCCGGGACCAGGTCGGTGGCAACTGCAGCGGCCTTGAGATAGGACCCGAGGGCCGAGGCAATCTGCATCGCAAGTTGAGGCGGGACCGCATTGCCGATCTGCTTGGCAACCGACGTCATGGACTGAGACTCCGGGAATTCGAAATCGTCGGGAAACGTCATGCAGCGCGCTGCTTCTCGCACCGTGATGGGCCGATGCTCACTTGGGTGCAGATATCGGCCCTTCTCCGGCTTGAAGAACTCAGTTCGAATGGTGAAGGCCGGCCGATCCCACCAAAGACGGCCAAAGACATCAGTCGAGCCCGACTTTTTCCGGAGCCAGCAGGCGGGCGTTATGTCCGGTCGCCGCTCCGCAAGGTCGAAGCGCCCCTCGCCCTCATTCGGGATCGTTCGATATCTCTCGATGCTTTGCGGTCTTGGGTCGCGAGGGTTGTGCCAGTTCTTACCCGACGGCACGCGTGTAAGGCCGCGAACAGCGTCGCGGAAGGTCCTCCAAGGCTGGCCCGTCAACGGAATTGCGTCCGGCGGAAAATGCGTCGGCTCCGGCCACGTGAATCCGCCACGCCTGGTCCCGACCACAATCGCCCGCCGTCTCCGCTGAGGAACGCCATAGTCAACCGCGTTGAGGACTCGCCCCTCGACCTCGAACCCGAGCGCCTCGGCCGCTTCGCGAAAGACAACGTACTCGTCGGACCGAAGCAGCTCAGGCACATTCTCCATGACGAACGCCTGCGGCTCCGCCTCCACGAGGGCACGTAGGTACTGCCGCCACAGCGACCTGCGCTCAAGCCCGACTCCGGCCATGTTGAGAGGTGAGAATCCCTGACAAGGAGGGCCACCGACGACGACGTCAGCGGACGGAAAGGTTGCGACCCTTTCGATCGGGCCTTCAAAGACGTGATCCCCGAAATTCCGTCTGAACGTTTCGGCGGCATCGTGATCCCACTCGACCGCAAACCGACTCTCGAAGTCCCCGGAAAGTTCGAACCCCAGCGTCATTCCGCCACATCCGGCGAACAGATCGATCAGGGCAAAGGGAGCCGTCACTCTGCGAAAGCTAGAGGGAGGACCGGACGGAAAGCGAACATCTGTTCGCTATTGATCCCCGGCGACCTCGCACAGAGACTCGGCCACGCGGCGCGCGCAATCCTCGGGGTCTCGTTCCACTTCGAAGTCCCATAGCCGAATCACCGTCCAACCCAGATCCGCGAGTTCCTCGTTGACGCGCCCATCCCGGGCTCGGTTGCGCTCAATCTTCTGATCCCAGAACGGGCCTGACTGGCCCCAGTAGTAGTCCGGATGTCCGTGCCAAAAAGCTCCGTCGACGAACACAGCGAGCCGGCGGCCGATCCATGCAAGATCGGGCTTCCCCGTGACCTGTTTGGGATGCAACCTCCAACCACGCACTCCGATTGCCCAAAGTGCGCCACGAAGCACCAGTTCAGGGGCCGTGTTCCGCGTCCGAACACGGCGCATCAGACCACTCCGCTGCTCAGGCGTCAGCGAGTCGTTCACCGTTCCTCGCAATCTACTCGTCGACGTCGACCGTCGCCAACCCGAGAACCAACCGTCTCGGTCGGACGCCTACTCTCTGACCTGGCGCCTATGTTGACAGTGACGGAACCGCCTTGGCGAATGGCGAGGTCACTCCCGGGGACGGCCAGCTCGCGAGCCGCTGGCAACGCTGTCTGACGGCGATCGAGACGGTGCGAGAGCCGCGAGACGGGTGGGCGTCAACTCGAAATGTCGGATTGCAAGACCCGACCCCATGAGTCCCTGGCCTGCTTGGAGTTCCTCGAGCGTGGTCATGGGCGGGTGGTGGTCAAACGCAGTGGAGATGGATTATCGCGGGACACGTGTCCGTGCCTCGCCCACGCTACAGCCGCGACTCAGCGATCCCCGCTCATTAATCGGCGAGCCGCCGAGGACCGTGCGCTCGCCGTACGGAGTGGGTTGTCTGGTCGGATGCCAATCTGACGCTGGCTGCGGGCGCCGCCATCAGCTTCTACGATCTGCCACGTGAGCGACTTCATCGGTAAACGGCTTGAGGCGGCGGGCGCAGAGCAGACTCAGCTCGAGGTCAGGCTGTCACGGGAGCTTGTGTCGCTCCTCTCCGAGCAGCTCTATACGTCGCCGCTGAAGGCGATCGAAGAACTTGTCGTCAATGCCTTCGACGCAGACGCAGCTATCTGTCGCGTGAGGCTGCCCGAGGTGCTCGAGGCCGCAGCGAACGAACCCATCCTCGTCTACGACGACGGCATCGGGATGGACGTCGCCGGACTGGAGGATTTGTGGCACATCGGCCATTCCTCAAAGCGTGACGCTGCGATTGAGCGCCAGCGCAAGCGGAAGCAGATCGGCAAGTTCGGGATCGGAAAGCTGGCGACTTATGCGGTCGCCGAGCACATCACATACATCACGAAGACGGCTGGCGGGCCGATCCTGTCAGCAACGCTCGACTACGACGCGTTCAAGCCGGATCCGTCGGGAGGGGCAGATGCCGTGTTGCTAGCCGTCGTCGAGCTCGACTCAGCCAGGTGGGCGTCAGACGAGGAGCTGCTCACTGCGCTCAACGCTGAGGATCTGGATCCTGCAGCGCTCGCCGATGACGACGCGCACTGGACCATCGTGCTCCTTGAGCGGTTCAAGCCGAAGATCGCGGAACTGGCGCGTGGGCGACTGAAATGGGTGCTGTCGACCGCGATGCCACTGCAGTCCGGGTTCAACCTATTCCTTGACGGCGAAGAAGTGCAGAGCAGCAAGGAAGCGTACGAGCACGTCGTGTCATTCTCCGTCGCTGACCTCCCTAAGTCGCGACTCGAAACGCTGAAGAACAAAACGAAAGAGACGTGGAGGATTGATGGCCAAACGTTGAAGGCTGAGAGCTTTCCTCAAGGTGTCACCGGGACCGTCATCGTGACACGCCGTACGCTCACGGACTCGAAGAGTGCTGACCTGCGTCGCAGCCACGGATTCTTTATCCGCGTCCGCGACCGTCTGGTGAACATCGAGGACCCGCTCTTCGGCCTCAAGCCGCTTTCCCACCAGACGTTCAACCGCTTCCGGGC
>JAIVGO010000153.1 GCA_020201525.1 Actinomycetota bacterium | reverse complement strand
CGCCGGAACAGATGAAGATGTTCTTGACGCGCTTCGGCTTCGGGTCGAAAGTCGTCGTGACGGGAGACATCACGCAGATGGACTTGCCGGCCGGTCAGTACTCCGGCCTGAACATCGTCCGTGAAATCTTGACCGATATTTCCGGCGTCGAGTTCGTGTACTTGAGCGCTCAAGATGTCGTGCGTCACAAAATCGTGCAAGAGATTGTCGAGGCCTACCGCCGATTCGACGAGAGCAAATGACCGAGCCTCCAGAATCCAGCTACTCGATCGTCGTCGCCGACGAGCAGTCGATCGTCGTGGACGCCGACGCCCTGTCGAAGCTGACGTCGCACGCGTTGCATGCACTCGATATCCCTCCCGGCGCGGAGCTGTCGATCGTTCTCGCCCATCCGGAACGGATGGCGACGCTGAAGGGCGCCTATCTCGGTGAAGCGGTGCCCACGGACGTGCTCGCGTTTCCGATGGACGCGTCGGCGCCCGGTGAAGGGCCGCACCTTCTCGGCGACGTCGTGCTGTGTCCGGCGGTGGCCGAAGAGCAAGCCGCTTCGGTGGGTCATTCGACGGCTGAAGAGCTTCACTTGCTGCTCGTGCACGGAATCTTGCATTTGCTCGGGCACGATCATGCCGAGCCCGATGAGCAAATCGTCATGCAATCGGAGGAACGCCGCATCTTGGGATCCTTCGCGGGAGTGGGCGGGTGAGCACGCGCGATTTGACGCAAATCATCGGCATTCTGGTGCTACTGGTTGGCGCCGGTGTGTTCGCCGCCGCGGAAGTGGCGATTACCCGAGCCGGCAGAGCGCGCGTCCTCGGTATGGTCGAAGACGAGCTTCCGCACGCAACGATACTGCTTCGCATCGTGGAACAACCAGCGCGCTTTTTGAATGTCATTCTTTTGTTGCTTCTTGTCTGTCACACGACGGCGACAACCCTTGCCGCCGACATTGCGCTCCGGCACGAGCTCCCCCTGGGCGAGTTGATTTCGACCGTCGTCATGACGACATTGATCTTCGTGTTCGCGGAAGTTGCGCCGAAAACATTCTCCGTTCAGCACACCGACCGCGTTGCGCTCCGTCTGGCGCCGCTCATCAGCGGCGTCGGCCGGTTTCCACCGCTGTATGCCGTCGCGAAAGGCCTCATCGGTGTGTCAAACGTGATCCTTCCCGGCAAAGGCTTGAAACAAGGGCCATTCGTGACCGAGGACGATTTGCGTCAGATGGCGGAGGTCGCCGCGGAAGAATCGGCGATTCTCGAAGAAGAGAAGGAGATGATCCATTCAATCTTCGAGTTCGGCGACACGCTGGTGCGCGAGGTGATGGTGCCCCGGCCGGACATGGTCGCCATCGAAGTGTCGTCGAAGCCGCGCGACGTGCTCTCGAAGATGTTGAAACAAGGGTATTCCCGCATGCCGGTGTACGAGGACACGATCGACAACATCGCCGGGCTCGTCTACGCGAAAGACATCATGCGGCGGCTGCACGACGGGAAGACCTCGACGCCGCTGCGAAAGATGCTTCGCGACGCGTTCTTTGTACCGGATTCCAAGCGCATTTCGGAGCTGTTCCGCGAGATGCAGACCCGCAAGACGCACATGGCGATCGTGATCGATGAGTTCGGCGACGTCGCCGGCCTCGTGACGATCGAAGACTTGCTCGAAGAGATCGTCGGTGAGATCGCAGACGAATACGACCGCGAAGAGCCGCTCGTCGAGCCGTTGGGCGAAACGACCATGCGCGTCAGCGGCAAGCTGTCGATTGACGAGCTGTCCGATTTGCTCGACACGGAGCTGCCGGACACCGATTGGGACACCGTGGGTGGATTGATGGCGGGCTTGCTCGGAAAGGTGCCGGGCGTCGGCGACGAAGTCACGTTCCAAGGCCTCAGGTTCCGCGCCGAAAAGGTGCAGGGCCGCCGGATCGCCAAAGTCCTCGTGGAGGCACCGCCGGCCGATGGCCAAGCTGCGCAGTAGCCGGTATCGCTCGGGTTTCGTATCGATCGTCGGTCGCCCGAATGTCGGCAAGTCGACGCTCTTGAACGCGTTCATGGCACGCAAGATCGCGATCACTTCGCCGAAGCCGCAGACAACGCGCAATGCGATTCGCGCGATCCTCACCGGCGACGGCTGGCAGGTCGTGTTCGTCGACACGCCGGGTCTCCACAAGCCGAAAACACTCCTCGGCGAACGGCTGAACGACGTGGTGCGCGGAACCTTGCGCGAGGTCGATGCGATAGTCCTCGTCTTGGACGCGTCGGCTCCGGTCGGCGGCGGTGATCGCTATGTGGCCGAGGAAGTCTTGAAGCTTGGAACGCCCGTGATTTGCGTCGTGAACAAGATGGATGTCGGGGGTCCGGCGGTGGTTGCGCCGCAGCTCGCGGCGGCAGAGTCGTTAGGCGAATGGCGGGAGATCATTCCGATCTCCGCGAAGACCGGCGAGAACGTCGCCAAGCTGCAGCAACTGCTCGTCGATTTGCTGCAAGAGGGTCCGCAGTACTACCCGGACGATATGGTGACCGATCAGCCGCAGGAGCTGCTGCTCGGCGAGATGATTCGCGAGAAGGCGCTCGAGCTGACGCGGGAAGAAGTGCCGCATTCAATTGCGGTTCGCATCGACGAGATCGTCGAGCGCACCGACAAGCCGATCACCGAGATCGAAGCAACGGTGTTCGTCGAGCGCGACTCCCAAAAAGGAATCGTCATCGGCAAGGGCGGTGCGATGCTGAAGGAGATCGGAACGCGGGCTCGGAAAGACTTGGAGTGGATTCTCGGGACGAAGGTGTTTTTGAAGCTGCAGGTTCGCGTCGCGAAGGACTGGCAGCGCGACCCCCGGGAGCTGCAGCGCCTCGGGTACTGATGGAGCTGCCGCTTGTCACGCAGTCGCTGATTTTCGCGCTTGAACCACGCAGCCGACGGTTTCCACGGCGCGTGGATGCAATCGATCGCTTCGCGTAACGAGATGCAGATTGTTTCCTTCGCCGGCGCGACGGCGGTTGTCTGTCCAATGCGTGCCGACCTTCACTCGATGAACATGGTCAAGCATTTCGGTCCCGAAGTGGTCCCGTTTCTCAACGACATTTCGAGCTGTCTTTGCTTCCGGCAGCCAGAACAATATGGAGCGAGCCGGCCTTCGAATAGCCTTCACGCGCAGTCATGGGCAGCAGATGAACCCGGTGTGACGAGGTCAACCTTGTCCCACAAACCTTGTCCCGCAGAAATCGGCGCAAAATATGCAAGCCCGTGCAATATGCGCCGATCCGCTCGGGCGAAAATGGTCGGCCCCGACGCCCGACGCCCCGGGTTGACCGGCCCCCCTCCGGCCGCGCGTTGACGGGCGCGATACCATCACACCACCGTGCCGCTTTACAAAGAACAGGGGATCGTCCTTCGGACGATGAAGCTGGGCGAGGCTGATCGCATCGTCACGCTTCTCACGCAAGGATCGGGCAAGGTCCGCGCCGTCGCGAAGGGCGTGCGCAAGACGCGCTCGAAGTTTGGCGCGCGCCTGGACCCGTTCACGCACGTCGACCTCCTGCTGTACAAGGGGCGCGACCTCGACATCGTGACGCAAGCCGAAATCATCACGTCGTTCCGAGAGATTCGCGACAGTTACGACCGCTTCGCCGCCGGCGAGACAATTCTCGAAGCGATTGATCGCGTGGCCCAAGAGCACGAAAGGAGCGTCCGCACGTTCATGCTCCTGCTCGGCGCGCTGCGCCAGCTAGCGCAAACCGATGAGCCGCCGGTCGTCGTCGACGCGTTTCTATTGCGGCTCGTCGCGCTTGCCGGGTTCCGGCCCCACTTCAGCGCGTGCGCGTCGTGCGGAACGCCGGGTCCGCACATGCGGTTCTCCGTCGCACAAGGCGGCATGGTGTGCGAGTCGTGCCGCAGCGGCGCGGCGGTGCGTCTTGCCGAAGCGACCCCGCCGTACCTCGCGACACTCATGGACGACCATTGGAGTGCCGACGCACCGGACGACGTCCGCAGGGAAGGCTCGGGACTGGTCCGCGCATTCGTCGAGTATCACTTCGACCGGCCGCTGCGTGCCTGGTCGCACATGCCGCGGTGAAGTTGCCGGCGGGCATCGATCCAAAGCACCTGCCGAAACACGTGGCAATCGTCATGGACGGCAATGGGAGGTGGGCGAAGGAGCGAAGCTTGCCGCGCACCGACGGTCACCGTGCCGGCGAAGAGGCGGTCGCGCGAGCGGTCGACGGCGCGCTTGCGCTCGGGATCGCGAATCTCACGCTGTACGCGTTCTCGACCGAGAACTGGCGGCGACCAAAGACCGAAGTGCGTTTCCTGCTGAACGACACCGAGCGCTTCGTGCGCATGCGACGCGATGAGTTTCACGCCAAAGGCGTGCGGATGCGATGGATCGGGCGGCGTGAGGCGCGCGTGCCGAAACGCATCCAGGCGCAAATCGACGAGTCGGTTGCGATGACCAAGAACAACCGTCGGCTGACGCTCACCGTCGCGTTCAATTACGGCGGCCGCGCCGAGATCGCCGACGCGGCGCGTCGCATCGCCGAGGAAGTGCAACGAGGCGATCTCGACCCGAAGCGCATCACGGAACGCACGATCAACGCCCGCCTGTACGATCCCGACTTGCCCGACGTGGACTTGTTCCTGCGGACGAGCGGTGAGGTCCGCACATCGAACTTTCTCTTGTGGGAAAGTGCGTACGCGGAGATGGTCTTTCTCCCGGTCCTGTGGCCGGACTTCACGGCCGGCCACTTGAACGACGCGGTGCGTGAATACCAGAAACGCGGCAGGCGTTTCGGCGCCGTGTAGCTATCCGATCGACCGGAACCGGTACGTGAGATCGGCCTCGCACACAGTGTTGTCGAGCGAATCGGTCGCGCGAATCGTGATCGTCCAATTTGACTTCGGGTTTTCCTCCAGCAGTGAGACGAGTGATGCGGTTTCCTCGTCGCTCAACTCGGCGACCGCATCGATCGTGCCGGTAACCGGGCGCATGTAGCGGATCGTTGCCTGCACAATGACGGGAATCCACCGGTTCACGTCGAGCGAGGTGAGAATGATCGCACCGCCGGTCGTCTCCAGGAACGAGAACAAGACGCCGGCGTACACGGTTCCTATGTGGTTGCTGATCTCCTCGTCGTACGGGAGTCGCAGGAGGGCACGCCCGGGCACCGCTTCGACGGCGCGGATTCCCATGTGGCCGAGAACGGGCACGACGTCGCGAAAGATCGATTCGAGGATGTCGGCGAATTCGTTCAACGGCCGTACCGTCGATGACGCTGCTGGTATTCGCGAAGCGCGCGCAGAAAGTCGATTCGACGAAAGTCGGGCCAGTACGGGTCACAGAAAAAGAATTCCGAGTGTGCGCTTTGCCACAGCAGGAATCCGCTTAGCCGCACCTCTCCCGATGTGCGGATGATGAGGTCCGGGTCGGGAGTTCCGGCGGTGTACAGGAATCGCGAGATCTCCTCCGGCGTTACTTTCGACACGGCTTCGGCCAGGTCCATCCCTTTCTCGTCGTATTCGACAAGCATGTTACGGATCGCGTCGACGATCTCCTGACGGCCGCCGTAGCCGACGGCCACGTTCAGCTCACGGCCGGTATGCGCTTCGGTCCGCGTTTCGGCTTCGCGTAAGACGTCGACGGTCGACGCCGGCAGCATGTCGAGGCTGCCGAGAGCTCGGATGCGCCACGATTCGCGCGCTCCTATCTGACGGACCTCGTCCTCGATGATGCCGAGCAGCGCTTGAATTTCGGCGGGGTCCCGTGCCAAGTTATCGGTCGACAACAGCCACAGGGTAACGACCGCTATTTCGAGCTCGTCGCACCACCGCAGGAGCTCGTCGATCTTCGCCGCGCCGCGACGATGGCCTTCGGCGGCGTCCTCGAATCCCGTTGCGCGTGCCCACCGGCGATTCCCGTCGAGGATGACGCCGACGTGGTGGGGAAGCGGCCCACCGCGGATTTGGCCGGTAAGTCGCGCCTCGTAGACGCGATAGACGACGGATCGTGGACCGAACGCCATGGCAATTCGGAGCGTAGCACGGGGTCCTGCGCCCGAAAGTACTGGTTCGCGGATTTGTGGCTGCCGGTTTGCCGGTACCTTTTCGGCGGAGCGCTCGTTTTAATCCACGACGGCGACAAAGGGGTGCACGCATGCGCGAGCTTCGGACGGGGATCGTTTTGGCCATCGGCGCGTTGATCGCAGGCCTCCTACCGTTCCTCAGCGCCTCCTCAAGCCCGCGGAACCTCGGCGCAGCCGCCGCATTATCGGTTCCGGCTATGGCGCCGTTCTTTTTCCGCGACCGCAGCGTCGGGCTCTCTGCCGTCGTCCTGTCGCTCGGTCTCGTGATGGTCGGTTCCGTCGCCGGCCTCTTCCTCATGGACTCGCTCGAGCTTCGCCGCGTGTTGCTGGTGCGCAACTTGCAGATGGCGTCCGTCGGCGCCGTGGCCGCGAGCTTCCTCGTCGCGATCTCCTGGGCGCGCGAGATGGCGCGCGAAGCCGACGAGGCCTAGAGACAACAAGAACCCGCTACAACTCTGTATCATTCGCCGTCAATGGCGAATATGGAGACGATCGTCAACCTCTGCAAGCGCAGAGGCTTCATCTTTCCCTCGTCCGAGATCTACGGCGGGCTGCGTTCGACGTGGGATTACGGTCCGCTGGGCGTCGAGCTAAAGCGCAACGTCAAGAACGCGTGGTGGCGCTGGATGGTGCAGCTTCGCGAGGATGTCGTCGGCTTGGACGCAGCGATCTTGATGGCGCCCAAGACGTGGGAAGCATCCGGTCACGTCGAAACCTTCACCGATCCGCTGGTCGAATGCCTCAACTGCCACCAGCGTTTCCGCGCCGATCACTTGCCCGGGTTTCACGCGCCGCAATCGGGCCATGAGGAGGGCGCCGATTCCGAGACCGTCGACATGGCCCGCGGAGCGAAGTGCCCGAACTGCGGAAACAAGAAGTTCACCGACCCGCGCAACTTCAACTTGATGTTCAAGACGTACATGGGGCCGGTCGAGGATGCGACCGCCGCCGTGTGGCTGCGCCCGGAAACGGCGCAAGGAATCTTCGTCAACTTCATGTCTGTGCAGCAGACGACGCGCAAGAAGATTCCGTTCGGGATCGCGCAGGTCGGGAAGTCATTTCGTAACGAGATCACGCCGGGCAACTTCGTGTATCGGACGCGCGAGTTCGAGCAAATGGAGATGGAATTCTTCTGCGAGCCGGGCACCGACGAGAAATGGCACCAATATTGGATCGACGAGCGGCAAGCGTGGTACGCCCGCTATGGGATGCAGGCAGACAACATGCGGCTGCGCGAGCACGAGCAGGATGAGCTTTCGCACTATTCGAAGCGAACCGTCGACATCGAATACAAGTTCCCGTTCACCGATTGGGGAGAGCTCGAGGGCATCGCGAATCGCACCGACTTCGACTTGACGCAGCACTCGAAGTTTTCCGGTCAAGACCTCACGTACTTCGATCAGGAGAAGAACGAGCGATACACGCCGTTCGTCATCGAGCCGGCCGCCGGCGCCGACCGGGCGACGCTCGCATTCTTGATCGACGCGTATCACGAGGAGGAGGCGCCCGCCGCGAGTGGGAAGACCGAGAAGCGCACCGTGCTGCGTCTGCACAAGGACTTGGCACCGATGAAAGTCGCCGTGCTGCCGTTGTCGCGCAACGAAAAATTGGTGCCCACGGCGCGCGAGGTGACGACGCCCCTCCGCGAGCACTGGATGATCGACTACGACGACGCGGGTTCGATCGGACGGCGCTACCGACGTCAAGACGAAGTCGGAACGCCCTACTGCGTGACGATCGACTTCGAGTCGATCGACGACCACGCCGTGACGGTTCGCGACCGCGACACCATGCAACAAGACCGCATCCCGATCTCGGACTTGGTGTCGTACCTCGGGGAGCGGTTGTAGAGAGCCGCACGCCCGGAATTGCAGAAAGAGGCGGAGGGTGAACCTCCGCCTCTTTCTGTTGGCTGTGCTCCTTTACGGCAGGGCGGAAAAGTCCCCCGGCCCAACGGGAACAAGCATCATCGAGACGGGTGCGCCGCAGGGGCTCGGCGGAGACGACATCGTAGCGGTGTTTATCAACTGTGCCGTATCGGTCAGGTCTTTACGATTCGCGAACTTTGCTTGGTTTCCTGCTTTGCCGGAAAGACCTTTTTCCCCGTTCGCGGGTTTCAGGGATGTTCGCAGCGCGGGCTAACCTTCTCGTCTCTAGCCGGTAGCATCGCGGCCGCAAAAGTTGCAGTGCCGGTAGCGCTCAGGGCTTGCGGCCCCAGGCCGACATCATGATCGGGGAGAGGACGCGGAACGTTTGATCGTCCATTCGCGCGAGAGCGTCCGTGACGTCCTCGTCGCTCAATACGCCGGATGCGACGAGTGGCGCGCGAAGTTGCTCCAGCGAAAGACGGAAGAAGTCGCGTGACGGCGACTCGCGAGTGAGCACCAAGACGTGGCCTTCGGATTCGACGTCGAGCCCGTGCGCCTCCAATAGCTCGGGCAATTGACGTCCGTAGTCGGCGACATATCCGTTCGACTTCATGAGTCCGATGACGGCTTCCGTCACGCGCGCGTACATGTCGTCGGCCGGAAAAGAGGTCGTTCCCGTCGCCCAGTCGTAGTCCTCGATCAATAACACGCCGCCCGGTTTCAAAGCGGCGACCATTTTCTTCAGCGCCTCGTCACGCCCGGCGAGATGCTCGAGCAGCAGCCGCGAGTGGACGAGGTCGAAAGCGTCTTCCGGCAATGAGTCGTTGACAATGTCGTGACGCCAAATCTGCAAGTTCGCCGCGTCGATCTCGTCGAGGAAACGTGTGTCGAGGTCTGTCGCGACAACTGAGCCAGCGCGCTCGCACAACCATGTCGCGATCGATCCGCCACCGCCACCGATCTCCAAGCACTGCCACTTCTTCGATACGCCGAGATTTTCGATGTGGCGTTTCGTGAACCGATCCCACGTCAGCTCGATCGAGCCGAGCCGCCGCCGCTCCTCACTCCACGACATGTCGTACGAGTACGTCGCCATCCATGTCTCCGTTCGTCTCGTACAAGCTTACAGACGTGATGCGAACATCCGAATGCTTCGTTCGAACGCTCGCGGATCAATTGCCGGAAATCGGTAGAGAAACCCTCGAATCGCTTCGAAATAATCAATGATCTGCTCTCGTGAGATGAGGTTACGCTCGACCATCGCCTCGACGTCGGCGAGATCCTGAGTGTGTGCGCGCTCGAGCTTGCCGACGGCTTGTGCGCAAAATTCGAAGTGTCGGACGGTGAGACAGCCGGTGTCCATGACGAACGGGCTTCGCGACTCCCATCCCTCTTTCACTGGGATGAACTGATCAGGCGATGCAAGCTCGACATTCACTCGCAGGTTCTCTTTGAGGCGGGGGATTGAACGGAGCAGCTCGTTGGTTTCCGGGACTAGCTTGATATCGACATCGATTGTGGAGTCGCGCCACCCAACGAGAACCGCAGTGGCACCGCCGGTGAGGTACAGCGTGCTCTGTGCCGAGGATGCACGACCCAACTCGTGTAGGAACCGGTTGATCCGTTCCGCGGTGGCTAATTCGCGCACTCGAGAGCCCGTTCAAAGCTCACCAGACGACGGACGAGAGCGTTGTATCTTCCGTGTGCATCGTCGTGGCCTTCCCGTGCCAGCAATTTGTAAAGCCGGTGCTCGGCGTCATCGATCGGTTCAGCAACTTCGATGCCCGCTCGTATCAGCCGCGGGGCGCCTATCGACACGACAAGCGCGGCGACCGTCTCCTTGCCCGCGTTCAAGTCGCGCAGTCCGGCCTCGATGAGATCCGCGCCCGGCAAACCGCTGTTCATGACGTCATGGTACAAGCGTCTGCAAATCACTCGCTCAGCTTCCGGCGGTCGCAGATCTTCCCGCTCGGGTAAGGTGAAATCTACCGTTCTCGCAGGGAGATGAGCATGTACGTCTACGACTTCTCCGAAGGCAACAAGGACATGAAGGACCTTCTCGGCGGCAAAGGCGCCAACCTCGCCGAGATGACGAACCTCGGGCTGCCGGTGCCGCACGGGTTCACCATCTCGACCGAGGCATGTAACGCCTACCGCAAGGCTCGCTCGTTTCCGGAAGGCCTTCTCGACGAAGTCGCCGGACACCTGAAGTCGCTCGAGGAAAAGATGAGCCGTCGCCTCGGCGACGCATCGGACCCGCTGCTCGTCTCCGTCCGCAGCGGGGCGAAGTTTTCGATGCCCGGGATGATGGACACGGTCCTGAACGTCGGGCTGAACGACGAGTCGGTCAACGGGCTCGCGAAACAAACCGGCGACGATCGGTTCGCGTGGGACTCGTTCCGCCGCCTCATCCAGATGTTCGGCAAGACCGTGATGGGAGTGGACGGCGAAAAATTCGAGCACGCGCTCGACGAAGCGAAGGAACATCACGGCGCGAAGACCGACGTCGAGCTGACACCCGATGCGCTCCACGCGCTCGTCGACGAGTTCAAGAAGATCGTCTCCAAAGAAACGGGCCGCGCGTTTCCGCAGGATCCCGTCGAGCAGCTGCACCTCGGCATCGAAGCCGTCTTTAACTCCTGGGACAACAAGCGGGCGCAGGATTACCGGCGCAAGAACCGGATCTCCGATGATCTCGGCACAGCCGTGAACGTGCAGTCGATGGTGTTCGGCAACAAAGGCGAGGACTCTGGGACCGGCGTGGTGTTTACGCGCGACCCGGCCACCGGCGACAAAGCACCCACCGGCGACTACCTGCAAAACGCGCAAGGTGAAGACGTCGTGGCAGGAATCCGGAACACCCTGCCGGTCAAAGACATGGAATCGCTGCAACCCCAAGCCTGGGAAGGTTTGGTGAAGAACCTCGACCGGCTCGAAAAACACTTCCGCGACATGTGCGACGTCGAGTTCACCGTCGAACAAGGAAAGCTGTGGATGCTACAGACGCGCATCGGGAAGCGCACCGCGCAAGGTGCGCTAATCATGGCCCTGGACATGTACGAGGAGGGCGTCGTCGAATACGACTCCGCGCTTTTGCGTACCGCTCCCAACCGGCTCGACGAGCTTTTCAAGCCGGTCATCGACGCGAACGCGAAGAACATGAC
>JAIVGO010000057.1 GCA_020201525.1 Actinomycetota bacterium | reverse complement strand
GATCGGGGTGGCGCCGGTGTACACGCCGTTCGTCGCGCGCGTCGTCGACCTCCGGTTTCCCGACGGCCAGTACGACCAAATTCGCGCCGACGGCGACCTCACGCGCGCCGGCGACTCCACGCTCGTCAATTGGACGCTGAATCTCGTGCCGCCCGACTTCCCCGCCACCCAAACCGCGACGGTCACCGGTGTCGTCGCTCGCGGCGCGAAGCTGCCGAAGATCGACGTCGTCGCGCAGCCGGTATTCCCACCGCTCAATGCGGAGCCGCTCACGTCCTCCGGAGTTCAATTCGAGCGCGGCCGCCGCAACTTCTTCTACGACGTGTTCGGCCTCTTCCGCGACAACTTGATCGCGCTGACCGGCCTCTTCGGGCTGCTGCACGATGCATTCGGTAACTTGTCGATCCCCATCCTCGGTCCCGACAAAGGCAACCGTGAATCGGGAACCTTCGACGATCCGAACCAGCTATGGGCCCTTTGGACGCTCACGAAGGGAATGGAACAGCTCGACCGCGCAATGAACGTGCTGGACAACGGCGTCCAAATCGCACGCGACGGAGTCAAGGGATCGATCGCCACGCTCACAGCGATGCGCCTCTTCCTCGGGTTCTCGACGGATCCCGCCGCAACGGCGCCGAGCAACCTGGAAAGCCTGCAAGGCTCGAACGACGTGACGTTCAACTCGATCTGGTCGGACATCAAAGAGGTTCTCGAGCTGTGCGGCGAGACCGGGCCGGTCGTCACCGGCGACGATGAGTACTTCCCCGCACTCCCGACCGTCACGGTCCCCCTCTGCCCCCAAACGGCGGTGTCCTTCAACTTGATTCTGCTGAAGCTGGCCCTCATGGAACACGACTTGCACTCGATTCAAAAGGAGAATCACGTGCTGGATACGGCCCTGATTGCCGGACTTTCGAACTTGCCGTACGCGAGTGGGTCCCAACTGTGCGGCGCGCATTCGACCAAGGAAGATCGCGATGCGGCGGCCGGTGCCCAATGCGATTCGTACAACAAATTCAACTTCATCAAATTTCCATTTGGTTTGGAAGAGATCGAGCGCGGTTTGTACACGATCAAGGTGCACGGCTTCGATCCGCTCCAAGCGGCCCTCGGCAACAAAGACACGCCGAACTCGCTCATCTGGGCGTTGCACGTGCTCACCGACGGCGCCGAAGCCCAGGTCGACGCCTTCCACAACTTGGGTTCGACGTGGCGATATCTGGCCGACTCCATTCAGAACTTCGCGATCTTTGGCATCGAGACATCTCGCAACACGTTGCAATGGGACATCAACGCCATCGACCTCGATACGGGAGTCAAGGCAGCCGCCGTGCGTCGCGCGCAGGAAATGAACACCTTCATGGGACGCCCGCTCGATGCAGATGGGACCCCTGCACTCGGGCAGCTCGTCCTGTCTTTTTCGACCGGACCGGTTGCCGAGCGCGGCCGCATAACCGACAGCGCGCGCGGGCGCGCTGCGCTTACGCTGTCGATGGCACTCATCCTTCTGGTCGTTCTCGGGTTCGCGAGGTTCCGATGGTTCCTCATTTGAGGCGGCGCGATTCGCTCGCGGCCGTGGCGCTCCTTGCCGTGCTGACCGCGTGCGGAGGCGGCCGGCCGGTGAACGTCGCCGGCCCGGATCTTGCCGACGTGTTGCCGACCGTGACGCCGGCCATTCAGCAAGCAGAGTTCGGCGGTGGCTCGTCGACGACGACGCTCGGCGGCGAGTCACTGGCCGACGTCAAGGAAGCAACACCCGAGGGCCTTCACATCACGACCGTGCAAATATCGGTTCTCTCGAAGGCGGCGCGCGACGCGCTGCATTTCACCGGATTTCGCTCGTCGCGCGGCCCCGGATTGCTAACGCTGCCGATCTACGGCGTCAATCCCGATCTCGGGATGTATTACTTGATCGTTCCGGTCGTAAACGAAGGGCCGGCGCCGGTCCGAAATCTCAAGGCGCGTGCCGACTTCTACGACGCGAACGGTGTCATCGTCTGGAGCGAGACGCAAGCGCTCACGTATTTCCCGACGCGCCTCGGCCTCAACCCGCCGTCGCTTCCAAACGACCGGAACGCCAACTCACCACAAGGCGAGCTCGGACAACAGACACACGGCTTCAATCTCTATTACTTTGCCGGCAACGTCGGCATTTTCACGTTCGCCGTCCCGGACACTGCCGTGGCGAAAACCGTCAAGACGTGGGACCTGACCTTCTTGGTGTCGACGACATGACCGGGCGGAAAGCTGCCGCAGTCGCCCTCGCGTGCGCGCTCGTGCTCGGGTCGTGTACGTCGAAGCAACCCAAGTCCGCGCGCGGAACGAAGAAGACCTTGCGCGTTGCCGTTCTGTACACGACGGCCGGCCAAGGAGGCGGTCTCGCCCAGGCCGTGCTCGGCGCGACCGGTCTCGTTGTCGCGCGCGCCAAAGCTCTCGGCGTAGAAGTCCAAGTCGTCAACCAGGACTACGCCGGAAACATCGCGCGAATCCCGAAGCTCTTGGAAGACGCAAAGAGCAGAGCCGACGCGATCGTCGTCGGAACGAACGATCCTGCGGTCGAGCCGGCGCTCCGCGCCACGACCGACATTCCGTTGCTGTATCCCGTGCTGTCGGACGACGCGCTCCTGACGGGATCGGACAACGCCTTTCGATTCGGCCCGTCCAACAAGGCTCAAGCGGAAAAGCTCGTCGGCTTCCTTGCCGAGCATCGTAAGTACCGCAAGATGGGCATCCTGAGCGACGACACGAGCTACGGGAAAGAAGGCCGCACCGATCTGCTCGATGCGATGGCGAGCGCAGGCGTCACGCCGACGATGGACGAGACGTTCATTCCCGGTCGGGACGTTCACACATCGGTCGCGCACGCCGGACAGCTCAAGCTCGACGCGTTGATCATCTGGTCGGGCTCTGAAAGCGAGGCCGCCCGGATCGTCGTCGACGTGCAAAAGCAAAACTTCGCATACCAAATTGCTCTGTCCGGCAATCTCGCAAACGATACGTTCGCCAAGAACGCCAGCTCTCAAGTGACGCCGGTTGCGTTCCGCGACGGGCTTCTTTCGGTTGGGACGTGGGCGGGACCCTGGTTCCGGCTGCAGCGCATCATCAAGTTCTACGACGACTTCAAGTCCGAAAACAGCGCACTCGCGCCGGTTCAAGCCGCATCGATGTACGACGCGGTGCTCGCTCTCGTCACAGCGGCGCAGAGCAACGGCACGACACCGTCGGATCTGACGAGCGGCCTCGAATCTCTGCACGATTTCGTCGGCGCCGGCGTGCCGCTCACCTTCGGGCCCGACAAGCACGACGGCATCGATGCCGACGACCTCGCCGTGTATGGTTTCACCAAGGATCAAAACTCTGCCGGCGGTGAGTACTTCCCCGACGTGGACACAGGCGGCGGCTTCTTCACCGTCATCAACGCGTCACTGGACTTGCCGAAGAGCGTTGCATTCCTGTCACCCGAAGTCGAAGAATCTCCGACACCCGAAGAGAGTGCGGCGCCGTGAAACGCCGCGCCGCTTCCGTCACGATCATCACTGCCGCGATCCTTGCGATCACGGCCGGAGTACTTCCCCACGCCGAGGCAGCGTCGCCGTGGATTTATTGCAAGTCGGTCACGGCGACGTACTGGCCGGTCGGCTCCGGGGCGGATCATTGCCGAACCGGATTCAATCCGCTGGAAAAGCAGCCGCCGTTCATCAGCGGCGGCCATATGGGTACGGGTGATACCGATGGGCCGTGGCTCGAATGGGTCACAAAGATCTCGGACCTTCCCTCGGGAGTTTTCGACGGCGCCGGGCTCGTCGCGGATAACGGCATGCTGTTCGTGAGCGGCGCGTCGACGAACTCGTTCCTCGCGCTCAACATCGCGACGGGACTTCCGGTGTGGCGGTTCAGCCCCGACCAGCGCACCGACGGCTACACGGCGGCGTATCCGGCGTCGAACGCCCCGGTGATCAACGACGGCATCGTGTACATGACGTTCTCGAATGGGTACTTGTACGCGCTCGACGAAAAGACCGGCCGCAAGATCTGGTCGTACCGTTCGAACGACCAATCCCCGCCGGGCGTCGCGCCGCCGGGCGTCGCCGCGGATCCGTTGCGTAAATCGAATACGGGGCCTTTCGATCCGGTGCGTCCGGCAGTGAAATACACGAAACCGCACGGGGTCACCGCGTACTGCAACGGGCGCGTGCAGTTCATGACGCTCGGAGGATGGGTGTACTCCATCAACGCGAAGACCGGTGGCGACGTGCGCAAGGTCTACGGAGACTCGCCGTATTTCCCCGGTGAGCTGAAGTGGTGGGAATACAAGATCGGCGGCGCCCTGAAGGAGGAGAACCAGTCCGCAGGTTCCTCAACCCGGCGATTCGAAGCGGTTCCCGGCCTCGGCTGCGCGCACAACGAAGTCGTCGTGTACGGATCGGACGGCAACATTCGCTTCTACAACCCGAAGACGCTGCATCAGGTCGCCGAGTTCAACCGGCATGAGGCATGCCTGGCGGCAGGCTGGAACTGTGACATGGCGATCGGCGCCGAAGATCCGAAGACCGGCGACTTTTTTGTCACGACGCTGGACTCGCGCACGATCCGGCTCGACTGGCGCACGCACACCTCGAAGTGGGAGCGCGATTACAACGCCCCGCTGCCGTTCCAGTCCGGCACCGGTGACACAGCCGGAATGCCGGTGGCGCTTCCCCACCACGAGCAAGGCTTCATCACCGAAGCTGTCGTCGGTGGTCCGATCACGCTCGACGTCAATCGCGAGATCCTGTGGCTGAACAGCCAAGACGGTCACGTGTATGCCCTCGACGTACAAGACGGTCACACCGAAGCATCGTGCGGCTGCGGCCTGCGGCCGTCCGACCCGGAGGCGCCGCCGCTGCTGAGCCGTACCCCGCTCACGCCGAACAAGGAGCCGCGGACGCCGTACACGCGCGACGGTGTAGGCGGACCGTGGGATTACAACCAGCAAGCGCTCGGCGGCGTCGTGCTCGGTGGCAACGTGCTGTACGTCCCGTCGTGGGACAACACGATCACGGCGCTCGACGTCCGCAACGCCGCCGCACCGAAAAAGGTGTGGCAGTACGAGGTGACGCTCGATGCGAACTTCCCGTACCCACCGTTCGGCGAAACGTTTGCGAAGGACTACCACGAACCGTTCAGCGATCTCGACAACAAGATTTTCAGCGGTCCCGTTCTGATCAACGGTCACTTGTATTTCGCGGCGAACAACGGATCGGTTTACTCCTTCAACTTGTTCAAAAAGGTCAAGACCGTCAAGAACCTTGTCGTGCTCGGGTCGGGGACGGTGCCGTTCCTGCCGGAATGGAAGCAGGCGCTCGGCGCCTTCGACAACGTGTGGACGCCGGCCGATTGGTACAAGAACCAAGTAGGCCCGTCGGGCTATCGCCTCCCGAAACCGGCAGGGATCGCAACGGTGTCGACGTTCATCTTGATGTCGGCGTGTGCATGGTGGTGGCTCCGTCGCCGTGAGGAAACGGAGGCTCTCGAATGAGCACGCTTCCGGTGACGCTCGGCCGCACGCGACGTTCGGTCGCGGTCCGTGCGGTCGTCGCGGGCGCTGTTGCGACCGTGGGCGCCCTCCTCATCGCGTTCATCGCATCGAACGTCGTCGCTTTCACGGGGCAGCGAAGCCTGGCAGCGCGCTGGGATAACGCCTTGGCGAACCCGGCCGCCCACGCCAATCCCATTCCGGGAGACCCGGTGGCCCGGATCCGGATTCCGCTCACCGGACTGGACGCGATCGTCGTTGAAGGCGGCGCACCGTCTCGCGCACCGCTTCACTTGCCGAAGACGGCGCTCCCGGGATTTCCGGGACTCGCGGCAATCGAATCGGGCCGTCTCGGGTTCGGGTCGTTCTTCTCCACGATCGACCGGCTGCAGCCCGGGGACGAGATATTCGTCCAATCGCTGCGCGGAGTGGTCCGGTACCGGGTCACCGACGTCCAGCGGCTGGATCCGGCGGCGATTGATTTCACCGACGGGGGCGATGCAACGACGATTGCACTCGTCGCGCCGGCGTCGCGCCTTGCCGGGAGCGAGCGTATTGTTGTCAGAGCCCGAGCAGCGGCGGAGATTTCCTCGTGAGCATCGACCTAGCAGGAACCGGAGGCGTCCCTCTCGGCGCGCATCGCATGCTGAATCCCCTTGTGCGCGTTCGCGTGCTCGTGGTCGTCGCGGTGTTGATCACTGCCATGTGGGCCTCGATCGCCGCGCTCGGAGGTCCGGACTGCGCCGCATTCACGCAAGGCGAGACGCGTGAGCTTGCCGGGCTTCCCGTTCCTCCGGCGTGCATCACCGACCGCTTCGCACCGACCAATCCGATCGACCAGCTCGGCAACAGCATCGACAAGAACCAGCCGTTCCCGGGAGTGGCGCCATGAGCGACGAAGAGCCCATTCGGTCATTCGAATTTCCGCGTCGATGGCCGGGGCTGCCCTGGCAACGCCGGCGCATCGAGGAACAGATGGAGGAGCTCAGCGCGTCCGGGCTCGACACGCCGATGAACCGCCGGGAGTTTCTCGACGCGTCGAAAAAGATGGGCCTCAGCGTCGCCGCAACCGCGTGGCTCTATCCGGCGTTCCTCGCCGCGTGTGGTCGTACCGCGGAGCAACAGACACCGTACTCAGGCGGTCGCTTCGATGTCGGTGGAGAAAGCGGCGGCGAAACGATCAACATCGGCGTTATCTCGATCTACTCCGGCGTCGGCGCGTTTGTGGGAAAGCTCGTCGATCACGGCGCGGTGCTCGCGGTCGATCAAATCAACAAGCACGGCTTGCCGACCGGGAAGAAAACACCGGAGGGGTTTCCGGACTTCGATGCGTATCAGAAGCAGACGACGGGAGGCATCCTCGGCGGCAAACGCATCAACTTGATCAAGCGCGACGACAACCTGTCGGCGCAAGTCGCCGTCTCGGCGCTGCAGGAAATGGTCACGCGCTACAGAATCAAAGGGCTGATCTTCGCCGGGCTGTACGACGACATCTACGCGTGCAAGAAACTGGCGCAGCAATACAACATACCGTGTATCGCTGCGTACGGTGACTTGTACTCGGTTGATCAGCTCTATCCGAAGACCGATTACAAACAGCTTTTTCAGATGTTTCCACCGGACGTGTGGGGCATCGAGATCATGCTCGAGGAATACGCAACGAAAGATCGCGGCTACAAGACCTTCGGTTACCTCGGCGACAACACCGCCGTCGGCGCACAGGGAAAGCGCCTCATCGGCGAGACCCTTGCGAAGCTGGGGCTGCATCTGTCGTCGGCCGAGCAGTACAACGTCGGTGACGTCGACATGACCGCCCAGCTTTCGCGTGCCGCCGGCGGCAAGCCGAACGTGCAACTCATCTGGGGCATCGCCGGAGACACGGCGCACGCGCTGGAAAGCCTTCAGCGCTTGGATGCGAACTACAAGGACCACGAGACCGCACTGCACGGTCCTGGATGGCACCCGCAAATCATTGGGTTCGAGGGAGGAGCGGCCGAGCGGACCTTTGCCGTGCTTGCCGGCGAAGCGGCGCGCACAGGCACGATGTCGTACTGGTATCAAGGCGGTATCGGGTACATCCCCCAGTTCCAAAAGGCCGTCGACATCTTCAAGCAACATTTCGGGACGAAGCCCACCGGCGGCGAGAACAACCCGGCCGATGCCGTTTTCCTGTTCGCGCATGCGTTTGAGCAGGCGAAGGGAACCGACGCGGACAAAGTGATAGCGGCTTTGGAAAACACATCGAACGAAGGTGGCATCAACTTCTCGTCGATTGCGCCTCACACGTTCAGCGCCGATCGGCACATCTCACTCGAGAAAGACGACATGGTCGGCATCACGCTCGAGCGCGGTGCGGCGGCGCCGACGAATCCCGCCTACGACATCGGCACGGAGTTCAAGCAATTCTTCTCGCCGGGATACGTCGGCCCTACGCAGTTCATGCGCTTCAACCAGGAAGGATTGATGCGCAAGCACAAAGACCTCTACGGCGAAATCATGCTGAAGAACGGCTACGGCACCCAGTGCACCAAAGTTCCGGATTCCCGCGCACCGTACGGATTCAAGCTCACGAACGCATGCAAGATCCACTGAGGAGCAACTGATGGCACGATTCATCGCCGCGGTACTGAGCGGTTTTGCGAGTGGAGGAATCTACTCGCTTCTTGCCATCGCATTTTCCATCATTTACATGACGACACGTGTCATCAACTTCGCTCAGGGCGACGTCATGATGGTGGCCGCGTACGTTTATTTCCTGGCGGTTTCAAAGTCGTATCTCGGGCTTCCGTGGCCGGCCGCATTGCTCATCGCTCTCATCGCGGGTGCCATCGTCGCGATGATTGTGTACATCGTCGCCCTAGCGCCACTGGGCAAGTTCGACCCAAACACCAACATCGGATGGATCCTAACGACACTTGCCGTCTCATTGATCCTGGTCGAGCTCGCGCGCCTCGTTTTCGGCGAGCAACAGAAGACTGTCGCGCCGGTCATCAAACGGATCGGGTCGAAAAAGACACTCTTTCAGCTCACTCCGCAACAGTACCTAGTCATCGTCATCGGCATTGTGCTGGCGCTCATTCTCGAAGTGCTCCATAGCAAGACTCAGCTCGGTCGAGCCTTGCGCGCGACGGCGCATGACAAAGCAACGGCGTCGCTCATGGGCATAGACACGAACTTTATGGTGCGTTACTCGTTTTTGATCGCCGGCGTGCTTGCCGGCGTCGCCGGCTGGTTGCTCGCTCCCATCATCTTCGTGTCCTCCAACATGGGAACGCTCGTTGGCCTAAAAGCATTCATCGCTGCAGTCGTTGGCGGAATCGGATCCACGCGGGCTGCTTTGGTCGGTGGGATGACGATTGGAATGGTGGAACAGTTATCTATCTACGGCGGAGCGGGCGAATGGACGAACGCTCTTGTCTTTATCACGCTCATCGTCATTCTTCTTGTCCGGCCTACAGGGCTTCTCGGTGAAGCTCTCATCGAGAAGGTGTGAGGGTGGCTCAGCGCAGCTTTCTCGAGGAATTGCGCGGCGCTTCGCGCGACGCGGCGGCCGAGCGCGATCGTCGTCGAGCACTGAAGAGCTGGGCTCGTGCCCGCAAGTGGGGCCACGTCGGCTTCGAAGGAGAAGGCCCCCCCGGACTACGGCTCGAGGCGGTGCGCGCAGATGATATGGCGGTCGAAGAACGCGAGGTTGAGGCCGCACTGAAACCGGATCCGCGCCGTAAATCGATACTGACGACTCCCGGCATGACTTTCATGGTTCTCGTGGTTTTACTGTTGATGTGGCCGTACGGGCTCCCGGGATTCGACGCAAGCCGGTTTTTGCAAGTGCAAGAAATCATGTGGTTCGCGATCATCGTGACCGGCTTGAACCTCATTGCGGGCTATACAGGTCAGCTCTCGCTCGGGCAGAAGATTTTCTGGTTGATCGGTGGCTACACCGTCGCGGTGATGACCACACGGTGGGCCGGCAGCTGGTACGGCAACGCATGGATCGCGATGCTGGTGGCGGTCGGCATAAGCATGGCGATCGGAGCCGTTCTCGGCTTACCGGCTGTTCGCGTGCGGGGCGCGTATCTGGCAATCGTAACGTTGGCGTTCGTTCCAATTTTCTACGACATTTTCAATAGCCAGCTGCTCAAACCAGTGTTCGGTGCAGCACAAGGCCTTCGCGACGTCGCTACTCCGATCGGCAACGTTGCCCGCCCCCCGAACCGAATTATCTATGTTCCGTTCACGCACCGGGCGATGACGGATATCGACTTCTATTTGTTTACCGTCTTGCTGTTCGCCTCCTTGATTTTTCTTGCGCGAAACCTCATCAAGAGCCGATGGGGACGAGCGATGACGGCGATCCGGGAATCCGAAATTGCGGCGAAGTCCTCGGGCGTCCGCGTGACGCGTGTAAAGCTGGCCGTATTCATGATTTCGGCCGCGTACGCAGCCGTAGGCGGCGTCCTGACAACATTCGTCATCTCGTCGATTGCGCCGGGAAGCTCATTCGCCGTCCAGATCCGAGACTCGTTCACCTATGTGGTCATCATGATCGTGGGAGGCACAGGCACCTTGGCAGGGCCGATTATCGGCTCGACCACTATTGAAATCCTGAATGTGATCACGAGTGGCCTCCTGAGATTCCGCACAATCATCCTCGGCGGCCTCGCGATCTTTACCGTGATTACTGCCCCGGGAGGTCAGGTCGGCATCTTCCGCGACATCCAGGCGCGCCGGCAGTCGCGGCGCAAAGCCGCCGAAGAAGTGCGTCCCGTGCCGCGCATGCCGCGCAAGCTCGCGACGCCGGGTCCCCGGCCGGAGGATCTCGCCGGCGCAGAAATCGTTCTCGAAACGAAGAACATGTCGAAGATCTTCGGCGGTCTGCGCGCGAACGACGGCGTGTCGATCCAAGTGCGTCGCGGCAGCGTGCACTCACTCATCGGCCCGAACGGCAGCGGAAAGACCACGTTCATCAACGTCGTCACCGGCGTCTACCAGCCTGAAGAAGGAGAGGTCTTGTTCGCCGAAGACCGGATCGACGGAAAGCCGGCGTTCATCACCGTCGAAAAAGGCATGGGCCGCACGTTCCAGAACTTGCAGCTCTGGCGCCGCATGACCGTGCTCGAGAACGTCGAGGTCGGCCTGCACGTGCGCGCGAAGGCCGGCATTCTCGCGAACATGTTCCGCCTGCCGCTGGCGCGGCGTGAGGAAGCGCGCATCCGCGCGCGTGCGATGGGATTGCTGCAGTTCGTCGGCCTCGAGCGGTTCGCCGACCTCACCGCCGGCCAGCTCCCCTACGGCCCGCAGCGCTATCTCGAAATCGCGCGCGCACTGGCGCTCGATCCCACGTTGCTCATCCTCGATGAGCCGGCTGCGGGACTGAACCCCGCCGAGGTCGGCGACCTCATGGGATTGATTCGCCGCATCCAGGAGACCGGCATCACGGTTTTCCTGATCGAGCACCACATGGACCTCGTCATGGGAGTGTCCGACCAGATCAGCGTGCTCGACTACGGCAAGAAGATCGCCGATGGATCGCCGGTCGAGGTCCAAGCGAACGAGCGCGTCATCGAAGCGTACCTCGGCGCCGAATATGCCGAGACCGGCGGACATTGACGGAC
>JAIVGO010000106.1 GCA_020201525.1 Actinomycetota bacterium | reverse complement strand
AGTTGTAACACGCGAGGAAAGACAGGGTCAACCAGGGTCTATTGGGTCTCCGAAAGCAGCTGCTCGAGGACCTCGCGGCGCTTCACCTTCAGGCTGATTGTGAGCGGCATCGAGCCGACGACCCGGATCTCGCGCGGGCACTTGTACAAGGCGAGCCTTTCGCGGGCGAACGCCAGGATTTCCTCAGGCGTCGCCGTGGCTCCGGGCCGCATCGTGACGGCGGTGACGGGCAGCTCGCCCCTCACCTTGTCCGGCATCCCCACCGTCGCCGCGATGTCGACGTCGGGGTGTGCGGCGATGACGTGGTCGATCTCCGCGGCCGCGATTTTGTAGCCACCGGACTTGATGATGTCGCCCGAGCGTCCGGCGAAATACAGCATGCGCCACTTTCCCTGGCGAACGAGATCGCCGGTGTGGAACCAGCCGTGGTCCATCGCTGCGTCGGTCGCTTCGGGATCGTTCCAGTAGCCGTGCATCAGCGACGGCCCCTTGAGCAGCAGCTCGCCGACCGCACCACGCCTCACATCGTTTCCCTCCTCGGTGACGATGCGAAAACGGACCGGCGGCATTACCCAGCCGAGGCAGTTCTCCCCGAGGGGGAACCACAGCGTCGTGCTGACGTGCGAGTTGGCTTCGGCCATCCCGTAGCCGCGAACGAACATCGGCTTCAGACGGATGCCGACCTTTGTCCTTCGCGCCGCGAGGTCGCGGAACTTGCGAACGAGCGGATCGTCGAACGAGTCGGCGCCGCCGCCCCATACGCGGATCGACGAGAGATCCCGTTGCTCCGCGCCGGCGTCGAGGAGCATCCGGTACATCGCCGGGCTTCCGACGAAGAACGTCGCGCGCAACTCTTCGATCAGACCGAGAATGTGTGCGGGATTGAAACGCGACACGAAGTACGACGGCGTGCCGTTCGCAAGTTGCAGCAACATGGCCGTGTAGCCACCGGAGTGTGCCACCGGCATGACGAGCATCGAGAGGCCTTCTCCCAGCTTCGGCCGCAAAGCGTTCAATTTCCCGTGGAAGCGCACGCCGACCATCGCCGACGAGTGCGACAACATCGCTCCTTTCGGAAAGCCGGTCGTGCCCGACGTGAAAAACAAAAGAGCTGTTTCTTCGTCCGACCGAGGCAGCACCGGTTCGACATCGTCCGGCGCCGTCTCCATGAGTGAGCGAATTGAAGTCATGGCGGGTGGGCAGTTGCCGTCGTCGCCGAGCATCGCCCACTTCTTAACCGACGGAACGTTGGACGTGTCGCGAATCGTGTTCTCATATACCAGCGGATCGCAGATGAGAACTTCTGCGCCCGACTTCTGGATGATGTAATCGATCTCCGAAGGTCGTAGCATGAAGTTCATCGGGACCGGCACAGCGCCGATCTTTCCCGCGGCAAAATTGCAGAACGCCATCTCGACGCGATTCGCCGTGATCATTGCGACGCGGTCACCCTTTTGAACGCCGAGCGCGCGCAACCCGTGCGCCATGCGATTCACGAGCCGCTGCACATCCCGGTAGGAGAGCGTGTCGCCGGAGAACCCCGGGTAGTCGATCGTGCGGTCGAGTACGAACGCGGTGCGGTTTTTGTACAAATCGGCGAGCACGTCGATGAAGTTCGCGAAGTTGATCTTCTTGCCGTCGCGGCCGAACGCACGGAGGCGCGGCGCCCAGCCCGGCTCGCTGGTGTTGAGCGTAATGCGGCCGCCGCCGATCTTCGTCCGGCTCATTTCCCTTGCCACTTTGGCTCTCTTTTTTCCTTGAATGCGCGCGGGCCTTCCTTTGCGTCTTCGGACATGAACACGCGCGCGGCATGCCCGAGCTCCTGGGCGTATGCATCGGTGAGGGACATGCCCAAGCCGTCGAGCACCGATTGCTTCACCGCAGCGATCGCGAGCGGCGCATTGATCAGAATGCGCTCCGCCATCGTGCGCGCTTCTTCGATCAACGCGTCGTCGGGCACCACCGAGTTCACGATCCCCATCCGAAAGGCAGTATGCGCGTCGACGTAGTCGGCCGTGAGGAGAATCTCCATCGCCCAGGGGTAGGGGATCTGGCGCGGCAAGCGTACCGTTGTGCCGCCGCCCGGAAAGAGGCCGCGCTTCGGCTCGACGACCCCGAACGTTGCCGATTCGGCCGCGATACGGATGTCGGTGCCGAGGAGCATCTCCATTCCGCCGGCCACGCAAATGCCGTTCACCGCGGCGATGACCGGCTTGTAGAGCGGAAACTCTCGGAGCACGGCGATGAGCCCCGCATCTGCGGGAATGTCCGACGTTCCCGCGGCCAGCGCCTCGATGTTGTCGGTCACGGCCGGGACGAATGATTTGAGGTCGGCGCCGACGCAGAATTGTGTCCCTGTGCCGGTGATGATCGCGACCCGCAGATCGGGGTCGTCCCGGAAGTCGATCCACGCTTTCGCGAGGAGCCCGAAGTGCTCCATGTCGAGCGCGTTGCGGCGCTCCGGCCGGTTGATGGTGATCGTGACGATTCCGGCGGCCTTCTCGACGTCGATGGACACGGTTCCTCCAATGATTCAGTTCTGCGTTTGCCCAACGCGACGATACACTCTGCTCGCTCATTCGTTCGAGGAGGGTCCATGGCCGACAAGTCGATCATCGGCGCCGACCTGGGGGCAACGACGTTCCCGGTTGAGCGCGGCAAGATCCGGGAATTCGCGAACGCGATTCTTGACGACAACCCCGTGTACCAAGGCGACGACCCGGTTGCGCCTCCGACGTTTACGATGACGACGGCGTTTTGGCCGCGCTCCTCGGACACGCCGCTTCCCGACCTCGGGCTCAATTACGCCCGGGTACTCCACGGCGAGCAGGAGTTCGAGTACCTGAAGCCGCTGAAGCCCGGCGACACATTGACGGGACGGACGAAGATCTCCGACGTCTACGAGAAAGAAGGAAAGCGCGGCGGAACCATGAAGTTCATCGTGTCGGAGACTTCGTTCACCAACCAGGACGGCGATACAGCGATCATCGCGCGACAGGTTCTGGTTGAGACGTCCAAAGCAGCGAGCTGACGGAGGCGATCATGGAACGTCAAGAGACCTACTTCGAAGACGTGCAAGAAGGCGACGGCGCGCCCGCCTGGCAGCTCGAGAATGTCACGCGCACGCACTTCGTGAAGTACGCCGGCGCCTCTGGCGACTTCAATCCGATGCACCACGACGACACCGTTGCGACGAAAGTGGGCTACCCGAGCGTGTTCGGTCACGGCATGTTCACCGCCGGGGTGCTGAGTCACTACGTGACCGACTGGGTGGGCGTCGGAAACGTGCGCAAGTTCCGCGTTCGGTTCACCGGCCAGGTGTATCCGGGCGACACGCTGTCGTTCAGCGGCACGGTGACGAAGAAGTATAAGGAGGGCGACGAGAGCCGGATCGACGCGGATCTCGCTGTAGCGAATCAGGACGGCAAGGTGATCCTGAGCGGCTCGACGACGGCGGCGCTTCCTAGCCGCGGCTGACGCGCCGCTTTTTCGAACGTTGCGAAGACGCTGTGGCTTTCATAGGCAGGGCCACAGCGTCTTCGCTTGCAACCCCAAAGCGCGCGGAGCTTTTTCCCCCCAAGTAACTTTCGACGAGTGAGTCGTCGTGCGCGAGCTCGCCCGGCTCGCCGATGAATGCTACGCGTCCTTTGTGCAAGATGACGACGATGTCGGCGAGCCGCAGCGCGTGCCGGACGTATTGCTCGACGAGAAGGATCGATGTGCCGGAGTCGCGGATGCGAGCGACCGTATCGAAGAGTTGCGCGACGAGTATTGGTGCCAGCCCCAGTGAAAGCTCGTCTACCGCGAGCAGCTTTGGTCGCGTGATCACGCCGCGCGCAAGCGAGAGCATTTGCTGCTCTCCCCCGGACAGGGTTCCGGCAGCTTGCTCGCGACGCTGCGCGAGGACGGGAAACAGCTCGTATACACGGCCGAGCGCGCCGTCGCCGTTCGGCGCACCGTAACCGGCCATCAACAAGTTTTCGCGGACGGTGAGCGACGGAAAGATTCCGCGGCCTTCGGGAATGTGAGCGAGGCCGCGACGCGCGATCGCGTAGTCGGGCAGACGCTGAATGGGTGCGCCGTCGAAAATGATCTCGCCGCGCGACAGGCTCATCATGCCCGATACGGTTCGAAGCAACGTGGTCTTTCCCGCGCCGTTCGGCCCGAGGAGCGCGACGACGGCTCCTTCGGGAACGATCAGGGAGACGTTTTGCAAAGCGACGAAGTGACCGTAGCGCGCCTCAACGCCGCGCAGGTGAAGCAGGGGCTTCATCGGCCTCCTCCCCTAAATACGCGGCACGTACGGCGGCGTTCGCCGCGATCTCCTTCGTGGTGCCGGTCGCAATGACGCGGCCGAAATCGAGCACGTGAATCTTCTTGCAAACATCCATGACGAGGTCCATGTCGTGCTCGACGAGAAGGATGCCGACACCCCGCTCTTCGTTGATGCGTCGGAGAAGCGCGCCGAAGCCTTCCGTCTCGCCGGAGTCGAGTCCTGACGACGGCTCGTCGAGGAGCAGTAGCGCCGGGTTGGTGCACAGCGCTCGTCCGAGCTCCACGATTCGCGCCGATCCGACCGGCAAGTCTGCGGTGCGGCGATCGCGCGCCCAGCCGAGATTGAGGTCGGCTATGACTTGTTCGGCGATCCCGGCACTGCGGCGCTCGGCACGATGCCGGCCGGGCAAGTGCAGCAAGTCGGTCATGAGGCCGAGTCGCTTGGCGCCGGCTTCAGCCGCAACGAGCATGTTCTCGAGCACGGTCATCCGCCCGAACAGCTCGAGCTTTTGGAACGTGCGGCCGATGCGCATCGCGGCGCGCTTCGACGCGGATGCGCGCGTCACGTCCTGACCATCGAACGTGATGCGCCCGCGCCACGGCAGGATGAAGCCGCTGATGACGTTGAACAGCGTCGTTTTGCCGGCGCCGTTGGGGCCGATCAGGCCGACGAAGCCGCCGGAGGGCACGTCGATGGACACATCGCTCAGCGCCGTGAGCCCGCCGAAGCGCACGGTGACGGATTCCGCGCGCAGCTCGCTCATTCTTGACCCCCGGCGACCGGGAGCGGCGCAGCGACGCGACGCGGTTCGCGGTCTCGCAGGCTGCGAAGTTGCGCGCCGATCCATCGGAACTCGCCGAAGAGACCCTCGGGATTGCGCGCGAGCGCCAGTGTTGCACCCAAGCCGAAGAAGATATTTTCGAGCCGGATCATGATGTCGATGTGGCCGAAGAGTTTCGGATAAAGCCCCCACAGCATCCCGGCGGCCAGCGCGCCGCCGACGTGGAACACGCCGCCGACGACCGTCACCGTCAGATACGCGAGTGAAAGAAAAGGAATGAAGGAGAGAGACGTGGCTTGCTCAGTCACCATCGACGCCAGAACGCCGCCGAGGCCGGCAATCAGCGCCGAAATGCTGAAGATCACGACTTTGTACTTGACGACGTTTATGCCGAGAGACCGGCTCGCCATCTCGCTGTCGCGAAGGGCGGCCAGCACCCGGCCGGTCGGCCCGGTGCGGAGGTTGATTGCGATGAGGCAACACACAAGTAGGACGGCCAGGACGAGATAGAAGAACGCGTTGGTGCTTGCCGTTCCCGGGGGTCGGGGCACGGGAATTCCCCCGTTACTGCCCGATACCGACGGCTGCTTGAAAAACATGTCTTGCGCCATGAAGGCAAACGCCAGCGTCATGAGCGCCAGGAACAAGCCGTGGACGCGCACGGCGATGATGCCGATGAGAGCACCCGCCGGCACGGCGGCGAGGGCACCGAAGACGAGCGCAAGCCATACGTTGAGGTGCTGATCGGCAACGAGGTGCCCCGTCGTGAAAGCGGCAATGCCCATGAATGCGGTATGCCCGAGAGATACTTGCCCCGAATAGCCCGTCAAGATAACGAGCGATAAAAACACGATCGCGTACGCCATGCCGACGGTGAGCGAGAGACGCCAGGAAATCGACCCCCGTGCAATCGCCGGACCGAGCGCCAGAAGCCCGAAAAACGCGGCGCCGATGACCGCTCGTGTTTGCGGCGAGGCGTGGCCGGTAACCTCCCGTGTCTTGACGATGAAGCTCGAACCGAGTCCGGCGACGCGCAACGTCTTCGGCGCGAGCAGAACGAGGACGGTAATCATGAGAAACGGCATCGCGCTTCGCAGGTCGCCGATGCCGGAGCCAGATCCGGCGTACTTCAGCAGCAAAGCTTGGGAGACGCCGAGGAACAGCCCGCCGGCCCACGCGAGCGGCAGTGACCGCAGGTACCCGACGATTGCTGCACCCAAAACTTGCGCGATGATGAACGGCGTCAGCAACACCGGGTCCAGGAGCAGACGCGGCGTGAGGAGAATTCCCGTCACCGCGGCGAACGCCGTCGCTATTGCCCAGGCGAGACCCGAAACGTAGCGTGTGTTGATTGCCATGAGGCCGGCCACCGGCCGGTTGTCGACGACGGCGCGGAAGGCGACGCCGATGCGCGCATAGCGAAACATCGCTGAGAGACCGAGCGCCAGCACAACGGCGAGGCCGAACAGCGCCGCTTGGTCGACGCCGATATGCAGGCCTCCCGGAAGACGAATGGGCGCTCGGGGGAAAAGCGATGGTACGTCGCCGCGCGTTTGCCCTCCCCAAATCAAGATAACGATGCCTTGGATGAGAACGGTCAGACCGACGGTTGCGATGACACCGATCACTATCGGCTGGCCTTGGATCTTTCGAAAAAGCGTTCCGTCGAGCAGAAAGCCGATGGCCGGTGCAACGATGAGAACAACGAGCGCCGCCGCGAGCCATACGGGCCAATGAAACGTAATCGTCAATGACCAGTAAACAAACGTGGTAAAGAGCGCGAGGGCCCCGTAGCCGAAATTCAAGATCCCCGACGTCTTGTACGTGAGAACGATTCCCGTCGAAGCAAGGGCATAGACACTGCCCGTCACGAGGCCCACGAGGACGGTGTTGAGGAATGCCTGCACGGCGTCTTGTTAGTCGGGGCCGCAGAGCTTGCAAGCGGCCAAGCCGGAAGCGTCTGCGCGCGTGACGGGTTGGACCCCTTCCTTGCCTTCGAGAATCGGGCATCCCGCGACGTGATAGCTGTGCCCGCCGGGAACGCTGAACACCTCGGAGCCGGTTGACGTGGTATTCCCGGCGGTAACTGTGCGGCCGGTCGCGGCGAGCGCCCTGACGATCTCGTCGCGCAATGCTCTGTTGTCGCGCTCGAGTCCGGCACTCGAAGCCATGATTCCGGACACGATGATGAGCCCCAAGCCGAGCAACCCACCGGAAATCAGATAAGGGATCTGTTCGGTGAGGATGTTTGTGTTCGCCGCGCCGTACCAGCCGAGCAGAATGAAAGCGATGCCGGCAGCGAGAAGGATGATCGCCGATACGAGACGTTGCTCTCGTCGAAGGATTTCCCCGACACGACTCGAGCCGGCAGCGCGTGTGCGCGTCCGTTCACGAGTGCGGAACCGCCGGCGGCTTGCGGGCCGGGCGTCGTCCGCGGGGGCAGTCATGGCCGTAAGGATGGCGCCCAGGCGAGCCCAAGAGCAAGAACGATGAAGAACAAGCCGGACCCGACGAGCGCTCCCGAAGGCATACGTGCGACGCGCCCGAGCAATTGCACGGGCTGCTGCGCGGTTCCTCCGGTGCCGGGGGTGACGGTCGATCCCGGCTGAGATCCTCCTGTCGTTGAACCTGTTCCACCGGGAAGCCCCCCGGGAAATCCGCCGGTCGGCCCGCCGGGGAGCTTCGGTACGTTGATGCCACCACCGGGATTGAACTGGAAGCCGTGGGAAGCCACGGCAAGAGCATCGGCACCGCCGATCGCGAAGCTCATCGCGGCGTTGCCCGGCGGAATCGGCAGGACGCCTTGTCCGATGCAAAATCCGGCGAGTGGGTTCGTCGACGGGAACGGCGACGGCAGGGGAATGGGGTTGTCGCTCGTGAAGCAATGGTTTTCGATCTGCGGGATCTGCACGGGCGGTGGCGGCACCGGCGGATAGGGAGGACGCCCAGTTTCGAAGGCGATGACCAAACCGCCGACGGAAGATTCGGCGCGGGAACCGTCCTCGATTCTCGTGGGATTGGCCAGCCGGATGCTGACACCCGCACGGCCGAGCTGCGGTGCGTCGCTGAACGAGATGTCGCCGCCGGCGTCGTCCGGGACGGTGAGGGGTGTGGGGTTCGGCACGCTGGCCTTTCCGATGTGGACGCCTTTGTTGTCGATATAGGCGCGGTGCTTTTCCCCGTTGACCGTGGCGAAGACGTCGCCAAAAGTCAGCGTGCCCTCGGCGACGCCTTCGTCTCCGTCCGATGTCGAAACCGCGCGTGAGACGAACGTCGAAATGTCGAGCACGAAGCTCGGCACGGCGATTTTGATCCCGGTCACGGTCGACGTCGTCGCCTGTTGCACGCCGGCAGATCCCAGTCGTGACTCGCTCACGACGGAGAGTCCGGCAACGCTGATCGAGACGTCTTTGCTTGGGTTGAAGAAGAGGTGCTCGACCTTTGCGGTACTGCGGCTCACGCCCAATACGGCGTCGGCTGTTTGGTGTGCAGTCACGATCCCGAATTGGTCCTCGTTTTGCAGCGGGATGAACGCGTTGTCGTCGTGCGCATGCTTCGTGCCGCATCTCTTGTTGGCCGGGAATGATGCTTGCGCAGTGCCCGGCATCCCGTCGCATCCCCGTGCGCCGATGACGAGCGAACCTGGATACACCGAGCTGCCCAACGCGTCGCCCGAGCCTCCGCCGGAAGAGTTCACGTTTGTTGCGGCGTAGCCGGCAGCAACTTGAAGGAGTGGGTCGAAGATGTTCGGCCGAAGCGCGAATTGGATCTCGATGCCCTTCGAAGCGCCACGGACTGAATAGATCGGAAGGCCCGCTTGAGCCGGAGCGTTCGCCGCGAGAGGGGCGACGACAAGTGCCGCCGCGCCCACGATCGCCGCGGCGGAGACAATGGCCCATTTGTGCCTCATGGCGCTCCACCTTGGTTAACGATCCAGGTCAGCAATGGATGTACCGGTCCTTTTGAGCCGTGTTCGTGAAGTAGTTCGGATAATGCTTGCCGTTTCGGTCTCCACTGTGGGTGCAGTAGTACCCCCACCAGTCGAACAGCTGCGAGTCGGTCTGCCAGAAATCGGGCAAATCTTTCGGTCCAGTGACGCCCGGGTGTTCGACTTCGACAAAACGCTTTCCTTTTACTTGGACCATCGACTCCAATACGTAAATCAGGTGGGTGCCGGGCCTGGATGGCGACAGCATGCCGTTCGCCGAGAACGGACCCATTGCGTCGAGCTTCGCGAGTAAGCACGTCCGCGTCAGTACCGAGCCACATTCCACGGCCGCTTCGGTGAACAGTTGCGCGATTCCCCACCCGGGTGCCCCAAAGCTGCCCGGTTCGACGTAATCGGGGTGGTACCGCTGCAACGCTTGAATGTAGGCGGCGAGTGAATACGTGCCCTTGCTCCACGTGTTTTGGGGCGTGTTCAAATGTTCAAACGGGATTTGAGGAAGCGCGATGTAGGCGCCTTCGGTCGAGCCTTGGGCTTGCGAGATGAACGTTTGGAGATACGAGGCGAGGGTTGGCGCAAACACGGCCGGCTTGAAGTCTTGGTCGCGCATCGCGAGCGCAAGCTTGATGTTGGAGTTGTTTTCCATCGTTGTGTACACGGCGACAGGACCGTTCCGCGGATCACACGCCGATTGCATGTTGATGACGTACTGGGTGAAGCTCGGGTCGATGACGGTGGTGCGCTGCTCGTAGCAGAACTTGAGCTTGCCGCCCGTGACTTTTTGCATCGCCGTTTCGAAGCCCCATGCGTTCAAGCGCGAGACATCACTTTCGTCGAGCCAGAACATTGCGACCTGTTGGATACCGAATCTTTTGTTCAGATAGGCAGTGCCGCTCGCGCCCGTTCCGATGGTGCGGTCCTGTAGCTGGCCGGGAACGCCGTATGTGTACGGGCTCTTCGACCGCCGAGACGACAGCGGGAATCCGATGTCGGGGATCTTGTATTTCTTCGACGCATCGCCGATGCCTTCGTCGTGGGGCGCCGCGACGCTGCCCACGAACGAGAAGATCTTGTCTTCGGTTGCGAGCTCTTCGGACACGCTCTTGTCGACGTCGGCGTTTCCTTGATCGTCCCGAATCAGCAATTGCACTTTGCGGCCGCAGATCCCGCCGAGGTCGTTGATCATGTCGAAGTAGCTGTCGGTCGCCTGGACGGCGCTGTCGAATTGACCTGGAAGGGGTCCGTGAATCGACGCGACGAGGCCGAGCTTGATCGTCGTCTTCGTGACGCCGCGCTCCTTCCCGGTATCGGCCGCTTTGCAGTTCTTTGCTATCGGCACCCCTGGGGGCGCGCTCGGATTCGCGCCGGGAACTCCGTTCGTCGCTCCGGGAAGCGGCGAGCCGCCGAGCCCGGTGGGGACGCCGCCCGGAAGCGGCACACCGGGCAGACCGGGTGCCTGCGTCCCGATCGACAGCGGTACCACGCGAGAGCCGCACGAGGACACGGCGAGGCACGCGATTGCGGCGAGCGCGATCACCCTGGCTTGCCTGTCGAGCCGGCTCATGGTTGCTCGGTCCTTTGGAAGACTCTTCCCGCAGCCCGCGGCATCTGAACTATTCGACCACGAACGGTGTCCGCCTGCACCTGAGCGAGGGGGTGAATCGGACGGGGTTCGTGATCCGGTCACTCCGAACGGGACAAAAGCGCGGCTCCGGCCATGATGCCGCCCCCCGCGGTGACGACCCCGGTCTTCGCCCCATGCACCTGGCGCGCGCCGCACTCTCCGCGCAGTTGCTGCACGCACTCGATCACGTGACTGATCGCGTGCAGCCGGCCGCCCGACATGCTGCCGCCGTGCGTGTTCGTAGGCAGCTTCCCGCCGACCCGGGCGTCGCCGCGCGCGAAGAACGGCCCACCGTCGCCTTTGGCGCAGAACCCCATGTCTTCCATCCAGCAGAGCGCCGTCCACGAAAAGCCGTCGTAGACCTCCGCCACGTCAACGTCCTGCGGCGTGATGTCGGTCCTGCGCCAGAGCGCTTCGGCAGCGTACTTCGACGCCATGTGCGTGAGGTCGTCCCACTGCTCCCAATCCGGGCGCGGTCCGCTCGCAAAGACGCCCGCGACATACTTGACCGGCGACTTGGGCAGGTCGCGCGCGCGCTCTTCGGTCGTAATGACCACGGCGCCTCCGCCGTCGACGGGGAAGTCGCAGTCGAGGATGCGAAAGGGCGTTGTAATGATTTTGGATGCGAAGTAATCGTCGATCGTGATGTTGTCGCGCAAAGGCGCCACCGGATTCATGCTCGCATGCTCGCGAAACGTGATCGCGATGTGGCCGAGGTGTTCTTCGGTCGTCCCAAAGTCGTGCATGTGGCGCCGCGCCCACATCGCGAGCCACTGGCTCGTCATGACGTCGCCGAACGGCGCGCGAAATTGCGCATCGCCACCCACGCGACCGCCGAATCCCTGGCCTGGAGGGCGCGTGCGGTTGCGCTTGACCGTTCGGAACGCGATGGCCGTTTCGCAGTGGCCGGCGCGCACGGCCTCGGCCGCTGCAATCACCGGCGTAATGCCGGCCGGCATCCAACCGAACAAGTCCTCGAACCAGTTGAGCTTCGGCAAGCCAAGCCCTTCGGCAACGTAGAAGCTCGACACCGAATCATGGCCGCCGGGGTACGTCGCGATCCCGTCAACGTCCTTGGATGTGAGACCGGCGTCGCTCAGCGCGTTACGACACGCTTCAAGGGTGAGCGAGCCGACACTTCTGTCGACGGCTCGGGCGATCTCGGAATAGCCGGCGCCGGCGATCGCGACGTCGCGCATCACGTCTCGCGCACCTTGAAAAGCGGCAGTACGACGTCGGGGGCAACGTCCGTGAACACGACCTCGACCGGCGTTCCGATGGCGACGTCGCCGGGCGGCACACCGATGAGGTTCGACACCAGCCGCAGGCCCTTTTGTTCCTCGAGATCGACGAGCACGACTGCGAACGGAGGCTCGAAGCCGGGAACAGCATTGTGCGTGACGGTGTACGTGTGCACAACGCCCCGGCCGCTCACCGCTTTCGGTTTCACGCGTGTGCCGCCACAGCGTGGGCAGGCCGGCTTCGGGTAGTGGATCCAATGGCCGCACTCGTCGCAGTGTTGAATGAGGAGCTCGCGGCGCCGTAAGCCTTCCCAGAAAAATTCCGTGTCCTGGTCCGGCTGGGGGAGAGGTCGGTCCATCTCGCTCAGATGCGTGCGGGACGGCCGGCCCAATACGGATCGCGGAGATCGCGCTTTCGCACTTTGCCATTTTCGTCGCGCGGGAGCTTGTCGACGAGCTCCACGGTCTTCGGGCATTTGAAATGGGCGAGGTTCTCGCGGCAGAAATCGATGAGCTCTTCGGCCTTTACCGGCTTCCGCGTTTCGACGATCGCCTTCACCGCCTCGCCCCATTCGTCGTCGGGAACACCGATGACCGCGACGTCGGCGACGGCCGGATGCTTGTACAGCGTCGCCTCCACTTCTGCGGGATACACGTTCGCGCCACCCGTGATGATCATGTCCTGGCGGCGGTCGGTGAGGAAGAGGTACCCGTCTTCGTCGAGATAGCCCATGTCGCCGACCGTGAAGAGGTCGCCCCTCCACGATTCCTTCGTCTTCTCCGGCGCTCCCGCGTACGCGAATTTTCCACCGGACGGGATGAGGTATACGACGCCCGTTTCTCCCGGCGGAAGCTCCTTACCCTTTTCGTCGAGAATCTTCATCGTGACGCCCGGCGCCGCCTTGCCGACGCTGCCCGGCTTTTTCTGCCACTCGGACGGAGAAATGATCGTGGCGAATGCCTCCGTCATTCCGTAGTACTCCCACACGACGTTCCGAGGAAAGACCTTCATGATCTGTTTCTTGACGTCGACCGGACACGGGGCGGCGGCGTGCAGCACCTTTTTCAGGGACTTCAAGTCGTACTTCTTCCTAACGTCTTCGTCGATGTTGAGAATACGAATGAAGTTGATCGGAACCATGTGGGTCCATGTAACGCGTTCACTTTCAATCAGCGAGAGCGCTTCCTCGGCCTCGAAGTGATCCATCAGCACGACCGTGTGCCCGAAGAGCAGGGCGTAATTGGCGAAGGCGCAAGGCGCCGTGTGGTACATCGGCCCGCATGCGAGGTGAACGAGACCAGGCTTCGTCAGCCCGTCGAGCGGTGGAAAGCTTTTCGTTCGCTCGATGTAGTCGCCGGTAGGCGTCACCGGCCGCTCGACGGCCTTCGGCTGTCCCGTCGTCCCCGATGTGTAGAAGCGAAACCGAGGCGGTGCCGGCAGGGGCGCGTCCTCGATCGGCGTGCGCGGAGCCTCCTCCAGTGAATCTTCGTAGTCGCCTCCGAGATGCCAGTCGATAATGCCGAGCGCCTTTGTCGTGAAGCGCGCCGTGGACTCGGCGACGATCAGCTTGGCCTTCGAATCCTCGACGAGATACCGGACTTCGTCGGACTTGAAGCGCCACCCGATCGAGACGACTTCCGCGCCGGCGCGAGCGGCACCGGCGGCTGCTTCGAAGAACTCCGGCCGGTTCCGCATTGCCAGGGCAACGCGGTCGCCGGGCACGATGCCGGCGTTCCGCATCGCGTGCGCGACTTGGTTTGCGCGCGCGTCGAGCTCCGCATAGGTGACACGGCGGTCGCCGGCGACGATCGCAGTCTGATCCGGCCGGGATTGCGCATGTGCCGCAATCCCGAACTCGGACGTGCCTATTCCGGCGATGACTTCGCTCCGTCGAAGAGCTTGTCGATTTGCCCGGCGAGCGTCTCGACGTCCCACGTCGCTTCGTTGTCGATCGACGGGCCCGCTTCCCACGGCTTCATGAGCTGAACGAGACCGCCCATAACGACGAAGACTTGACCCGAGATGTGCGCCGAAGCGTCGCTGGCGAGGTACGTGACGAGGGGGGCGACGTTTTCCGGCGCGAAAACGTCGAACCCCTGTTCGGGCGCAGCCATCACAGTGTCACCGAACGTGTTTGTGATGAGACGTGTTCGTGCTCTCGGGGCGATGCAGTTCGCGGTGACGTTGTACTTCTTCATTTCCCGCGCCGTGACTTGGGTGAGGGATGCAATCCCGGCCTTCGCCGCGGCGTAGTTCCCCTGGCCTTTCAGGCCGTACAAGCCGGCTTCGGACGACGTGTTGATGATCCGGCCGCTCGTGGTTTCCCCGGCCTTCGCCTTGCCACGCCAGTACGCGCATGCATGATGCGTGACGGAAGCGTGTCCCTTCATGTGGACCTTCACGACCGCATCCCAGTTTTCTTCGGTCATGTTGAAGATCATTGCGTCTCGCAGAATCCCGGCGTTGTTCACGACGATGTCCAAACCGCCGAACGTTTCAATCGCTTGACGCACTAATGACTCGGCCCCACTCCACGTTGATATGTCGTCGTAGTTCGCCGCAGCTTTGGCACCGGCCGCCTCGAGCTCGTCGACGACTTGCTGAGCCGGACGAGTGTCTTGTCCTTGGCCGTCCCATTCGCCGCCGACGTCGTTCACGACGACCGAAGCGCCTTCCGCCGCCATCAGGTGGGCCTCACCTCGACCGATACCGCGACCCGCACCCGTCACGACCGCGACCTTGCCGTTCAGCACGCCCATGGAAATCTCCTCTGCTTGTTGTAGCCGTGACGTTAGCGAATGTGTTCGCCGTTGAACACTTCGCTAACGTACGTGCCATGCCCCGCCGGAAAGCCGTGATCGCAGGCATCGCCGAATCTCGCTTCGGCGATGTTCCCGATGCGACCGCGCTTGAGCTTCATCAAGAGGCCGCCGCTTTGGCGGTTGCGGACGCCGGACTGGCGAAGGACGACGTCGATGGGCTGTTTTCCTGCGGAGCGGACTTGCTGCACCCGCTGCTTCTGGCGGAGTACTTGGGGATACGGCCGCGGTACGTCGACGGCACCCAGGTAGGCGGATCTGCGTGGGAATTTTTTCTTCATCATGCCGTCGGAGCGATCGAGTCTGGTCTGTGCGACGTCGCGCTGCTCAACTACGCGACGACGTCCCGCTCGGATCTCAAAAGAAAAGTGCGCAGCGCAAACGTCGCCATCGAAGCCCGTGGCCCGGCGCAATTCGAATCGGCGTACGGTCACACCGTCATCGGACGTCACGCGATGGCGGCGACGCGCCACATGCACGAATTCGGAACGACGTCTGCGCAGCTCGCCGAGATCGCCGTCCAGATGCGCGCGAACGCCTCGCGGAACCCGCTCGCGATGTACCGCGATCCGATCACGGTCGACGACGTTCTCTCGTCGCGTCTGATCAGCTCACCGCTGCACAAGCTCGACTGTTGCATCCGTTCCGACGGCGGCGGTGCGGTCGTCATCGTGAGCGAAGAGCGAGCGCGCGACTTACCGAAGAAGCCGGTATGGGTTCTCGGCGCGGCGGAAGCAATCAGTCATCACACGATGAGCGAGTGGCACGACTTCACGGAATCGCCGGCGAAGTACAGCGCAGAACGCGCGTTTGCAATGGCCGGCGTCAAGCCCGACGAGATCGATGTGTTGCAGGTCTACGACTCGTTCACGATCACGGTCTTGCTGACGCTGGAGGCGATGGGTTTCTGCGCCAAGGGAGAAGGCGGAGCGTTCGTGGAAGGCGGCCGCCTGACGCTCGACGGCTCCCTGCCGACGAATACGGACGGCGGCGGCCTGTCGTCGAACCACCCGGGGATGCGCGGGCTGTTTCTCATCATCGAAGCCGCTCGGCAGCTGCGGGGCGAAGCTGAGGGTCGGCAAGTGAAGGATGCCACACTCGCCGCCGTGAATGGAACCGGCGGATGGTTCTCGTCGACGGGCACGCTCATCTTGGGAGCCGACTGATGCCGCAGATGCCAAAAATTGCGACGTGGCATCTCCCCGTTCCCGATGTGGAATCTGCCACCTACTGGCAAGGTGCGCGCGAGGGAAAGCTTCTCATCAAGCACTGCAACGCGTGCGAACGCCATTTCTTCTACCCACGTGCTGCATGCCCGTTCTGTTGGTCCGTTGACACATCGTGGCGTGAGTCGTCCGGACGCGGAAACGTGTACACGTTCACCGTCGTGCATCAGAACGACCTACCGCCGTTTCGCGACCGGGTGCCCTACGTCATCGCGGTGATCGAGCTCGAAGAGGGTGTGCGTATGACGGCGAACGTCGAAGGATGCTCTCCGGACGACGTCCGTTGCGGAATGCGGGTGCGCGTGGCATTTCGCGATGAAGCTCGAAGTGAGGATGACGTCGTCTCCCTGCCGGTCTTTCGACCAGAAGGCTAGGATCGCTTTCATGGAGCTCGCTTTCACGGCCGAAGAGAACGCATTTCGCGAAGAAGTGCGCGCGTGGATCAAAGAAAATCTGCCGCCTGACTTCAAAGAGCCGCGATCCTTTGAAGAACGGCTCGCGTTTTCGCGTGCGTGGGAAAAGAAGCTGTCGGCATCGGGCTGGGCGGGAATTGCGTGGCCGAAGGAATACGGCGGCCGCGGGGCGACCCTTATGGAGCAAATCATCTTTCACGAAGAAATGGCCCGCGCCCGAGCGCCGCAGATTTTCATCAACTTCGTCGGCATCAACCTCGCGGGGCCGACCATCCGGATCCACGGCACCGAGGAGCAGAGAAAGCGTTATCTGCCGCCGATTCTGTCGATGGAAGAGATTTGGTGCCAAGGATTCAGCGAGCCGAATGCCGGCTCCGACCTTGCAAACGTTCAGACCCGCGCCGACCTGCGGGACGATCACTTCGTCGTCAACGGCCAGAAGATTTGGACGAGCTTCGCGCACGTCGCCGACTGGTGCTTGTTGCTCTGCCGCACGGATCAGTCCGCGGCGAAGCACAAGGGCCTGTCGTACCTCTTGGTCGACATGAAGTCGCCGGGCATCGATCCGCGGCCGCTCAAGCAAATCACGGGCGAGGCAGAATTCAACGAAGTGTTCTTTACCGACTGTGTCGTGCCACGCGAGAACTTGCTCGGCGAGCTCGGTATGGGATGGACGTACGCGAACACGACGCTGTCCCACGAGCGCGGCCCGGCTTTTCTCGCGCATCAGATTCGCTATCGGAATACCTTGCTCGATCTTGTGAGCGCCGCGAAGACCACATTGCACGACGGCGTCCCGGCGACGGAGCACCCCGCGTACCGGCAAAAGCTCGCAGCCGCCTATGCGGAGCTCGAGATCATGCGGTACCTCGGCCTGCGGATGGTGACGTCGATCATGCGCAACGGCCGCCCCGGCACCGAAGGGTCGGTGTCGAAGCTGTACTGGAGCCACATGGTGCGGCGGATGCAGGAGCTCGGCCTGGGGGTCACCGGCGCGTCGGCGATGCTCGACGGCGAGGACGCGGCCAACCACGGCTCATGGCAACGCGGCTACATGATGTCCTTTGCCCAGACCATCGCCGCCGGCTCGTCGGAGATTCAGAAGAACATCATCAGCGAGCGTGTTCTCGGCATGCCGCGCGGCGAAGTGTGGGCGCCGAAGGAGCGCGTGTAATGGAGTTCGATTTCACGCCCGAGCAGTACACGCTGCGCGACGAGGCCCGCCGCTTCTTGGAGGCGCAGTGTCCGCCGTCGCACGTTCGAGAGTTCATCGACGACGAGACCGGCTGGTCGCGCGACCTGTGGAAGCGCATGGCCGACCTCGGGTGGATGGGGCTCGCATTTCCCGAAGATTTGGGCGGGCTCGGTCAGTCTTTCGGAGACGTGACGTTGTTGCTGGGAGAGCTCGGTCGAGCCGTCGCACCGGTGCCGTTCCTCGCGTCGTTGTGCGCGGGACAGGTGGTTTTTCGTCATGGCTCCGTGGAACAACAGCGGCGGTGGCTTCCTTCGGTCGCGTCTGGGGAACGCATAGCGACGATTGTCATAGTGACGCCGGACGCGGCCGTGGTGAACGCGTCGGCTTCAGGCGATGGCTGGGTGCTGAAAGGTGAGACCGGCCCGATCCTCGACGCGCCGGCGGCCGACATGTTCGTCGTCGCGGCCCACGACGGTGAAGGGGCGCGATGGTTCGTCGCGGAGGAGGGTGTTCGCGTGACGCCCCAACTGGGTTTCGACCGCACGCGAACGATCGGGCGTGTTGCCTTTGACGGTGCTGCCGCCGAGCCTTTGTCGGTGGGCGGCTTGGAGCCGGGATCGCGCGTTGCCGTAGCGGCCGTATGTGCCGAGATGGTCGGCGTCGCTCAAAAGATTCTCGATACGACGGTGGAGTATTCGAAGGTTCGTGAACAATTCGGCCGGCCGATCGGTTCATTCCAAGCCATCAAGCACAAGTGCGCGGAGATGCTGACCGAGCTCGAAGCGTCTCGCTCGGCCGCGTTCTACGCGGGCTGGTCGGTGGACGGCGATGCAGACGATGCTGCGCTGGCCGTCGCGGTAGCGAAGTCGTACTGCTCGGAAGCGCTCGCGCATCTCGCCGGCGAGGGCGTGCAGATTCACGGCGGCATCGCGTTCACGTGGGAGCACGACATGCATCTGTATTTGCGCCGTATCAAGAGCGACGAGGCGCTGTTCGGTGACGCGGCGTTTCACCGCGAGCGAATCGCTCGGCTGGCGGGGCTCTGATCCATGGCGACCGGCGTCGACCGCTTTTACATAGGTGGTGAGTGGGTCGAACCGAAATCCGGCGACGTCTCGGAGATACTCAATCCGGCGACCGAGGAAGTAATCGCCACGGCCGCCGTGTCGTCCCCGAAGGATGCCGTCGCTGCGATCGAAGCGGCTCGCGTTGCGTTCGACGAGGGACCGTGGCCGGGCATGGCCCCCGCCGAGCGCGGTGCGATCGTGCGGCGAATGGGCGAGATCTTGCACACGAGGCGGCGCGAGCTCGGCGATCTATTGCGCGAGGAAGTGGGCGCGACGCTCTATCTCATCAAGACCGTGCAAGTGTCGTGGGCGATCGAAGCCTTCGCTTTGAGCGCGGAATGGGCGGAGACGTTCCCCTGGGAGGAGGAAGCGCCTTCGCGAACGAAGCCGGTGACAGTGCGCTCGCTGTTGGTCCGCGAACCTGTCGGCGTTGTATCGGCAATCACGCCGTTCAATTACCCGCTTTTCGTGAACTCGTGGAAGGTGGCTCCGGCGATCGCGATGGGAAACACGGTCGTGCTGAAGCCGGCGCCGTGGACGCCGCTCGATGCGTTCGAGATCGCCCGCGCTGCCGAGGAGGCCGGGTTGCCGCCGGGAGTCCTCAACGTCATAGGCGGTGGCGGCGTCGACGTCGGCGAAGAGATGGTCGGCAACCCGATGGTCGACATGGTCTCGTTCACCGGCTCGCTCACGGCCGGCCGAAGCGTCGGCGCGCGCGCTGCGCAGACGGTGAAGAAAGTCCAGCTCGAGCTCGGAGGCAAGTCGGCTGCAATCGTCCTCGACGACGCATCGGCCGAGGACGTAGCGATGCGAATCATGGGCAACTGCATGCTGCACGCGGGGCAGGGGTGCGGATGCACGACCCGGCTGCTCGTACCGGAGACAATGCACGATGAGGTTGTCGAACGAACGGCGGCCATGTGCGCGCTGATGCCGATCGGTGATCCCGCGGACCCGTCCGTCGTTCTCGGCCCTCTCATTCGCGAACAGCATCGTGCGCGCGTCGAAAGCTACGTTCAGGCGGGGATCGATGAAGGCGCGACCCTCGTCACCGGCGGGCGGCGCCCGCCGCAGCTCGACAAGGGTTTCTTTTACGAGCCCACTGTTTTCACGGATGTGCGAAACGATATGCGCATCGCACAGGAAGAGATCTTCGGCCCGGTGCTGGCAGTCATCCGGTACCGCGACGAGGACGAGGCCGTGCGCATCGCGAACGACTCGGTTTTTGGCCTGGGCGGCGCCGTGTATTCACCGAATCGGCCGCGCGCGCTCGCGTTTTCACGGCGGCTGCGGACCGGCTTCGTGGGCATCGGCGGTGGCATGCTGAACTTTCACGGCTCCTGGGGCGGCTACAAGCAGTCGGGCGTCGGGAGAGAATGGCGAGCCGGCCTTGAGGAGTACACGGAGCTCAAGCACCTCACCTGGGTCGAGCCATAAGGCCCCCCGGGTCGGGCCAAAAGCCGCCGCAATAGGCGTATTGAATCCGGGTCGCTCCGGGCATAAGGTGACGAGACGGGGCCCGGCAGCCGTCGGACGGGATCATGTGGACCATTACGATTCGCGATCTTCAATTTCGCCGCAGGCGTTTCATTATTGCCGTTTTCGGCACTGCGCTTGTCTTTGGAATGGCGCTCATCATGAGCGGCATGGCGGCCGGCTTCCGCGTCGAGGCCGCAAGTAGCATCAAAGCCGTCGGCGCCGACGCGTGGGTCGTGCGCGCGGGTACATCCGGCCCATTTACCGCCTTCACGACGGTGACACCGGAGATCGTTGCGCAGGTCGGTCGCCAGCCCGGCGTCGCGCACGCCGAGGCCTTGATCGTCGCGCGGCGAACCATGCCCCTCGCCGGCGGAGGACTGCTCGACGTCAACATGCTTGGGTACGCCCTCGGCGGCATCGTGGAGCCTCCGGTCGTGACCGGGCGGGTCCCGTCACGAACCGGGGAAGTAGCAATCGACGATCGGTCGAAAATGCGTATCGGCTCTCGGCTGGTTCTAGGGGGACGCGAGCTGCGTGTCGTCGGGGTAATGCACGGTATTAGTTGGTTCGGCGGCATTCCGGGCGCCTTCATTCCAATCGAAGACGTGCAGGCGATGATCTTCGAGGGCCGCCCGCTCGGCACGACGATTATCACGAGCGGAATTCCGATCAACATGCCGACGGGGTACGCCGCGCTTTCGTCGTCGGCCGCGCGCGCGGACATGCTGCGCCCGATAGAAAACGGCATGAATGCGATCAGCAATATTCAAATGTTGTTGTGGATCGTGGCGGCGATGATCATCGGCGCCGTCGTGTATCTGTCGGCGCTCGAGCGTGTTCGCGATTTTGCGGTTTTGAAAGCGCTGGGCGGCTCCTCGCGCGCGCTGTTCGGCGGTCTCGTCGCTCAGGCGGTCATCGTTGCGATGATTGCCGTTGCGTTTGCCACACTCATCGCCGTCGTGCTTGCGCCGCGCTTTGCGCTCCCGATCAACATTCCAAAGAGCGCATTCGCTCTGCTGCCGGCGATCGGAATGACGATCGGATCACTCGCGAGCTTGTCGGGCTTGCGGCGAGCGGTGTCGGTTGATCCTGCGCTTGCGTTCGGAGGTCCGTAGTGGCCGACCTGGAGATCAAGGATCTCGTCGTCGAGTATTCGTCGGGCGGCTACGCGGTTCGCCCCATCGACGGGCTGAGCTTGAGTGCAGCCACCGGTGAGCTCGTCGTGGTTCTCGGACCCAGCGGCTCGGGGAAAACGACCTTGTTGTCGTGCCTCGCTGGAATCTTGTCTCCGACGTGTGGCTCAATTCACGTCGCAGGTAGCGACGTGACGCAGCTGCAGGGACCCGCTCTCGCCGATTACCGGCGCTCGACGGTCGGAATCGTGTTTCAAGCGTTCAATCTGATTCCGAGCTTGACGGCTTTGGAGAATGTCGAAGTGCCGCTGACGCTCGCCGGTGTGTCTCGCAAAGAGGCTCGCGCTCGCGCGACGGAGCTTTTGCATCAAGTTGGTCTTTCGGACCGGCTCTCGCACCGCCCAGGAGAGATGTCGGGTGGCCAGCAGCAGCGCGTCGCGATTGCGCGCGCGCTCGTGCACGATCCGCCGCTCGTTATCGCCGACGAACCAACCGCGCACCTCGATTACATCCAGGTTGAAAGCATCCTCAGCCTCGTGCGTGAGATCGCAAAGCCGGGGCGTCTCGTCGTCGTCGCGACGCACGACGAGCGAATGATTCCTCTTGCCGACCGTGTGATCGACTTGTCGCCGAAAGTGCGCATCGCCTCTCGCCCTCCGGAGCGCGTTGTGCTGGCCGCCGGTGAAGCGCTGTTTCATCAAGGTGATGCCGGAGACCTTATCTATGTCGTAGAAGAAGGCGAAGTCGCCATCGTTCGAGTTCGCTCTGATCACAGCGAGGAGTTGCTGACGACCGTCGGTGTGGGGGAGCACTTCGGCGAGCTCGCTCCGCTGCTCGGCCTTCGGCGGACAGCGACGGCACGAGCGCATACGGTTGCCGTCGTCACCGGTTATACGATCGTCGACTTTCGGAAAGAGGCTGCTTCAGACCCGCGTCTTGCGCGCATGTTCGCGGCAGCCGGCTACGCGGAGCCCAACGGCTCGGCCGGTCCATCAAAGAAGCGTGCGGCGAAGCGTTCCGTGAAAGCGTCGGCGGCGCGAAGGGGAAAAACGGCGAAGACTGTTGTGCCGGCGCGCGGGGTGAAGACGGCAGCGCGGCGCCGTCCCCGCTGAGCTGTTAGTCCTTCCGGCTTGTTCGCCTCGGGGTACCCATTTTCGCGCGGTACTCATCTTCGCGCGTGAACCCTCCTCGCGCGTCACTCGTCCTCGCGCGCGAGTGAGCCTTTTTTCTCTTCGTGCGGCTCGCTCCGCGCCGAAGGGCCCAGCATGTACGTCGCGAGTGCCTTCGCAACGAGACGACCGTTGTTCATGACGTCGATGTCGGAGACCCCGATGCGACGGCCGATGTGCACCGCGGTTCCAATGGCCTCGATCTTTCCTTCGACGACCTTGCGAAGGTAGTTGATCTTGAGCTCGATCGTGCCGTCGATTGCGCCCATCGGGTCCTCGAAACGGCGCGAAATTGAGACGGCACCCGCGATATCGGCGAGCGTCGCGACTATCCCTCCATGCGCCCACCGAGCGCCGTAATGGACTTCGGGGTCGACTTGGATGCTTGCGATGCCTTTGTGGTTTTCGCCGAGCGTGACGGTGATTCCGAGGGTTTTGTGCAGCGGTGACCAATGCTCCTCAGGAGAAATATGGATCTCGCTCATCCGAGCATCGTAACGCCGGCATCCACCGCGATGACTTGACCGGTGATCGGATCTGAATCGTCGGACGCGAGGAAGACTGCCGTTCCAGTGATGTCATCGGGCTCGAGCGTCTTGCGTAACGCGCTCATCATTTTGATCATGCCGGCCATTGAGTCGGGGACATGCTTCTTCGTCGCTTCGGTCATCGTGACGCCCGGCGCGATGGCGTTCACGTTGATACCGAACTGCCCCAGGGCCGCCGCCATGTAATGCGTGTGTGCGTTCACTCCGGCTTTCGACAGCGAGTAATGAAAGCTGGGAACCTCCGTCGCGTCGGCCCGCATGGCGTATCCGGCCATGGCATACATCCACGCTGCGCCGGATGACTGATTGATGATCTTGCCTTTGCCCTGTGCCTTCATGAATGGGAATACCGCCCGCGTGCACAGCCACGGCCCGAGCATGTTGACCTCGAGCACGCGTTTCAAATAGTCCAGCGAGTTGTTTCTTTGTTCGAGGTCGAAAAAGATGCCGGCATTGTTGAGCAGCACGTCGATCCTGCTCCATTTGTCGGCCACGAGTTGGGCCATATCGAGCGTACTTTGCTCGTCGGAGACGTCGGCGTGAACGAAGACTGCTTCTCCGCCGGCCGACTCGATCTCTTTGACGACTTGCTCGCCGTTCGGGTTGTTGATCTCGGCGACGGCAACTCGTGCTCCTTCTTGCGCGAAGCGAAGTGCGTACGCACGACCGAGGCCTTGTCCCGCACCCGTGATGATCGCGGTCTTTCCCGCGAGGCGGTTCATGTTTCGAGCGCTTTCTTTATCAGCTCGAGCTCGACGCTCGCCTGTTCCTGCGTGCTCTGCTCCATCATTGTTTTGGTCGGGTCGTCGAGGTCGCCGGGAAACGTGAGCGTGATCTCGAACTTCGCGCGCGTCTTGATGCCGTTCGATTCGAATGTGCACACCTCGCGCGCCATGAAGCCGGGACCTGTTTCGAACACGATGCGCTTCGGAGCATCTGCCTCAAGAACGCGCAGGGGCGTTTCCATCGGCGTGTCGGTCCCCGGCAGCCGCAAATCGAAGAGATATTCGGCCCCAGGACCCGGCTCGGTCCCCGCGTCGGTGCGCCGCATGTTCGTCACGCTCGGGTTGTAGGCCGGCAAGTTCATGAAATCGAGCCGGTAGCTGAATACGTCTTCGACCGTGGCCGCGATCTCAGCCGACTCGCTTCCGTGTAGTTCCGCCATCAGCCCTCTTTCTTTTCCGAGTCTTTCTTTTCCGAGTCTTTCTTTTCCGGCTTCTTGATGACGATATCCATGCCGGGCGGCGTCATGTGATTCGCCAGAACTGCGTCGAAGTTCTTTGCGACCTCTTCGGCCGTCCACCCGCCGGGCTTATACATGCCCGACAGAATCTTGAACTGCTGAAAGATGGTGTATGTGTAGCCGCGTCGACCCAGGACCTGACCGTTGACATGAGCGGCCTTCTCCGACGCGAGATACGCGATCATCGGCGCGTTGTTTTTCGGATCCATTTCGGGCGGGATCTTGTCCTCGGCACCCGGAAGGATACCGGTCGTCATGCGCGTCACAGCTGCCGGCGCCATCGCGTTGACGGTGATCCCGTACTTGCCGAGCTCGATTGCCCACGTCAGCGTCATGCCGACGATGCCGGCTTTTGCTGCGGAGTAGTTCGTCTGACCGAAGTTGCCTCGCAATCCCGCACTCGACGTGATGTTGATGATTCGTCCATAGCCCTTTTCTTTCATGTACGGCGCAGCGTGACGCGTGCAGTTGAACGTGCCCCGCAAGTGAACCGCGATGACTGCTTCGAAGTCCTCGGGGTCCATCTTGAGCAGCGACTTGTCGCGCAGAATGCCGGCGTTGTTGACGAGGATGTCGATTCCGCCGAATTTCGATACCGCGGTTTCGATGATGGACTGCGCGCTGTCGAAGCGCGAGACGTCGTCGTAGTTCGGCGCCGCCTCGCCGCCTTCTTTCTCGATCTCCTGGCACACGGCGAACGCAGGGTCCTCGGCGGTTCCGCGGCCGTTTACATCCGATCCGACGTCGTTCACGACGACTTTGGCGCCTTCCTTCGCGAGCTCGAGGGCGAACCCGCGCCCGATCCCGCGTCCTGATCCGGTGACTACTGCAACTTTCCCGTCGAGAAGACCCATAGCTCGGCTCCCTTTTTCGATGCTCTTTTTGGCGGGTCGCGTTAGGCGACGCTAGCAACGCAACGTCCCGGCGTGCAATCATCGGCCGGGAGCAACCGCCGGGAGGTGCCGCGCTTATGGATCCAGATCGCGTCGAAAAAGAGCTTGCCGACGTCATGAACAGCCAGTGGTTCGAGGATCGCCCGTTCCTTCGCGATTTTGCCGCCGGAAAGGTTCCGCTGGAGAACTTGGCTCGGTTCGGGCCGTCGTATCCCTTTCAAGTCGACCAGTTCAAACGGTTCGTCGCAGCGGTCTACGCGAACGCGGAACCGCGCGACGTCCGCGAGCTGATGCTGGAGAACCTGGAGGAGGAGCACGGGGAGGGCGAGCCCATGCGCGACCATGCCCATTTGGTTGCGCGTTTCGTCCGGGCTCTCGGCGCGGACGTCCCCGATCCGTTCAACGTAGAACCTATTCCGGAGAGCCGGCAGTGGGTGGATCGCATCCTGAAGATTTGCATGCAGGAGCATTTCGTCGTCGGGCTCGCCGCGTTGTCGTTCGGGATCGAGGCGCGCACGAGGACGATGGCGTTTCTAGGACAGATCTACCGAGATGCCTACGGGATCGCGGACGAGAACTTGGAGTTCTTCTTCATGCACCTCGAGACCGATGAAGAACATGCCGGCCGCGCGATCTCGCTCGTCCGCAAGTACTGCGATACCGAGGAGCTGCTCGAGCGATCGAAATGGGCGGTGCGTGAAGTCCTCGATGCCACCCGCGTCGTTTCCGAAGGCATGGAGCGAGTGTGCTCCTGAACGAGCGCTGGCGGTTCATCGACGCAGGCTCCATGGAGGCGCCGGTGGCTTTCGGCCGCATGCCGATCGTGGCGGGCAGTGTTGCCCAAGGTGGACCCCCCGTCTTGATGACCGGCATGTTCGGGCGCAGCCACTTTCAAATCGGATGGTTCGAAGATGTGGACGCGGTGCTCGACCTCGACGAGGCGCGTGATGCGGGCGTCGATGTCTTCCGCCGTCCGTTATGGGGAGGCGGAACCGCGTTCTACGATACGGGCGCGTCCGCGCTGCTCTCGTTCTTCGTTCGCGACGACGCGTTTTCTACACTCGACGACGCCCTGCTTCGATTTCGTCCGTTGATGGAGTATGCGCTCGCGTCCATGGGCATGGGCGAAGCAAAGTTCGAAGGCTCGTCGGACATACGATGGCAAGGGCGAAAGCTCGGCACGCTCATCACGCAAGCGATTCTCGGTACGAAGGTCGTCGGCGGCTTCTTCAACTTGCGTAAGCCCGATCTCGATTTGTATCGGCGTGTCGCGCATGTACCGGAGGAAAAGTTCGCCGACAAGGCCATCAAGGACATGGTCGAGTACATCTGCACGCCACTCGATGTGCGCGGGCTCGACTTGCCGTACGAAGAGTTTCGCGACGCCGTGCTCGGCGCCGCCTCGGGCGCGTTCGAATTCGATGCCGTTCCGTTCACGGCCGCTGAAGACGAGCAGACCGGCGGCTTCGTTGGTGCCGTCAGTGCGGACGATTGGGTGCGACGGGTCTCGTCGGTGCGGTTTCGCTCGGATGCGCCGGCGGGTGCGCGGGTCGGCTTTGCCAACCTCAAGGCGAAGAAGCTCATCCGCGCCGGCGTCGCATTGGACGATTCCGGGCGGATCGATTCGGCGATGCTGGCCGGCGACATGCACGTCTCGCCGCCCGACGTGATGGATAAAGTCGCGGCTGCTTTGGTGGGAGGCAGCATCGCCAACCGCGATGATCTGGTTGCCCGGGTCGAAACCGGTTTCGTAGAAGCTTCCATTGTCCAACCGGACGCGGCCGCCGGGATCACGGCCGACGAGTGCGTCGAGACGGTGCTTTTGGCGGCCAAAGCTGCTACCGGGCGATGATGGGCTCGCGATGAACGAGGCAGTCCTTCTTTCGGCCGTGCGCACGCCGATCGGGCGGGCGGGCGGCTCCCTGGCGTCGGTGCCGGCGTGGGATCTCGCCGTCTTGGTCGCCTCGGAAGCGATCAAGCGCGCCGCAATCGATCCGGCGATTCTTGACGACGTGATTTTCGGCGAGACGGTAGGCGGCGGCGGTGGCGTCGGTCGCTACGTCGGTCTTACGAGCGGCGTGCCGCGTGAGGTTCCCGGGCTCTCCGTCATTCGCGCGTGCGCATCCGGGATGGAAGCCGTGATTCAAGCCGCGACGGGGATCTGGGCGGGTGTCGGCGATGCGTATCTCACGGGCGGCACCGAGTCGATGTCGCAACAACCGTGGCTCATGCGCCGTCCGGACAAGGCGTATCGCCGCAAGCCGCCGGAATTCTTCATCCCGCAGACGCATCCGCCGTCGATGGCGCCGTTTTCCGTCGGCATCAACGTCGGCGAATCGTCGGCGGAGCGGTACGGCGTGTCCCGTCTCGATCAAGACCAGTGGGCGCTGCAAAGTCATCGGCGCTCGATCGCCGCCATCGACGAAGGACGCTTCACCTCGCAGATCGTCCCGGTGCCAGTCCCTCGTGCGACGAGTGATCCGGTTGTGTTCGATACCGACGAGCACCCGCGGCGTGATACATCGCTGGAGAAGCTCTCCGCATTGCCGCCCGCGTACGTCGAGGGAGGAACCGTCACGGCCGGTAACTCGAGTGGGTTGAACGACGGCGCGGCGGCCTTGGTTGTGGCGTCCTCTTCCAAGGCTTCCGCTTTGGGTTTGCAGCCGCGCGCCTTTATTCGCGGCTGGGCATCGGTCGGCGTGGATCCGTCGTACACCGGTAGCGGCCCGATTGAAGCCGTGCCGAAAGCGTTGAAGCGGGCCGGGATCTCCCAGGACGACGTCGACCTCGTGGAGATCAATGAGGCGTTCGCGTCCCAGACAGTCGCGTGCGTGCGCGAGCTGGGTCTCGATTCAGAACGCGTGAACGTCAACGGCGGAGCGGTTGCGTTGGGCCATCCCGTTGGATGCACCGGGTCGCGGCTCATCGTGACGTTGCTCCACGAGCTCGAAAGAACGGGGGGGCGCGTCGGCGTCGCGACGTTGTGTGCCGGAGGCGGGATGGGCACAGCAATCGTGATCGAGCGGGCATGACGGCCACGAAGCACTTCATCGGCGGCGAGTCGCGTGAAGGAAGCGGCGAAACCCTTTCAAACGTCAATCCTGCGAACGGCAAGCCGATCGGCGAGATCACCGTCGGCACGCGCGACGACGTCGATGCCGCAGTGGATGCGGCACGCCGTGCTTTCGACGATGGTTGGTCGGAATCGAGCGGAAGTGAACGGCGCAAGCTGATGTTGCGCCTGGCCTCATTGATCGCCGAAGAGGCTCAAACGCTCGCGCAGCTTTCTACCGACGACATGGGAATGCCGATTGGGTTCAGCTGGGGTGAGGCGTTGTTTGCAGCGGAGTACCTCGAATACTTCGCCGGATGGGCAGACAAGATCACCGGCGACGTCGTTCCCGTACCGGCGCCGAACGTACTCGACTACACCTTGCGTGAGCCGGTGGGGGTCGTCGGCGCGATCATTCCGTGGAACGCGCCGATCTCCATCACGATGTTCAAGCTTGCGCCGGCCTTGGCCGCGGGAAACACGATCGTTTTGAAGCCGTCGGAGCTTGCGACCCGCGGACCGCTGCGTATCGCAGAGCTGGCCGCACGGGCAGGCTTTCCTCCCGGTGTCCTGAACTGCGTGACGGGCAGCGGTGCTGGGACCGGCGCCGCACTCGTGGCGCACCCCGGCGTGGACAAGATCTCGTTCACCGGCGGCACGGAAACGGGACGTCTCATCGCCGCGTCGGCCGGTCGCGATCTCAAGCGCATTTCGCTCGAGCTCGGGGGCAAGTCGGCGAACATCGTGTGCGCGGATGCGGATCTCGATGCTGCTGCGGCCGGTGCATGTGCAGCCGTTTTCGTAATGAGCGGACAGCAATGCATTGCGGGGAGTCGCCTGCTCGTCGAGCGCGCCGTTTACGACGAATTCATGGGGCGCGTATCGGTCGCGGCTCGCGGGTACGTGGTCGGCGATCCGCTGCAAATGACGACGCAGCTCGGTCCACTGGTGTCGCAACGTCAGCTCGACCGCGTGCTCGCGTATGTCGCTGAAGCGCGCGACGGCGCGACGATCACGCTGGGCGGAGAGCGGCTCGGGGGTGACTTGGCCGACGGCTTCTTCGTGGGTCCGACGATCGTAACCGGTGCACGCAACGACATGAAGGTTGCACGAGAGGAGATTTTTGGCCCGGTCGTTGCGGCGATTCCATTCGACTCGCTCGACGAAGCGGTCGCGATCGCGAACGACAGCCCGTACGGCCTCGCCGGCGCGGTCTGGACGAATGATCTTTCGAAAGCGCATACCGTCGCGCGTCGCATCAAGGCCGGCACGATTTGGGTGAACAGCTATCTGGCAATCAATCCCGGCGCGCCATTCGGAGGGTTCAAGGCGTCGGGCATAGGACGCGAGGGCGGCAAGCACGCGCTCGACGTCTACACCGAAACGAAGAACGTGTACGTTCAGCTCCGATGACGTGTTAACGGGAGGCGACATGGGCTATCGCATCGGGATCGACGTCGGCGGCACGTTCACCGACTTTCTCGTTGTCGAGCCGGATGGGCAATTCGATCTCTGGAAGCATCGGACGACCTCGGAGGATCAATCGATCGGCGTCATGGAAGGCATCGGCGAGATCGCCGACAAGCGCGGGCTCTCGCTCAAAGATTTTCTCGCGCAAACCGACTTGATCATTCACGGCACGACGACCGCCGACAATACGATGATCGAGCTCACCGGCGCGAAGACCGGCCTCCTCGTTACGAAAGGGAAGCGCGACGAAATTGAGCTCCGACGCGGCTTCAAGGAGAACATCTGGGATCCGTCGGCGCCGGCGCCCGAACCACTCGTTCCCCGGCGATACCGACTGACGCTGAGCGAGCGGCTCGACTACCAAGGCAACGCCATGACGCCGCTCGACGAAGA
>JAIVGO010000012.1 GCA_020201525.1 Actinomycetota bacterium | reverse complement strand
GGGTTACACCGTGCTCGATTGCGACAGCGCGACGGCCGGAACGCAGGCGCTGTCGTATGCACCGACGAGCGGCAGTCAGCACATCTCCTACATCGCCGGGAAGATCTTGCAACCGAAGATCGATTCCTGCCTGACGGCGAACGGCTATGCAACGACGCAAAAGATCGACGTGATCGCGCATTCGATGGGCGGGCTCACGACGCGCTTCCTTGTTGAAAAGGGAGGCGCCGACGTCGATTATTGGAGCTCGACCAGCGGTTGGTACGGCGACGGCGCCGCCGATGTCAGCACGAAGTGGAAGAACCAAATCGACGACGTCGTGATGCTCGGCACGCCGAACCACGGCACGATTCTCGCCTGGTTCCCCTCGACGCTGCCGGTGTTCGGCAACTGGACTTCGAGTGGCGGCGACATGCGCCCGGGAGCGAAGTTCCTGAGCCTGATGGGAACGTCCGAGCCGGCCGGCGAGTACTACACGTGTGTCGGCGGCAACCCGAGCTACGGTCAGATTTATCAGTCGGACTTCGACGGCGACGGCATCACGCACGGATTCGACGGCGTCGTGCCGGCCGAGTCGCCCTTCCTTAGCGGGTGCAACAACAATCTCGTTGCGTCGAACCACTCGGGGCTTCGGACGGACGATGCGCCGATCGACATTGCGATCAACTCGCTCGGGTTCACGTCGACACAGACTGGGACCGGCGGCGCCAATCTTGCGGGACAGGCGACGATCCGTCTCGAATACTTCAACGTCGTTCAAGATCACGACGCGGGTACGACGGATGAGTTTCGTTTCGAAGTTTCCTACGACGCGAACGGCGGAAACGACGGGTTCGCAACCGGTGACACAATCCAGTACAACCGCGACGCTCCGTTCACGCAGAGCTGGGGTAACGCAGGCCCGAGCTCGTGGACGGCCATCAACCTGCCGGGCACGTCGCCGACGATGGACTTGAAAGTCCGCGTCTGGGAAGACGACACCGGCTGGGGCGGCGGGCAGGAATCCGTGTCGACATTCTTCTTCAACAACGTCATGTTGTCCGAAGACATCGACGGGCTCGACTACTACTCCGCGACGGCCACCGATGCGAAGCGCGGAACGAACACGCTGCGTATTTCCGTTAACGGGGCCACCGCCGACACGAGTCAGACCCGCCTCATGACGTTCGGCTTCGACAAGGCTTACGTGATTGACAACCACGAATGCTGCGGCACCAATGGTGAGGAGCAATTCACCGCACACGCGGGCCGCGCCGGATTCACGTCCACGTTCTATCGCGGCGACCCGGATACCGGTACGCACTACTCACGTGCCGACAACGCATGGGTGAACGTCGGAACCGACGCCAAGAACAACGGCAGCGTGGAATCCGAGACCATTTGGAAAATTCGCATGCTGAATTCGGCGACGTATCACCTCGACGTTCAGTACTGGGAGGACGACGGGGGGTGGAGCTCGCGCGACGGCGGGAACACGTATGCCCGTGAAGGCAGCGTGGCGTCGCAATCGGCGGGAAGGACGAACTACACGTACACGTCGTTCGGCGATTGGCAGGGGTATCTGTACATCGTCGCCGACGGCTGAGGTTGGCGTTGTCGCAAGAGCCTCCGCCGGCCGCAGGGGAAGGGACCTTGCAACCGATCGAGCGCTCGCGAGAATCGGTTCAGACGTGCAGGGATGTGCAAATCTGCACCGAGGTGCACGGGTGCGCCGTTCGGGGACAACGCCCGACATCTGGGCTGAGTCTGCGGGAGGTAGAGTGAGCGCGTGATCCTAGAGAGTTTGGACGTAAGCGCCGACGAATTTGAAAATCGCACCGGGTGGGCCATCAAACCGCAGGGCGCGTGCAAGGACGAGCGATGTGTTCCGCTCCCCCAAGGTGAATTCGATGTGCGCGCCGTCGCCGAACGCCTCGGCATGCCGGTCGTGCACGATGAAAAGAACGACATCTACGCCGTCGGGCCGGAGTCCGGATGGCGCGTTCTGGAATCGGCGGTCGCGCCGGAGCTAACGTTGCCGGACTGGCAGGGAAGCGAATTCACGCTCAGCGCGATGCGGGGCATGAAAGTCGTCCTGCTAGCGTGGGCGTCGTGGTGAGGATGCCGATTTGATCTGCCGGTCTGGCAGAGCCTGAGAGGAGAGGTTCACCCGCAGGGCGTAGAGATCGTCACGGTCGCCCTGGACGTCGGCGGCATCGATGCGGCGAAGCCCTTTATCGAATACGCGCAGCCGCAGGGGCCCGCGCTGATCGATCAAGCGCACGTCATGGACGAGCTGTTCGGCGTCGTCAACGTCCCTACGTGGATCTGGATCGACGAAGATGGAATGATCGTGCGCCCGCCGGAGCCGGCATGGCCGGGAAAAGCTATGTACCGGGAGCTGCTCAAAGGAACATCGCTCGACGACCTTGACCCGTATCTGAAAGAGACGCTCGAAGAAACGCGGAAATTCAGGCCGCAGATGGACCTCTACCCCGTGGCGCTTCGCGACTGGGCTACCAACGGAGCCGAAAGCCGTTATGCGCTCACGCCGGAACATGTTGTCGGACGCTCAAGCGCCCGTTCGCCCGAGGTGGCGCGCGCCGCTGCACACTTCGAGATCGGACAGCATCTCATTCGCATCGGGAAGCCCGACGACGCAGTGCCGCATTTCCGCGAAGCGCACCGCTTGCAGCCGGAAAACTGGACGTACAAGCGTCAAGCTTGGTCGATGGCGCATCCGCTGCAAGGTCCGACCGACTACTACGAGGGTCATTGGGTGAAAGACGTTCGCGAAATCGGCTACGAGAACTACTACCCCTCGTTCGAGCCGTAGCGCTAGGTAGCCACCGCGGCGAGTGTCTCCGGCTCACCCGCCTCGCCTGAGTGCGGCGCGCCGGACGGAATGAACATGTACGACAACCCCGCGGAAAACAGCAACACGCATGCCGCGACGAGAAGCGCCAAGTGAAAACCGCCAATGAACGAGTCCGAGTAGGCGTTCGTCACGGCCGCCGCAGTCTCCGGACGGAAGCCTTTGAGAAGCTGTGGGTCGAACCGGCCGTGACCTGCCGTCGCGATGAGCGCGCTCTTCTGCGCGGCGGCCAACCCGAGCCCGCCGAGCTTTACGGTAAGCGCGCTCTTCAATTTCGTCGTGAGCAACGAACCCAGCAACGCGATTCCAAAGACGCCGCCGACTTCCCGCGACGTGTTCGTCATCGCACCGCCGAGGCCCGCGCGTTCGTGGCCGACGGCGTTCATGACGGCGGCGGTCATCGGTGTCATCGTGGAGCCCATGCCGATACCCATCATCATCAGCACCGGAAGAATGAGCAGGAACGGAGTGTCGGCATTGACCCGGCTCAGCAACAGCATGCCGGCGCCGGCGAGCGTGAGCCCCAGCGTCATCGGCCACCGTGAGCCGTACTTGGACGCCAGCCGTCCGGCATTCGGCGCCGCGAAAATGATCATGCCGGTCATCGGGACGAAACGAAGCCCCGCTTCGAACGGCGAATAGCCACGAATCTGCTGCATGTACAGACTCATGAAGAAGAACGTGCCGAACATCGCAAGCGTCACCGAGAACGCGACTGCATTTCCGGCCGAAAACGGGCGAATCCTGAACAGCTGCAACGGCATCATAGGATGCGCCGATCGATGCTCGAAGGCAACGAGCACCGCAAGCAATACACCGCCGGCCAAAAGTGTCGTCACGATCACGCCGTCTCCCCAGCCACGCTGGTTGGCTTCAATCAGTGCATACGTCAGCGAGAACAACCCGGCGGTCCCGATCAGAAGGCCACCGACGTCCAGCCGACGGGCCTGCGGGGACCGCGACTCGCGAATCGTGCGCAGCCCGGTGATCGTTCCGATGATTCCGATCGGCACGTTGAGGAAGAACACCGACTCCCAGCCGACGTGCTCGACCATCCAGCCGCCGACCGTCGGACCGAGTGCGAGGGCCAGACCGGAAACGCCGGCCCAAATGCCGATCGCCTTCGCACGCTCCTTTGGCGGAAACGTGACGGTGATGATCGAAAGGGTTCCCGGCAAGAGCAAAGCCGCGCCTACTCCCTGCAAGCCGCGCGCAGCGATCAGTTGACCGGTCGTCTGCGACAGACCGCACAACAGCGACGAGAACGTGAACGTCACAAGACCGATCAGAAACGTGCGCTTGCGGCCGAAGCGGTCGCCGAGGATGCCACCGGTCAGTAGCAAGCTGGCGAGAGCGAGCACGTACCCGTCGACGATCCACTGCAGCCCGCTGACGCCGGCGCCCAAGTCATGAGACAGCCTCGGCAGGGCGACGTTCACGACGGTGTTGTCGAGCATCGCCATGAACAAAGCGAACACCATCGTGAACAGAACGACGACTTTCTCGCTCCGGTTTTCTCCTTCGAACAGCGTCATTGCTTAACCTCCAAGATGCGCCGAGCAGCGTCGATCACGTGCGCGCGCCGGGCCGCAAGTGCGTCGGGTGCGTAGGGATTTGGTTCATCGGTTGTCATGCGAGCCATCTGCGGAACGGCGAACCAGAATGCGACGAGGCCGACAAGCGTGAACAACGTCTGACGCGCATCGAGCAACGGATCGACCGTGCCTTGTCGCTGGGCCTCTTGAAGCGTTGCAACGCGCTCCTCCAGCTGTTTCTTCCGTTCGGGCTCACTCGGAACGGATTTCGTGCCGTAGTCGAGAGCCTCCCACAACGTCAGCCGGATCAACCACGGGTTTTTCGCGTGAAAGTCGAAGAAATCCCCGACGACGTCGACGACGCGGTCGGGATCGGCGCCGAGCGCGCCGAGCTCGGCGAGCTTGCGCTCCAGCACGAGCCGGAAAAGCGCTTCCTTGTCTCCGAAATGCTGGTACAGCAAGGCCTTATTGACCCCGGCACGCGCGGCGATCTCGTCCACCCGCGCACCGGCGAAGCCGCAACGGCTGAATTCGGTGAATGCCGCCTGAAGGATCTTCTCCTTGCTCGAAATAGCGTCGCGAACCGGCATCGGCGCCTATGGTAACTAACTGGTTAGTTACGCGTCAAACGGCGAGACCGGGAGCCTTGATGCCGCGCTCCACGATTAGCGCCATCGCCGCCGGCGCCTCGAAAGGAAGCCCGTGACCTGCGTCGGGCACCACGACGAGCTCCGATATCGGCAGGCGTTCTGCGAGCGCCGTACCGACGGAGGCCGAAACGATTTTGTCGCGATCTCCAATCACCACGAGCGCCGGGGTGTGGATCGATTCGAGCTTCGACCCGATTTCCGGCAGCTCCTCGAGCATTGCGCGCTGCTCGTGGACGAAGCTTCGCCACGCTTTCCCGCGCAACGCTTCCGCCAGCAGGCCGGGTCCTTCCTCTCCCATCCGGTGCGAGAAGAATCGCTTTCCGCGCTCGAAGGCGAGCGCGCGACCCATTCCTTTCATTGCTCCGTACGCCGCGATCTCGCCGAGCCGCCGTACCCCGAGAAGCTTGTCGACGCGATGCAGCGCACCGGGCCCGATCGACGCCGCGAGAATAATGGATCGCACGCGTTCCGGGTGCCGAAGGGCCACGGCCAGCGCAACGCCGCCGGCCCAGCTGTGACCGGCGATCGTGGCTGTTTCGATGTCGAGCGCGTCGAGCAAGGAAATGACCGCGTGCGCATTCTCAGCAATGCCTGCCGGGTTGCCTCCGGTCTTCCCATAACCGGGCCGGTCGGGAATGATCGCGCGCACCTCTGGACTGAGCCGTTCCGCAACGAGCGCCCAGTCGGCCGCGGTCCCCGGCTGTCCGTGCAGAAGCACAACGGCGTCGCCGCTGCCTCGGTCTGCGTAGGAAATCGTCATCTGCTTGGGTTAAACGGTACGAGCATTCAGATTCTTCCCCATTATCGAGGCGTTCACCGAAAGCGCGTGGCATACGTGCTCGCTCGGCAACAGATAACTTCCTCGGCAATCCTCACTTGAAGTTGCGACAATAGCGGCATGGTCACGAAGATCGAGCCGGGTCCCGGGCAGGAATCCGTCTGGGATTACCCGCGGCCGCCACGCCTCGAGCGCAGCCGGAAGCACGTCGTCGTTCGCTTCAACGGAGAAACGATCGCTTCCTCGACGCGCGCGTTCCGTGTCCTCGAAACCAGCAGCCCGCCGACGTATTACATCCCACGCGACGACGTTCGCATGGAGCGTCTGACGCCGGTCGATCGCACAACGTTTTGTGAGTGGAAAGGCGACGCGAGCTACTTCGACATCGTCGCCGGCGATCGCTCGTCACATCGCGCCGCCTGGACGTACGACGATCCGACGCCGGCCTTTCGCGAGATCAAAGATGCGATCGCGTTCTATCCCGGTCGCGTCGACGAGTGCACGCTCGACGGGGAAGCCGTCCGGCCGCAGGCGGGAAAGTATTACGGCGGATGGGTCACCGACGACATCGTCGGACCGTTCAAAGGTGAGCCCGGCACAGAAGGCTGGTAGTGCCGGAGCTTCCCGAAGTACAAGCGCTGGCCGAACGCCTGACCGACGCCGTCGGTGGATTCGCTCTGGCGCGGGCGATGCCGATTCAGTTTTCGGGTCTGAAGACGGTGACGCCGCAACCGGAGTCACTGTACGGAACGGCGCTGCAAGCAGTCACGCGCCGGGGGAAATATCTCGTCTTCGAGCTCGGCGGCCCTCGAATACTCGTTCACTTGTCGCAAGGCGGCCGCGTCGACGTCGAGTCGCCCCCGAAAATCACGCGCCCGAAGTTCGCCGTCGTGCGTCTTCTTTTCACAGAAGCGCCGTCGGTGCTCATCAAAGAGTTCGGCACCGAACGAAAAGCAGGCTGGTGGGTGCTGGCGCCGGGTGACGACGGGCCCTTGGAAAGACTCGGCCCGGAGCCGTTTTCCGAAGAATTCGCGTCGCTTATCCACGAAAGCACCGATCGCCGCCGCGTGCATACGATCCTGCGCGATCAGCGAACGGTCGCCGGGATCGGGCGCGGGTACTCCGACGACATCCTGCATCACGCGCAACTGTCGCCGTACGCGTCGTTGGAAAGCTTGTCACGCAACGAGCGCGAGATGCTCCTCGCGTCGATCCATACCGTGCTCACCGAGGCACTCGACATCGAACGCAAACGCAAAGGCGGGCTCCCGACAAAGATCGGTGATCACTTCACCGTGCACGGCTTGTACGGGTACCCCTGTCCTCGCTGCGGCGCCGACTTGCGGCGCGTGTCGTACGAGTCTCACGAAGTGACGTACTGCCCGACGTGTCAGACCGGCGGCCGCGTCCTTGCCGACCGCCGCATGTCGCGGCTCATCAAGTAGGTCAGCGCAAGTTTTCGTGGAAGAACGGCACGACTCTTTTCCAGACGTCTTCGGCGTGCTCTGGATGGTGCACTTCGGGCCGCGTTTCGTTCATGAACGCGTGATCGCAGTCGGAATACACGTGCATATCGAATCGCACACCGGCCTTCTTCAGCTGGTCGGCAAGCCCGGCGCGGGCCTCTGCGTTCGTCATCTCGTCGAGCTCGGCAAAAAGGGCCAGCACCGGAGCGGTCATCTTCGAGTAATCGGGCTTGATGCTGGGGTGGATACCGTACAGGTCGACCACGGCGCCGATTTCCTGCGGAGCGACGGTGCCGGCGAGGAGCGCGAGCTGGCCGCCCATGCAGAATCCGATCACGCCGACTTTACCGCCGGTTTCCGCCTTCAAGTATTTGGCGGCGCCGCGCGCGTCCTTTGCGACTTGATCAATGTTGAGCGCCATCATCAGCTTGCCGGCCTCGTCGGGCTCCTTCGTGACCTCGCCGTGGTAGAAGTCCGGCGCGAGCGCCGTGAAGCCCTCGCTCGCGAATCGATCGGCCGTGGACTTGATTTGGTCGTTGAGGCCCCACCACTCCTGAACGACGATCACGCCCGGCCCGGTTCCCGATGGTGGAACCGCGCGATACCCTTCCGTCGTTCCGCCGTTGCTCGCGAACGAAACCATCTCACCCATGCGACACCTCCATTTGCGCCGTCCGAGACCGTAGGTCGAGATAATCGCCGCCGTCAAAGCGCCGGCGCCTCCGAACGGTTCTTGGACACGCCATTCTCCTTCGCACGGGAAACGGCGCACAGATGCACGGGCGTGCAGATTTGAGCATCGGTGCACACATACGCACACGAGTAAGAACAATGCCCCGGCGGCGTCGTGGTCCGCAATGCGTCGCAGGCGCCCGGAGGGGGAGGCCGGACGCCCGCGCGTTTGCGTTACAGCGTCTGTTCGAGCGCGAGCGAAAGAACGTCGCGCACGTCTTCGACGAGATGAAACGTCATGCCCTCGCGAATCTCTTGCGGAACGTCGTCCAGATCCGGGCCGTTGCGCGCGGGAAGAATCACTTCGCGCAAGCCGGCGCGGTGCGCGGCCAGCACCTTCTGCACGACGCCGCCGATCGGCAGCACGCGGCCTTGGAGCGTCACCTCGCCCGTCATGCCGACACTCGACTTCACCGGTTGTCCCGACAGCAAGCTCGCCAGCGCCGTCGTCATCGTGACGCCGGCCGACGGGCCGTCCTTCGGCACAGCACCGGCCGGAACGTGCACGTGAAAACGCCGCTTCGCGAACGATCCTGCGTCGATTCCCAAGTCATCGACGTGGGAGCGGACGTACGACAGCGCGATCTCCGCCGATTCCTTCATCACATCGCCGAGCTGACCGGTGAGCGTGAATCCTGGTTCGCCTTCCATCGAAGTCGCCTCGATGAACAGCACGTCGCCGCCTGCGCCGGTCACCGCGAGGCCGGTTGCGACACCGGGAACGGCGGTGCGCTCTGCCGCCTCGAAGAAGAACCTCGGACGGCCGAGGTACGTCGCGACATCTCCGGCCGCGACGGCCACCGGCGGCTTCGCTTCTCCGGATGCGAGCTTCGTTGCAACCTTCCGCAGCAGCTTGCCGATCTCGCGCTCGAGATTCCGCACGCCTGCCTCGCGCGTGTAATCACCGACGACCGCGCGCAGCGCATCGTCCTCGATGGCGACTTCGTCGTCGCGCAAACCGTTGCGCTCGATCTGACGCGGCAACAGGTGGGTGCGGGCGATCACAACCTTTTCCTGTTCGGTGTACCCGTCGATGCGAAGGATCTCCATACGGTCGAGCAACGGGCCGGGAATCGTCTCGGCGACGTTCGCCGTCGCGACGAAGAGCACGTCGGACAGATCGAGATCGACCTCGAGATAGTGGTCGCGGAACGTGTGGTTTTGCGCGGGGTCGAGTACCTCGAGCAGCGCGCTCGACGGGTCGCCTCGCCAGTCGGCACCGACCTTGTCGACCTCGTCCAGCAGAAAAACCGGGTTCATCGAGCCGGCTTCCTTCAACGCGCGCGCAATGCGTCCGGGCATCGCGCCGACGTACGTCCGGCGATGTCCGCGGATCTCGGCCTCGTCGCGCACGCCGCCGAGCGACACACGCACGAACTCCCGTCCGAGCGCGCGCGCGACCGATTCGCCGAGCGACGTCTTGCCGACACCCGGCGGGCCGACGAGGACGAGAATCGCCCCGGACCCGCGGCCGCCTTCCGGCGACAGCCCGCGCTCACCGCGGAGCTTGCGCACCGCGAGATATTCGAGGATGCGCTCCTTCACGTCTTTCAAGCCGTAGTGGTCCTCGTCGAGAATGACGCGCGCGTCGCTCACGTCGAGGCGATCCTCGGTGCGCGTACCCCACGGCAGATCGAGCATGGTGTCGAGCCATGTGCGGATCCATCCGGCTTCCGGATTCTGGTCGCTCGTGCGCGCGAGCCGGTCGATCTCGCGCTCGACGGCGGCTTTCACGTGCTCGGGCACAATCGCTTTGGCGAGGCGCGCGCGATACTCCTCTACGGCGTCGCCGCCTTCCTCACCCAGTTCCTTGCGGATCGCTTCGAGCTGCTGACGGAGCAGGAAGTCGCGTTGCGCTTTCTCCATGCCGTCGGCGACGTCGCTGCGAATGCGCTCTTTCAGCGAGAGCTGGGCGAGCACGTCCTTCGCCCATGCGAGGACGAGCTCGAGCCGCTCCTCGACATCGATCGTCTCGAGGACCTGCACTTTTTGATCGAAGCTCACGTCGGGCGAGTATCCGGCGGTGTCGGCAATCGCACTCGGGTCGGTGATGCTGCGCAACACTTCGACGATGCCCCTCGCACCGCGGTATTCGAGGATGTTCTCAACAACGGCGCGGTACTCCCGGGCGAGCTCGCGGGCTCGCGGTGAGGGGTCGGGCTCGGTGATGACGTCGGCGCGGATCCAGATCGCATCGTCGGGGCCGGGAACGCCGGTGCCGACGACGGCGCGCTGGACGCCGCGAACGATGGCGGCGCGAACGCCGCGCGGCGTCTCGCCGGCGTCCTCCAGCTCGGCGACCGTGCCGACGCTAGCGTAGCGGCCGTCGATCTTCGGAACGAGCAGCAGCCGGCCATCGGTCCGGCGCGCAGCACGGGCGGCCGCCTTGGCTTCGTCCGTCTCCAGGGCGAGCGTCACCACCATGCCGGGCAGCACGACGCCCGAGGTCAGGGATAGAAGGGGAATCGTCGTCTCTACGTCGTTGGCCATCTCTTCCTCGCTCCGGTCGATAGAAAGTTGCGCAATCAACCAAACGCCGCAGGACCGACTCCTATTCCCCTCGACCGGCTCGAAGCAGTTGATCCGGCAAATCCACCCCGGCGTGCCTATGACGGTGGCAGATCCAAGAATTCCCTATTACCATAGTGAAAACCGGTCCGTGGAAGTTTGTGCTTTTTGGGGGACGTTCCGCAGTGACAAAACGAGTCCGCTTTTTCGCCATTTCTGCGGCGCTGATGCTGAGTGCCGCGGCCTGCGGCCCCCGCTTCCAATCCCCACAGGCGCAGCCGGACACGTTCGAAACCGTTTCCGTGCTGGGTGGTACGCCGTCCACGGTACCCTCCGCAAGCACGACCTCCACCACCAAGACCCAACTCGTTCGGCGGTTGATCGGCAGCAGATCCGACCGCGGCTTCAAGGTCACCGGCGGCACGATCACCATCGGCGGGCTCTTTCCCCTATCGGGTGGGCTGTCTTCCATCGGCACACCCGCCGCCCAGGGAGCCCAAGCGTGGTTTCGATATGTGAACGACCACGGCGGTATCGAAGGCAAGAAAATAAAGTTCATTCCGTGCGACGACCGCGCAGACGACACGCAATCGACCGTCTGCGCGAAGCGTCTCGTCGAAGAGGAAGGCATCTTCGCGATGGGACCGTCGTTCACACCGTTCTCGGAGACCGTCGTGTCGCAGCTCGATTCCGAGGGCGTTCCGTGGATCGGTTGGGACGGAATCAACAAGCCCGGCTTTTCGAAGTCGACCGTCGTTACCGTCGGCGCAGCAATCGAGCCGATGGCGCACGCACTGGTCCCGTACTGGTATCGACAGATCGAAAAGGAAACCGGCATCGCTCCGAAGAAGATCGGCGCCGTAACGCTCGACGTGGGGCCGGCCGGCACATACATCACCGTCGCGAAGAAATACCTCTGCCCGAAGCTCGGCTGCACGATCGTGAAAGATCAGCGCGTCAATTACCAAACGACGGAGTACGGAACGATTTGCCGAAGTATGCAGAACGAAAAGGTCGATACGGTCTGGATCGTTACCGATCCCGCGTCGGCGATCAAGCTTTTCACGTTCTGCCGTGAGATCGGTTACAAGCCACGGGTCGGATTTCTCGGCCAGCACGGCATCGTGCTCGACCTGACCCTTAAACAGTCCGGGCCGTTTGCCAACGGCACGATGGCCAACTCTGCCGTTGTGCCCGATACGGAAAAGATTCCGCCTGTGAACGAGATGAAGTCGATCATGAGGACGTATTACCCGGACGTAAGCTTCGGTTATTGGAACACCCTGGCGTTCGCGAGCGCGCGGATGTTCACGGATCTCGTCGGCGACGTTCTGCGGTCGGGCAAAGAACTCAACCGCCAGACGCTTCTCGAAGCAGCCGCCGGTCACGTCTCCTACGACTGCCACGGCCTCTGCAAAGACGTGAACCTCACACCGCCGATGTCCCAGAGCGGCGGAAACCACTGGGTGTGGATCGTCAAGGCGCAAAACGGCCATTGGGTGAAGGTTGCCGGCCCTCTCGACGCCTACCAGTCGGAGACATGGCCGTGCCCGGGGAGGCCGTGCGCGTGACGCTCTTCCTGCAGTACGCCGCCAACGGCATCGCAAACGGATTTGTGATCGGATTGCTCGCCCTGAGTGTGGTCGTCATCTTTCGCTCAACGCGCGTACTCAGCTTTGCTCAAGGATCCATCGCAAGCCTGTCGACCTATGCGTTCTTCCAAATGTTTACCCGCTGGCAGTGGCCGGTCGCTCTCGCTTTCGTTTTTGCCATAGCCGCCGCGGCCCTCATCGGCATCGGAGCGTGGGCACTCGCCATGCTGCCGCTGCGTCGCACCGATCCTCTGACGAGAACGGTTGCAACGCTCGCGCTCGTCTTGGTTTTGCAGATGATCATGCGCACGCGGTGGGGGGGGAACGAGGAGTTCATCAAACCTCTGCTGGATTCGCGCATCACCATCGGATCGTTTGTCATCGGTGCGCAGCAAGTACTCATTGCAGTCGTCGCGATTCTTGCAACCTCTGGGCTCACGTTCTGGTTCCGCCGATCATTTGCGGGGCTGGCTTTGTCGGCCATGGCTGATGATCCTTCGACTGCGCGCCTACTCGGCGTCAATCCCGCACGTGTGGCCGCCACCGCATGGAGCATCGGCGCGGTGCTCGGCGCGCTCGCCGGCATCCTCATCACACCACTCCTCGTCCTCAATCCGTTCCAAATGACACTTCTCATGGTGACCGCGTTCGGCGCGGCGCTGCTGGGAGGATTCGACAGCGTGCCGCTGGCTCTCGGTGGCGCGCTTCTGATTGGTATCGTGCAGAGCGTTACGACCGGCTACATCACGACCTCCGGATTTTCGGAAGCCTTTGGTTTCATTGCCGTCTTCGCCGTATTGCTTTTGCGACGCGGCCACGCGACCTCCTTACTCGACTCTCTGGCGAGGGAGACGGCGCTGTGAAACGGGTCTTCGTGGTGGGATTGTTGCTCTTGCCGTTGCTCGGTCGATACCAGTCGTTCGTATTCTCTCTGGCTGCTGTGTATGCGTTGCTCGCCCTTTCGCTCGTGGTGCTCACCGGCTGGAGCGGGCAGTTGAATCTGCATATCGCTGCACTTGGACTGGGCATCGGCGCGTATGCAGCTTTTGCCCTCGAGCGCGCAGGTGCACCGGTTGCATTCGCAGTGCCGCTTGTGGCCGTGGTTACGATCCCCCTGGCAGTTGTGGTCGCCGCAGCGGCCGTGCGGTTTCGTGGTCTCGAGCTCGCCGTTGCTACGCTCGCGGTCGGCCTCATCTTCGAACGACTCGCATTTCGAAACATTGCCAAGGCCCTATCGCCGAACTCCTTCTCGAGCTCATACGTGTCATTCGGCCGGCCTTCCATCGCCGGCCTTGAATTGAGCGGCGACCGCCTTTTTTACGTATTCACGCTCGTACTGGCCGGCATCCTGTTTGCCATCGTTGTTCACGCCGGGCGCAATGCGACGGGCCGCACCCTGCGCGCGATTCGCGAGCGCGAGGTCGCCGCGGAAGTACTCGGCGTCCCGGTCCTCGCATACCGCATCGGCGCATTCGCATTGTCGATGGTCGCCGCCGCAATCGCGGGCGCTCTCTTCGCTTCGCTGAAGGCCGGCATTACGCCGGACTCGTTCAACCTTGATTTGTCCTTCACAATTTTGGCCGCCACCGTGATCGGAGGCGTTGCTTCGCCGACCGGCGCCGTCATCGCCGGAGTCCTTGCGGCGGGGTTGCCGGAGCTTGGGAGATCAGGTCCGCTATCGGTGCTGTTGTCCGGCGAGCGGCTCTTCCTCGCGTTTGGGACGGGCATGATCATCGCGCTGTGGCGCTATCCCAACGGCATCGCGGGAATCTTCCGGCGACGCAAGGAGCCCGGCGCCGGCGCCGAGCGCCGCGATCACGCGATTCCCGTCGCAAAGTCTGAGCGGCGAACCTATGCGACTTCCCTCGAAAGGTCGGCGAAACCGACGATTCTGCGCATCGACGACGTTCACGTTCGATTCGGCGGAGTGACGGCACTCGACGGCATCTCGCTGTTCATCCCCGAGGGCGAGATCTGCGCTCTTATCGGTCCGAACGGCGCGGGTAAAAGCACACTGTTCAACGCGGTCACGGGCCTCGTGCGACCAAACGCAGGCCGCATCTACATCGGGGGTCGTGACGTCACAGAGATGCCGGCACATCGGCGAACCGCGTTGGGTTTGGGGAGAACGTTCCAAAGCGTCGAGGTCTTTCGAAACCTCACGATTCTCGAAAACGTGATGATCGGTGCTCATCTCGCGCGCACCGCCGGATCAATCGCCGAGGCGATCGCGCTTCCACAAGCCGCGCGGAGCGAAAAGCACATCCGCGCGCATGCGCTCGATGTCCTCGACACCCTCGGCCTCGCCGACCTTGCCGGTGAACATCCGGGTGATCTACCGCTGGGCGCCATGAGACTGCTCGAGGCGGGAATGGCACTTGCACACAACCCGGCTTTGCTTCTCCTCGATGAGCCGAGCGCCGGTCTCGATCGAGCCGAAACCGAGCGATTTACGGACCTGATCGGGAGACTTCGGGCCGCATACGGTCTGACAATCCTCCTCGTCGAGCACGACATGGGTGTCGTCGGCGCAGCATCGGATTACGTGTACGCACTCGACTTCGGGCGGATCATTGCTGCCGGTTCGGCAGCAGAGGTACGGCGCGACCCCGTCGTGATTGAAAAGTACCTCGGAGCAGCGCGCCCCCCGGCACAAAGGAGGTTCGCCGGTGCTCGTCGTTGACAATCTGAGCGTGTCGTACGGACACATTCAAGCGTTGCGCGACGTCTCGCTGACCGTGGCGCGCGGCGAAATGGTCGCGCTCATCGGTGCGAACGGCGCCGGAAAGACGACGACCCTTCGCGCGATTTCGGGCCTCGTGTCCGCCGACTCGGGCGCCGTACGCTGGGACGATACCCTGCTCACGGGAATGGCGGCAGAACGCATATCCAAGGTGGGGCTCGCACACATTCCCGAAGGACGCGGCGTCTTTCCACGCTTGACTGTTGCCCAGAATCTGAAGATGGGTGCGTATGTACGTCGCAAGCGCATTTCCAATCTCGACGCCGATATCGAAAGTGCCCTCGAGCTCTTTCCACAACTCGGCCCGCGAATGAATCAGCCCGCCGGAACGATGTCCGGCGGCGAGCAACAGATGCTTGCAATTGCGCGCGCACTCGTCGGCAAGCCTTCGTTCTTGATGCTCGATGAGCCCTCGCACGGTCTCGCGCCGGCGATTGTCGAGCACGTGTTCGAGTTGCTCGACCACTTGCGTGAACAAGGTCTTGCCGTCCTCGTCGTCGAACAGCACGTGGCTGCAGTGCTCTCGCGCGCCCAGCGTGCCTACGTACTCGAGCGCGGTCGGGTGACGCTCGCAGGCGCATCCGCCGACCTCGAGCACGGCCGTTTGGCCGATGCGTATTTGGGGAGCCTGCTGTGAAGAGATTCGCGCACGCATTATTCACAGCCGCCCTGATGGTGACGATGACGGCCGTTCCGGCAGGGGCAGCGGACGCCCCGAATGCAATCATCAACGGCAAGGCACTCGCCGTGGCGGCGCAAGATCTGCTCTACCTAAACCCGAACTTCGACGTCTACCCGGTCTATTCATTGTCCCGCAACGACAACCTGTCGAGTTATGACCTTTCCGGCGGAACGTGGCCTGGGTTTTTGCTCGACGCGTTCATGGATTTCTACGGCTTCGGAAAACCGGAGCGCTCCGCGCTTGGGATCGTCGAGACGCAGTACCCCGGGCTTCCACGCAGCGCCGACGCGGGTACGTCCGACTACGGTCGCAGCAACTTGAACAATGCGTGCGAGTTCCTCTTTGGACCTCAAGGACCATCGCCTAATGCGACGGTCCTCGAGCAATGCAGCGCATATGTGCAGAGCATGATCGACGACAAATCGTCGAAGCAACTCGCCTCCCACGGATTCAGCGACAGCTTGGTGTCCAACGGCTGGGCGAAGCTGGACCGCGCTGTGCTCGCACCGGACGTCGTCGCCGATCACGTTCAAAGCATCTCGTCGACCACGGCGGTTTCCGGCATCGAGGTTTCGACGGCAACCGAAATCATCAGCGGGTTACAGATCGGATCGCTCTTACGCATCGGCACGTTGACGGCCACCGCCGTCGCGACGGCCGGACCAACTGGGAAGGATGCCCGTAGCCTCTTGTCGCTTACCGACGTCACCTACGGCGGGCAGAACACCGTCATCGACGACAAGGGTGTCCACGTCTTGCTCGATTCAGGAACGCAAGATGTGACGGCACAGTTGGCAGCACAAGGATTCGACATTCGCTTGACGCAAGGCCGCACATATGACGACGGACCCGCTCGCGTTGCGGAGTCGGGTGGCCTCGTCGTCCGCATGTCGCGCGACAGCCTTCCCGATCAACTCGTAACGGCGAACGACACTATGTGTACAACGTTTTCCGGCCCGCCGTTCAACCAGATGCCGGAGATTTACAGAGTCAAGGGCGACTATCCAAACCCGTTGTACGGCGTCATTCCCTTCGTCCCTATGCCGGAATCGGTTACGGTTGACGAACCGGTTCCGCCCGTAGTCCCCTGCGTCTACCCAAACCTGTCCTACGACATAGGAGTACTTGTCGGAACGACACAAGCGAGCGCGCAATTCACCGTGCTGCCCCCGGTAGCGCCTGTCGGGGGCGACGCGGGCTTTCGTACTCCAACGCAACGTGTTATCTACGACACGATCACCACACCGGGGGCCCGCGTCGCAGGGCCGCGGACCCCGGCGATCGCACCGCAACCGGTCGTGACGCTGCGTCGCGTCCGCCACGGTGCGCTCGCGCTGACGGCAGCCGTCGGCTCACGCATCAAGCTGGTGTACGCAGCAATTTGGTTGCTTCTTGTATTGATCGTTGTGGGTCGCTTCGCTTTGCGAATGCTCGCGGCGCCTTAGGAGGTCAGGATGAGAGACCGCTTGATCAAGACGTGGCGCATCATCGCCGGATGGGGACTTATCGCTGCCGGCGTGGTGCTCCTCGGGCTCGGCTGGGTCGGCGTGAGTGGGAATCCCGACATTGCACGTCAGCTTTCCTATCTCGTCAGCGGAGGCATCGGCGGATTACTGCTCGGCATCATCGGTGTCGGCTTGCTCGTGTCGCAGGACTTGCGCGCGGATCGCGACCGGCTCGGGCGCGTGGAGGCTGCGATGCTCGAGGTTCGTGAAGTAGTCGTTGCTCAGTCCGCATCGCAATCGAACGGCGCGCCTCAAAAGGCAGTGCGAACGAAGAAGCTTGACGCCTAGCGTAGAACGAGGTGCGCGTCGTCGAAACAGATGAATCGTCCCTGCGGCGGCGGCGACTTCATGTTCCCGATGAAGTACCCGTGAAGTGTGTAATTCCCTGCGACCGCTTCGCGCTGCGACCGCGCATATCGCCCGTCCCAGGTTGCCGTAAAAGTTCTCGTCTCACCGGCGGCGTACTCGCGGTCATAATGCGTCGGCGTGATCAGCGGCGCCACACTCGACCAGCGCCACACTTCCTGGCCCTGAACCTCGAGCGCGAAGTCAAACTCCTGCGCGTTCGCGTGCTCGACTCGTGACGCAGTCGTTGCATGTACCGTCACGATGAGTGGAATCGCATCCCCCGCGGCAAATGACTTCCCGTCGGGTGTGACGGTCACCGTGAACGGCGTGGGGATGTCGGGGTAGCAACCAGTTCCGGAGAAGTCCGGCTCGGCCGGGGCAGCCGTCGCGGTGCCGGCCGGCGGCGCAGATCGTAGCGGGACCGCCGCCGATGATAGCGTTGGAGACCGCGACGTCCCATCTCCCGACGCCGGGGCCGCTGAGGACGGCGACCCAGAGACCTCCGGCACGGCTTCGGGGCGCGACGATCCACAGCCAACCGCCGTCAGCAACAGTCCTGCGGCGAGAAAGCGGCGCGTCGAAGCCCTGGTAGAAAGACTTTTCATCATTGTTGTAGGAAAAACATTGCTTTCAGGCAGGATCACAGGATACCCGCGTGGAAGTGATGTCGGGGATCCGAAACCGAAAGATTCGAGATCCCCGGTTTTGACTACTTTGGAGGAAAGATGAGACGAGCTCGAGCACTGTACGGGGCCGCCCTGGCAGCGGCGCTGACCGCAATCATCGCGACGGCCGCGCCCGCCGGAGCCGCCGCCGACTTCACGAAGGACGGTGTCGGCGCCATCAAGATTGCCGGATGTGGAACCGGTTACGAGATTTGCATCGACACGTCGAACCCTGCCGGAGATCCGGGCGCTTCCGGCGCCGTGTGGTTCGGCTTTCGTGTCTTCTCCGCCGCGCCGGGGACGATGATTTCGCATACCTCGCTCAAGACGTCGAAGCCGGCGTATTGGTACGGCGGTAGCGCGCCGGCGACGTTTCCATGCATCTCCGACTTCCAAGGATCCAATGCCAACGGTGGATCGGGCGTGCCGGCTCAAGCGCTCGACCCCGGCATCGCGATGATCGGTGGATTCGTCGGCGGCGACACCGGATGCACAGACACGGGGTTGTCCACCGGAAGCAAGTTCGTCAAATTCCATTTCAATCTCACGGGTCCGCTGTCGTTTGCGTTCTATGGCGCCTTCTACGGCACCGAAGCCGCAACGTGGCGGGGGAACGTCGCGACGACCACCGGCAATACGCAGTGGTGGAATCTCTGGGGGAACTTCACAAGCATCGCTTATTCCACGTCGTGAGATATCAGCTCGCGCGAAAGGCTCCCTGAAAAAGGGAGCCTTTCTTCTTGATGGCCGTGGGCTTAGCTCGCGCGCAAAAAGGTTCCCACGAGCTCGCGAAAACGGGCGGCGCCGAGCGAGCTTTCCGCGCCCCCTTGCGTGTGCAGCGCCGGCGTCATGTGGCCCACGCCGTCGAACTTCCACGGGACAGAGTCCTCGTTACTCAGCATCGCCGCCAACGGCTTCAAGTCTACGCGCGGCAAGACCGGACGCGACATGAAGTTCACCCACGTCTCGTACCGGTAGCGCACGATGAATCGCGATCCCTGGACGACCAGAACCCGGAATCGCTGCGTCCGGTTGTGGATCGCCATCGGATGGCATCCGCCGCTCCACTGATCGTCGTGGTACCCGGGGCCGTAGCCCTCGGGCGCCGTGAGGATCGCAAGGTCGATGTCGGGTGCCTCCTCAATCGTGACGCGGCCGCTTGCGATCGCGGCGTCGTCGGCGGCGAGACGCGCGTCCTCTTCTTCCCACAACGCTTTGTACGGAGCGGGATTGTCGATCATCTCGGCGAGCCTCGGCAGAACGTGATCCATTGCGCTGCCGACTTGATCGGGATAGGAGCGGCCGGCGAGCGCGGATGCAATCGGTGAACGCTCTTCGTCGCCGAACGCGGCGAGTGCCATCGAGATGCGCGCCGCGTCGCGACTCCGGAACGTTTCAAAGTCACCTGCCGAGGCGATGTCGATGAGCATGTCGCGCCGCTGCAAGGCTTGCTCGGGCTCGAGCACCGCGAACACGCCACAGACGCCGTCTTGGTCGTAGTGATTGTTGGACGCCGCCTCGGCGGCGACGTGGGCCGTCGGCGTATCGAGATAGCGAAACGCGATCTGAGTCGACAGGTCTGCGGCGAGCTCGCTCGGAGAGCCGCTTCCCGGCCAATGCGAAAGCGTCAGCATCGTACCGTCCGTGCCTTCGCCGTCGACGACGATGTTCGGGCGCCCGGCCAGCTCGTGATACGGAATGAATTTCACGACTGCTCAGAGTACCGGCGCCGCCGGTTTCGGCGCTTCACCGCGAAGCTGCTTTACGAGCTCGTGTGCAAGCGCCTCGCCGACGACGCGATGCGCTTTGGCGCCCCAGTGCATGCCGTCGCGGTTCAGTTGATCCACGAACGGCTCGACGAGCGGCCACGACGCGACGATCGGAAACCGATGCTTGCCGGCGATCGCTACTTGGAGCCTTTCGCGCGCCTCGCGATGCGGATGGATATGCGCGTAGTACTCGGAGCGATGACTTGCGGGGCCGAGCGCAACACCGGCGGCACCTTGCGTCAACGAGCGAACGTGGAAGAGAACGGCGTCGAACATCCGCGCGAACTCGGCCTCGGGCGTGCGGGTCCATCGACCGCGCGTCCACTTGATGACGAAAGGATGGATTGTGCGCAGCGTTTTGCGCACGCGCCGACGCAGCGACGCCGGACGGACGAACGGGACAAGCGCTTCGATCGACGGCGGCACGCCCACCGGCGCGTGATCGAAGCTGCCGACGCCGACTATGACTGCGTCGGCGCCCATCAAGACCTCGAACTGAACGTGCGGATCCTTCGTAACCGATCGCCACGTGCTCCGGACGGTGGATCCCGGTTCTGCGATCGTGTTCACCGAAACCGGCCGACCGATCTCCCGCTCTACGTACCGCGCAACTATGTTCGGATACAAGTCCGGATGAGAGGGAAGCTGGGGCCCGTTGTCGTCGAAGTACGCCAAGCTGTCCCCGAGGACGACGAGACGCAGCGGCTCCTCCTGCATGAAGGCAGTGTACGACGGGCAAAACCCGGGGAACGACCCCAATGATGGGAGGAGACCGCCCCAAGAGCGTCGAAACCTGACTCGCACGTCACCCAGGGAGGGAGGCTCCATTATGAAAGCTCGTTCGATTGTGCTGGCGCTCGTCGCGGTGACCGGGCTCTTCGCCGGCCAGGCCGCTCACGCCATCAGCGACGGTAACTACGACCCCGCGAAACAGGGTTGCACAGGTGCCGCCGACAACTACAACCACGGCGAGACGACCGAGGAGGGCTGTCACAACATTGCGCTGGTCGTGTACGACGGCACCGGCCACGAGTACTTCGGAATGGGAACGTTCCAAACGCCCGAAGGAGAGTTCGTTCACGCCGGCGAGTACTGGTACGACCTCGGCGACGGGACGCGCACGAGCCAGCGCTTCGACGAGAATGGCCCGCAGGATCCGGTCACGACCGCCGGCACGGAAGCGCATCCGGAAACCGGCATCCACATCTACTTCGGCGCCGACGACAACTTGGACGAGGGCGAGCACGACTCCTCGCGGCAAGTCAACAACGGGCCGAGCGACGGCGGCGCGATTCAGTTCAACCTGGATCCGAATTCGGTGAACGACTGGGTCGCAGCGCTCGCGCTGCAGGACCAAAGCTATTTGCTCACGCACCCGCTGCCCGTCGGCGACGCCGGCACGGGATTCTGCGCCGACGGCATCTGCATAAGCGTTCAGTCGCAGCGCCGCACTGCGTTCCAGGGCGGTCAAGACAGCGAGCGCGACGTCTCGAACTACGACGGCAAAAAGTGGGACCCGAAGACGTGCGCCGGCCCGAGCGACCAGCCGCCGGATTGCGGCGACAAGGCGCTGTCCGCATGGAATGCGCACGAAGGAACGACGTACGTAGAGCCGGGCGTCCAAATCTACGAGGATCCCGACGCCCAGGGCTCGCCGGAAGCGCTGTCGTTCTTCAGCGGCGGCAACGCATCGGACGATCCCTATCCGCTTCCGGCCCTGTACATCGGGACGTGCGGCATCGTGATCGGGGGCGGGGACGTTCAGTTCCCCGCGTCCGAATTCACCAACGACGCGGGACAAATCGTGATCGAGACGGGCTGCTAAAGCGCTTCGCTTTCTCGGCCACCGGCACGTTGTGCGCCGGTGGCCGAGTTCATTTCCGGGCCTGCGCGGGGCTAGACTGACGGGCGCGTCAGTTACGAGGAGGGGCCATGGCCGAGTTCATTCCGCAGTCCGCGCAACAAGATGCCGTGACCGGGGGTCCCGACGGCGGGATGCTCATGGCGCAAGCGCTGAAGAAGAACGGCATCGATACGATCTTCGGGCTCTGCGGCGGCCACATCCTCAATCTCTTCGACGCATGCATCGACACCGGAATTCGCGTCATCGACACGCGGCACGAAGGCGGCGCGACGCTCGCCGCGGAAGGCTGGGCGCTCGCAACCGGCCGCACCGGCTTCGCGGCCGTCACAGCCGGGCCGGGTTTCGGAAACGCGCTAACCGGTTTCATCGACGCGTCTATCTGGACGCTTCCGATGGTGCTCTTCGCCGGGCGCACCGGCTTTCACCAAGCCGGTCGCGGTGCCGTGATGGACGTCGATCAGCGCGCGATCGTCGCGCCGGTGGCGAAGTGGGCGGCGACGTGCCCGCAAACGCAGCTCATTCCGCGCTTCGTCGAAGAATCGCTGTATCGCGCGCGTGCCGGTCGCCCGGGACCCGTGTATCTCGAAGTGCCGCAGGATCTCTTCATGGCGCGCGCCACGCCGAAGCTCGAGCCGACGCCTTCGGGCTTTCCGTCGGAGCTTCCGACGCCGACTGCCGCCCAAGACGATCTCGACAAAGCGCTGGAAGCGTTGGAGGGCGCCGAGCGGCCCGCCATCGTCGCCGGCGGCGGCGCGTTTTGGTCCGGCGCCGGACAAGCGATTGCACGGCTCGCCGAAACGGCGAAGATCCCCGTCGTAACGACGTCAACCGCGCGCGGCCTCGTCCCCGATTCACATCCGTGGTGCCTCGGGTCGATGGTGCACGCCGGCTTCGCGCTCATCCAGGCCGACGTCGTTTTGGTTCTCGGCTCGATGTTCAACGCGAATATGAATTTCGGTTCCCAACCGTTGTTCGGGCCCGAGACGACGATCATTCAAGTCGACATCCGTCCCGAGGGAATCGGCGGGAACCGGCTCCCGCAGATCGCGCTCATCGGCGACGTGCGCCGGGTTGCCGAAGACTTGGCCGACGGATGGCGCAAGTCTGTGGCCGGCCGCGACGAGTGGCTCGCGCAAGCGCGCACGCTGTGCGCCGCGTCGGTTCAACTGTGGGACGCGCAGATCGAAGGCAAGAAAGTGACGCGCATTCACGCCGGGGCGATGGCGCGCGACATGCGCGGCTGGGCGCGCGAGCGGATCGGCGACGGCGTTACGTGGGTCGCCGACGGTGGCGACGCGCTGACGTGGGCGCTCGCCTACGCATACGCCGAAGCCCCCGGACGGCTGCTGTCGACGACGACGGCACTCGGAACGCTGGGCGTCGGGCTTCCGTTTGCTCTCGCGGCGAAGGCGGCGCGTCCCGAGGAGCCCGTGATCGCCGTCATCGGCGACGGGTCGTTCGGGCTGACGGCGATGGAATTCGACACGGCAGTCCGTCACAAGCTGCCGGTCATCTGCGTCGTGTCGAACAACTACGGCTGGCGCGACGTGAGCCACGAGCAAGACATGTGGCACGGTGAAGGCCGCCGGATCGCGAGTGAGCTCGGCGACACGCGCTACGACAAGCTTGCGGAGATGTTCGGCGGCCACGGCGAGCACGTCGAGACGCTGGACCAATTGCGGCCGGCGCTCGACCGCGCCCTCGACAGCGGCCTCGCGTCGATCGTCAACGTGCAGACCGATCCTGAGGTCCTGTCGGAGCTGCTGCGCAACGTCGGCCAGCTCGGCCTGATGTAATCAGGTACCCGTACCAGTCCTCTTTTGGCTAGTGAACTTGTCAAAAGGCGGAGTCACGTTTTGGCCATCGAACGGCCAATATGTGACTGGGTGCCACTTGCGGACTCGTGTAGCCCAGCGCGCACGGACCTTTCAGCGGACGCGCGACGAGCAACTACCGCGGCGTCAGGTCCAGGTCAGGGGGCGGCATGTCCGGAACCTTCCAGCGAAGGAAAGGCTTGTCGAACAGCTCGTGATATGCGTTCGCCTGCGACACCATCTTTTCGAACGCGTCGTCGAACTGATCCCACGTTTGGTCTTCGATGACCTTCTTGACGTTCGCGACCTCGACGTGGCCGAGCTCGCTCAACAAAAACGTTCCCTTGCCGGTATCGATGATGTGATCGTCGTCGCTCAAAGTTCCTCCCTCAATGAGGCCGTTCGCCGCCTTCGACGCCGATACCTCGCTCCCCCGCTTCCATCAGCCGCTTGATCTCGCGCACCTCTTGACGCACGGACTCGGCAAACCAGCTTTTCGCAATGAGATCGTGCAACAGCCCGAAGATCCCATGACCGATGTCGAGCTCTTCAACGTGGCGAACGCGCGTTCCTTCCGGGACCTCGTCTATCTCGAACCACGCATGCACCGATCGCGGGAAGCCGTGCACCAATGTCACGTCGATCGAGTTCGGCGGTTTCCACACGTAACGGGTGACGACGGAGCCGCGCAGCCACTTCTTCCCGAGAAACGTGCCGTCTTCCTTCCCGAGCATGCCGTCCGGCGTGTCGGCGATCTTCGTCACCCAAATGATTTTCGTGTCGGCTTTGATGTACTGGCCGGGGTCGAGAACGAAGTCGTACACCTCTTGCGGCGTGACCCCGCGGATGATCTCTGTTCCTTCTCCTCGCACAGTCATGGTCTTGGCCTCGGTCCTTCCTTGTCGAGCAATCGTCCGATCAGATTCTTTTGTACCTCGACAGTGCCCGCGCCGATCGCGAGGCCGCGCACGTCGCGAAACATTCGCTCGACGGGAAACTCGCGCGTGTATCCGTATCCGCCGTGTATCTGAATGGCCTCGTTACAAACTTCCTGAGCGACGATGTTCGCGAACCATTTCGCGCGCGCCACGTCGATCGCCGGCGGCGAAACGCCGTGCCCGGCAGCGTCGGCCGCCGCGCACGCGCGCCACACCATGAGCCGCGCGGCCTCGACTTTCGTCGACATCTCGGCGAGCTTCCATGCAATGCCTTGCAGCTCAATGATGCGTTTGCCGCCGACCGTGCGCTCCTGCGCGTAGCGAATCGATTCGTCGAGCGCCCCGTCAGCAACGCCGGTGCACATTGCGGCATTGCCGAGGCGTTCGTGGTTGAACTGGCCGAGGATCGTGCGCATCGCCTGCCCGTCCCCGTCGCCTTCCAGAATGATGTCGGCTTCGTCGACCGGCGTGTTGTCAAAGGCGACTTCGGCTTCCGGGACGCCGCGCAGCCCCATCTTCTTGTGGACTTTGGAGACTTCGCTTCCCGGCGCCCCGGCCGGAACGAGCATCGCACCAATGGCGCGATCGCCGGCTCCGTCGAAGCGCGCGACCACGAAATACGCCTGCGCCTTGTGTCCGGCCGTCACCATGTTCTTGTATGCGTCGAGCCGAAGCCCTTCCGGCGTGCGACGCAGCTTCGCCCGCATGTTCATCGCGTCGGATCCGGCATCGGGCTCCGTCATGCCGATGCCGATCAAGCAATCTCCGGCGGCGACGCGCGGTAAGTAGCGCTCTTTCAAGTCGTCGCTGCCGAAAGCGTCGATCGCGCGCGGCGGCCCGTTGAGGTGAAGCTGGCAGAGCACCGCCGTCGACAAGCAGACGCGCGCAATCTCTTCGAGCACCAGCGCGGCTTCGATGTCGCCGACGCCGAGGCCGCCGAATTCCTCGGGCACGGTGAGGCCGGTGAAACCCTGTTTCGCGAGAACGGCGAGATTTTCTTCGGGATACTCCTCGTTCTCGTCCCAGCGCGCAGCGCGCGGGCGGAACTCGCGTTCGGCCACCTCTGCTGCCAGCGCGCGCAACTCGCGCTGGGCTTCGGTCAGCTCGAAATCCATGGCCCGCTCCCCGTCGATTTCGGCGCGATCCTACAGTCGGCGTCTGATGTGACACGCGCGTCAGGTCTGACGGTATCATCGGCACGCGGACGCGGGCAAGGTACTGTTGCGCACGCGCGCAGACGGAAGGGCGATCGTGGAATTCGATCTGAACGACGAGCAACGGGCTCTGCGCGACGAAGCGCGCCGCTTCTTGGAAGCGGAGGCCCCGACGGCCTACGCGCGCGCGATGATGGATGACGATCGGGGGTGGCGCGATGACGTGTGGCGCCACATGGCCGGACTCGGGTTCATGGCTTTGCCGTTCCCCGAAACGTACGGCGGCGTCGGACAAGGCTTCATTGCGCTCACGATCTTGCTCGCGGAAATGGGTCGCGTCGTTGCGCCAGGGCCCTATTTTTCCTCCGTCGTCATGGCCGGCCACGCGGTGCTCGAAGCGGGAACGGAATCCCAACGCAAAGAGCTCTTGCCGGCGATCGCAGCCGGTGAGACCATTGCGACGCTGGCTTTCGACGAAAAGCCCGCGCGGTGGGACGCAAATGGCATTGCACTGAAAGCAACGCCGAGCGGCGGAGCATTCACGATCACCGGAGAAAAACGGTTTGTCACCGACGGCACCACAGCCGAGCGATTCATCGTCGCGGCGCGCGCGGGCGGCGAGGTCGGATTGTTCGTCACCGAGCCGGGTGCACACGTCACCGCGACACCCGTTGTGCTCATCGACCAAACCCGAAGAGTCGCCGACGTACGATTCGACAGCACGCGAGCGGAGCTCCTGGGTGATCTCGGGTGGGTTCCCGTGCAACGCGTGCTCGACAGGATCGCCGCCGGCCTCGCTGCGGAGATGCTCGGCGGTGCCGAACGTGTTCTCGAGTTGTCGGTGGCCTATGCGAAAGATCGCGTGCAGTTCGACCGGCCGATCGGTTCGTTCCAGGCGGTGAAGCACCGCGCAGCCGACATGCTCCTCGACGTGGAGTCGCTGCGGAGCGCCGTCTATTACGCGGCGTGGGCGCTCGAGCGCGACCATGCCGACGCCTCGCTCGCGGCCTCGATGGCCAAGGCGTACGCGAGCGACGCGTTCCGCCGCGTGGCGGCGAGCGGAATACAGATCCACGGCGGCATCGGTTTCACGTGGGAACACGACATGCATCTGTACTTCAAGCGCGCAAAGGTCTCCGAGGCAGCGTTCGGCGACGGCGTGTGGCACCGGGAGCGTATGGCGCAGCTGCTCCGCCCGCGATACGTGCAGTGACCGTCCGGGCGCACTCCGCGCCCGAAAATGCGGTCAAGCAGAGTCGCGGAAGGAAAACGAGCCCCCGGCGCGAACCTCAAGAGCAAAGCTGCCGCGGCGGGATGCAGCAAGGAACCGACGCCAGGGGGTCGTGGGCATGCGTGTTTCTTCCAAGAGGCTCATCGTTCGCTTCGTCGTCGCCGTTCTCGCAACCGCTGCTGCGGCGCCGGCGGCGGCCCATCCGCTCGAGGTACCGCAGCGACCGGTGCTTCGCGGCGCACTCGCCTGCCCACAGACGTCGGACCCGGGTCGCCTCGCCGGGTGTCCGGGAGACTTCGTAGCAAACAAGCGCGCGAAGCCGCTGGCCTCGATCGATGCACTTCGTCCGCCGAAGGACGATCCGAACATCGTACTCATCTCGTCGGGAATCGCGACGAGCGTCTTGCCGGAACCTTTGCGCCCGCTCGTCAAAGGCATCACGAGCCAAGACACGACCGACCCGATCGGATACGGATCCTTTCTCGCGTCGATCGTTCTTCAGCTGGTACCGCATGCCCACATCACATCGCTGAGCGGATACGACGCGACCGGACTGGTCAGCTCGTACGCAATTCGCGGCGCGTTCGACACGGCGGCGGCAATGGCAAAGGACGGTGCGGTCGACGCAGTCTTGTTCGGCATGCCGCCGAGTGAGCTGCTCGATCCGATCTTCGCGATGATGGTGCGCAAGCAGTGGGACGGGATCGTCAATGCGTCGGAGGGCCGGCCACCAACCCCGGTCAAAGGCGGCCACATGTTCGGCGTGGCTCTCGGTGGCGGCAGCACGAGCTTCATCGGAAACATTCCTACGGTGTCTGCAGCAGGCGCCAAGGAGTACCAGGATCTGAGCTCTGTGTGGAGCATCCTCCTCACGAAGATCAACTTGCTCGATGCACGCGGGATTCCGATCGTCGTTCCCGCCGGCGACGTCAACCAGGGCATGAAGCCCGAGGACTTGCAGACGATCTTCGGCATCGCGAACCTTCCGCAAGTCCTCACCGTCGGAGCGTCGGACGGCGCGACGGTGCCGGCGCAGAGCGCGCGCGGCCCAGCCTTCGACGTGAAGAACGAAGGTTGGACCGATCCGGCACCGCAGAACACGAACGGATTCAAGGCGCTTCGCGTGAAGCCGGACATCGTGGCGCCGTCCGGCGTCGTCGGGCTACTGCCCTCGAATTCACTGCTCGGCAAGGCCTTGGGCGACGCCGGCTTGTTGAACGCGGCGCTGAAGCCCCTGTGGAAGGACACGCTCGAAACGCCGCCGGACGCGGCACGCGCATCGCTTGCGTCCACGCTGCCCTCAGCCGCGGTCGTCGCCGTTCAAGCGGCCGCGTTGCACGCCAAGGGCATCGACCCGACGTCGATCCGAGGCGCATTCAACACAACGGCCGAACGCTTGCCGGGCGTGCCGGTCTGGCAGCAAGGCGCCGGTGACCTGCGTTCGTATCCAGACAGCTTGTACGACGCCTCGGCCGATCCGACACGCCCCCTCGTCCTCGACCACGGCGACACCGCCGTCGATGCCGCAAACGGCACATCGGCGGCGATGATCCGCATCCAAAACGGAACGCCGGATCAACTGGTGACGCTCGAAGTCACCGACGTTGCAACGATCGGAATCGACGGCCCCACAGTCGAACAGGTGCAGGGAATCGCCGCCGAAGCGGTGCCGCATATCGCTGCCTGCGCGACGCACCCCGAGGGAGCCGTTCAGCCGCCTCCCACCGGCGGACATCACCACGACCACAACGGATGCATTCACATCCATGTGTCGCCGGCGGCGACCGACTCCGAAGGGTATTTCTGCGGTTTCCTCGCCGTGCACTTCGGCGCGACATCCGTGCCGACACCGGTCTGCTGGATCAAGGGAATGAGCCTCACGGCGCATGCCACGTATCTCGGCGGGAGCGACGCAGATGCGCTGACTTTCGGCTTGGTGCCGACCGTGCCGATCGGCTCGGCGTTCGAACACTGGATCGCGATGATTCCGTCCCAGCAGTCTCTGGAGCTGTACTTCTTGATGACCGACAAAGCCGGCAACGCCAACTTCAAGTTCGTCCTTCCAGGGTTCTACGACATACGGCTGTTCTCCGATTACGGCGCGCCGACGCGCGTCGTCCCGGGTCAAGCCGTGGGAACCACCGAAGCCACCGAGACGACGACCGAGGTCGACCTCGGCGATCGCATGATCTATCAGTCGCTCGGGCAAGACGCGTTGGTTCTTCCGGACACTCTGTGTCCAAAGGTGAAGCGGCCGGACTGCGCGCCGGGTTTCAGCTCGGCGAATTACGACGCTTCGACCGGCACATACAAGGGACGGTTTCTCACCGAAAACATCCGCTACGTATTCGGCAACGTCGAGAAGTCTCCGGGTCCGGCCGTCTCGTCGCGTTCCATCGACCTCGTCAAATGCAGGGATTTGTTCAACAGCGATCCAGATGTCCTTGCGTCGTACGCGCCGGGATCGACCTTTCCGCACACGAGCGCCTGGACGATCAACCGTGAGAGTTGCGATCCGGCGACGGCGCCGAAGACCGACGCCGAGAAGAAGGCCGCGCTGTCGGCGCCCTTCTCGGCGACGTTTGCCGGTGCGCTTCCCGGCAAGTCGCCGTTCCTCGTCCTTGAATATCCGTTCCGGCTCGTCTCGCCGAACTACCGGTATCACCTGTCGCTCGACTTCTCGTACGCGCTGAAGAACGCGTTAATGCTCGTCGAGGTGATCGGCGGGAGCGGGCCCGACAAGATCGCCGGCCTCGTCACCGCCAACGGGACGGTCGTTGTGAACGGCACGACGATCCAATCCCTGATCAAGGGCAACGTTCCATCGGGATCGAACATCGCGTTCAACGTCGGGAGCGACAAGAAGGCGCACTTCGACTTCACGCGCATCACTCAGAACCAAAGTTGCCGCTGTGTCGTCCGCTTGTCGTTCATTCCGAAAGGTGGAGCAGACGCGACCCTCCCGGCGCAGATTCAAGTCCGTGACATCGCTTTCGCGCTCGATACCTGGGTGGCGTGGCGCTGGAGCGGAGCAGTGGGCGGAAGCAACGCGTCGGTGGTCGCCGTGCCGAATTACCGCAAGGACGCGTACGCAGACGGATGCCGCAGCGTTCCGACGCCGACCGAAAAGATCGCGGACGGGCGAAGCGGACCCCAACTCTGTGAAGACTGGGTCATGATGGCGCACGTTCCGACACAACGTGCCGTCATGACCGACACGTACGCGTGCGGCACCGATGCAACGTGCGGGTCACCGCGAAGCGTCGGCGCGGCGCTCGGTGTCTCCGAGACGTTTTACGATCAGCAAATGATTCAAAACCCGCCGCCGGCGCACTATCCCGTCTTCGGTCAGCACGAAGAAGGTTTCTTCGGGCACAGCTTTACGTTCATCCCGGAAACCGTCGACGTGACCAAAGCGACGCACTGCGTCACGTCGGGACGCGGAAAGTTCTGGCGGCAGATCTCCATCCGCGGCGCCGGCTTGTCGAAAGCGGGTATCGCCGAGAACGAAACGCTGAGCTTCGGCATCAAGTTTGTCGCCCCGGGCACGGAAACGGTTTCGCAGCCTGCGACGGCAAAGAAGGCCGGCGCCGTCGAGATCGGCGAGTACTATCCACTTGCCGAGCCGGCAGGTGAAAGCATTACGATCGCCGCGCCGCCGAACCGGCTTCTGCTCATCCTCGGTCTCATCGCAGCCACGATCGCCGCAGCGATTCTCACGCAGCGTCGCCGGCGCCGTTGGGCGCGTCCGTAAAACGGGCGCGCGAAGGCGGATGCCTTCGCGCAGGGTTGAGCGGGTGTAGGGAGTTAGGACGCGAGTTCGCGGATCGCGGCGATGGTTTCGCGCGGCCCCGACCCGTGCTTCGTGAGAAAACCAACTTTCGCGAGGCCGTTGATCTTGCCGGCGACCCCGTCCTCGGCACTGAAGATCAGCACCGGGGTGTTGATGCCGAGCGACCGAATTTGCTCCGTCGCCTCGAGCCCGTTCATCTCGGGCATACGGGCATCCATGACGATGACGTCGGCCTTCACGCGTTGCGCAAGCTCGACGCCGTCGCGACCGTTCGTGGCTTCGCCGACGACCTTGAGATCCTTATGGAGCGCAAAAAAGCGCGCCAGCGTCACGCGAACCGTCGGGTCGTCGTCCACGATCATGACTCGAATGCTCATGGACACATTGTCGGGCCTGTACCCGCGGTGGAATACCCCATGTTGCGGGCTGCCTACCCCCGCATCTGCGGGGTCTAACCTCGGACTGCTTCGACGACTGCGGCCAGCGCGACGGGCTTCAGCAGAAAGCCGTCGAGGTGCTTCTGCTCGGCTTTCGCCGGCGGGTCACCCGAGAGGCCGATAACACGAACCTTGCTGGTAGCGGCGCTCTTGCGAAGCTTCTTGGCGACTTCGATGCCCGGCGCATCGCCGAGGTGAAGATCGAGGAGCACAACGTCGGGAATCCATTCCGCCGCGGTGGACAAGGCATCTTCGACATTGTCCGTCCACTTAGCTTCGAACCCGGCTCGCTCGAGCACCTGGACGAGCATCTTCCCGATCGCCTCGGAATCTTCGACGACAAGAACTCCCACTACTTGGGCCTCCCGATGATGCCGAGTCGCGTCGCGACCGCCACCGCTTCGAGCTGACTGTGCGCGTCGAGCTTCATAAGAACCGTCTTCAAGTACGACCGAGCCGTGTGCCACGTGATCCCGAGGCTCTTCGCGATCGTCTTCGCATCTTTGCCTTGCGCGAGCAAGCCAAGCACCTCGAGCTCACGGTCGGTGAGATCCGATCCGACGCCTTTGGGCGGCGCTTGCGCTTGCGTCAGACGACTCACGGCTTTGTCGGGGACGACGACCTGGCCGGCGTACGCTCGCCGGACCGCGTCGGTGACGTCACCGAGGCTCGATTCCTTGATGAGGTACCCGCACGCGCCTGCCGCCATGGCCTTTGCGAACAGTGCGGGATCGGTTTCCCCGGTCAGCATGACGACTTTCGTTTCCGGCGACGCCGTCCGCACCCGACGCGCAAGCTCGATGCCGTCGTAGTCCGGCAGCATCACGTCGAGCAGCGCGACGTCCGGCTTCAGTGCCGTCGCTTTTTCGAGACCGTCCGTCGATGTATTCGCGACGCCGAGAATCGCTATGTCGGCATTCGTCTTGAGCGCAGCCGCGAGCGTCTCGGCAAAGACCGTGTGGTCGTCGACGAGCAAGACGCCGATCGTCATGGCGACACTCCTTCCAGCCGGAAGACGAGCCCGGCGTCGGAGGGGATCTGCGTCGCGCCGATGCCGGCAAGAAGGTTCTTGACGAGCGATCCTCCAGGAGCGTGACTTCCGTCGGGCCGGGCAAGCTTCACGGTGACGGCCCCGTTTTTCGTCGAGACGGACACGATCGTCTCACCGTCGACGTCGGCGACCAGCTGCATGAGCGACGACAACGCGCTTTCGAAGCCGCGCGGCCGCGCACGGACTATCGCTTTGCTTCCGCGCCCCAGTGTGGCGCGCCCGCCCACGCGCTCCGTCAGCGTCACCGCATTGCGAAGCGCATGACCGATGTCGAACGACCGCGGCGCACTCCGGTCGGTGAGGCACGTGACGAGCGCGGTGACGGCGACCATTTCCATGGACACGCGGAGCGTTTCGCGATCCGCCGTTGCCAGAAGCGATTTCATCAGCTCTTCGTCGGACGTGTTCGTCTGCAGCGTCGTCACGGCGAGCCGGATGGCGCCGACGCGGCTGCGCAACTCGTGAAGGACGGTGCGAACCGTTTCCGCGGGGTCCGGACGCCGCGTCATTTCTTCTTCCTCACCGTCTTTTGCTTCGCCTTCGGTGCGTGCGGTTGCGAAGGCCGCTTCTGGAGCTTCGCGTGAATGCTGCGAGCATGTGACTGCACCATGTTCACCGGCACGTCGAGCTCGTCGGCAATCTCGTGATACTTGCGGCCTTTGGATATGAGGCTCAGAACGTCGTTTTCGTCGGGCGTGAGCTCGCTATCGTCGCGCGGCCCCGAAGCTAGGCGCCGGAACTCGCCCATGACGAGACCGGCGAGCGACGGCGTAAAGACCGGCTCTCCGCGCTTCACGCGGCGGACGGCGTCGGCAACCTCGTCGGCCGCGGCGCTCTTCAGCAAGTACCCCGACGCGCCGGACTTGATTGCTTCGAGCACGTCGGGCTGCGCGCCGCTGGCAGACAAGACAAGAATCTTCGCTTGGCTGCATCCGGAAAGAATGCCGCGCGTCGCTTCGACGCCGTTCATCGTCGGGAGGTTCATGTCCATGATGATGACGTCGGGCGAGGAGACGCGGGCTTTTTCGATGGCCTCGTCGCCGTCGGACGCTTCCGCGATCACGGTCGCAAATTGATCGTGTTCGAGAACGGTCTTCAACGTTTGCCGCCACATCGGATGATCGTCGACGAGCATGAGCCGGATCGCGTCTTTGTTCACCGGTGCTTCCGGCAAAGGCTCCGCGACGACCGGTCGCGGCGGAGCGCCGGGGCCCTCATCGGTACGTGAGTCGAGCCACGCGCGCAAAACCTCGATGAGCTCCCCCGCAGAGCCCGGCCTGCGATCCGGATCATTCGACAAGCCGCGACGCAGGGCTCGCTCGAGCGTCGGCACAGCCGCCTTGGGGATTCCCTCCCACGTCGGCCGCACGCCTGCCGGCGGCGACCCGGTGAGGAGCGCGAACGTGGTCGCCGCCAGGCCGTAGACGTCCGCTGCCGGCGTCGGCGCTTCGCCGCGAGAGAGCTCGGGAGCTTGATACCCGCGGGTGCCGCGCGCCGACGTTGCCTCGCCGCCCGTCACTGCGATGCCGAAGTCCACGAGGATCGGCCGGCGCCCTTTGGACAGAACGATGTTCGCCGGCTTCACGTCTTGGTGCACGATCGCCGGCTCGTGCGCATGCAAATGGTCGAGCGCCTTCGCGACTTCGCCGACGTACTTGAGCACCGTCGACGCCGGGAGGCCGGGGTCGCCGCGCTCGTCGAGGACCTCTTGCAGGTTCTTGCCCTCGACCCAATCCATCACCATGTAGTAGTGGTTGCCGACGAAGAAGTCTTCGCGCACGAGCGGGAGCCCGGGATGCGGCTCGAGCGACAGCAAAATGCGGGCTTCTTCGAGAAGGGCGGCACGCTGTTCGGCGTTGGGGACCGCGCGAACCTTCAGGGCGACCTTGCGGTCGTGCTGGTGGTCGATCGCGAACAGGACCTCTCCCTGGCCGCCGCGACCGGCGACCTCGAGCGTCTCGTATCGCTTCCGAATGAGCTTGCCCATGCCCCGTTCGCGTCTCCCCAGATAGTTCAGGCGACTTTAGCAAAGGGCCTTCAGAAGGTTTCCGGGGGCGGCAGGGTTGGGCCCGGCGACGGCGAAAGCAGGAAGGATGATTCCCATTCGAGACACCGCCGAGTCGCGCCGCACGCCGGCCGCCACGATCTTCATCATCGGGATGAACGTGGCCCTATTCTTGATTGCGGTCCCGCTCCTCCTCAGCCGCGACTTCTCTGCGATCTTCGCTACGCCGCAACGCGTCGTTGATTGCGGCACATTTCAGATTTTGCACCCCACTGCGTCGTGCAGTGGCTGGGAAATCTGGCGCTCGATCTTCAGCGCGCTGTTTCTCCACGTCGGCGCGGTGCACATCGCCGGAAACATGTACATGCTGTGGCTGTTCGGAAAGAACGTCGAAGACCGTCTCGGGCGCGTGAGGTTCGTCGCCTTCTATCTGCTCTCGGGGGTCGGCGCCACGATGGCGTACGTCTTCCTGAACAAGACGTCGACTGCGCCGGTGCTCGGAGCGAGCGGCGCAATCGCGGGTGCGATCGGCGCGTACTTGCTGATGTTCCCCGGCGCGCGGATCACGACGCTATCGGTTTCGTTCGGTGGGCGACGCGAGCTGCGCAAGATGATGCACGAAGGCCCCGCCGGAGCCGCCAAGTCGCGCCTCGTCTCGATTGCGGCGGTCGACATCCCTGCGTGGATCCTTGCAGCGTTTTATTTCGTTCTACAGCTGAGCCAGAACTATCTGCGTGTTGCGCACGAAGGCCCGTCGCCCGCCGTCGCGTACGAAGCACATATCGGCGGCTTCCTCGCCGGCATGGTGGCGCTGCTTCTGCTTGCTCCGCGCGAGGTTCATCCGTCGGTTCGCGCACTTTTCAGCGGGCGTCCGTTGCGCACGACACCGGCGGAAGTCCCAGAAGAGAAGCCACGGGCGGGCAGCGCGGCGACCGGCTGGCGGGCACTCGAGCTTTTCACCGACCGCGCAGAACCGATCCGGCGGTTTACCAAGACGCTCGAGAACGAAACGCCGGCCGAAAAGGTGATCTTCTTTCACGGCGACGGAGGGAACGGCAAGTCGTTGCTCCTTCGGCACCTGGCGGAGCGGTGCACTCCGGTGCCGCACGCCCTTCTCGATCTCGCCGCCGCGCCGCGAGGGGACGACCGGCCCCAAGAAGCGTTTTCGGCGCTGCTCATGCTCCGGCGCGCGCTTGCCGGGCGCGCGTTTCCACTCTTCGACTTTGCGTGCGTGCACTATTTGCACGCGACCGGTGCTTCGAGCCCCGAGCGCCTCAAATCGTTGTTCCCCGACGAAGAGCGCAACTTCATCGCGTCCGTCGCCGACGTCGTGGCCGAACAGCACTGGGTCGCGGAATCGGCGCTGGAGATGATCACGCGGCGACTCGGCACCTCGCTCGACGAATACGCGAAGCGGCGGAAGATCGACCCGGCGACGATCGAAGCCATCGAGCGTCTCGATCCGGCGACGGAGCTGATCGACGAGCTCCCCGCGCTGTTTGCGCGTGATCTCAATGCGTCGATGTCGCCGGGCGACCGCGTCGTGCTTTTCTTCGACGGTCACGAGGCGTTTTGGGCCGGCGCGCGTTTCGTTTCGGATCATCTCTTCTTCGAGCGCGACGAGTGGCTCCGCAGATTGCTCGTCAACGTGGACTTGGCCGCCGGAATCGTGTGCGTCGTCGCCGGACGCGAGCCGCCGCGGTGGGACAAGGCCCCGGTTGCGAAAATCGGCCGCGATCGTATCGAGCTGCACCGGCTCGATTTTCTGCCGCTGCCCGACGCGACGTCGTTCCTCGAGGCCGCCGGGATTTCGGACGAGGCGACCAGGCGGCACATTCTTGCGATTGCACGCGTCGGCGACCAGATCCACCCGCTTTATCTGGGACTGTGCGCCGACGTGGTTGCCAACTCTCGAGACGGCGGCGGCCTCGGCGAGGTGCAGCAGACGGATGCGTTCGCGGAAAAGGCCGAGCAGCTCGTCGCTCGGCTCTTGCGGTACGTCGACGACGAAGTTGGTTTTGCGGTTCGCGCGCTCGCCGCGGCCCGGTGGTTCGACCGCGACGTGTACGTCGCGTTGGGCGAGGCGCTGAACTTCAAAGCGACCGATCCGTCCTTCGCCGCCCTGCTCAATTTTTCGTTCGTGTGGCGAACCGATCGCACCGGAACGTTCCGGGTGCACGACCTCCTTCGGCGTCTTGCGCGCGAGAGAGAGGACGACGTCCTTTCCCGAGCCGACGCAGCGCTCGAACGCTTCCACCGCGCTCGCGCGAAGGACGGCGATATCGGATCGGTCGTCGAGGCCGTGTATCACGCATCGATGTCCGACCCGCCCCGCGGTGCTGCGGAGTGGCTCTCGGCGTTCACAAACGGGCTCGCGCGTAATCGATTGGAGCTCTGTCGCGCACTGCTCGTTCTGCGAAAGGAGCTTCCGGCCGGGGATATGGAAAGCGCACGGATGGCGCGCGCCTCGGCGGATTTCTCGGCCCGCCTGGCGCGCTACGACGAGGCACGCGGCGAATACGACGCCGCGATTTCCTCGTACGACCGCGCGCTCGCTTCAGCGCAGAGCGATGCCGAAGCGTTGCGGGGGAAGGGCGATGCACTTCGGCGGCTCGGCGAGCTCGAGGCGAAGCTGTCTCGATACCCAGGGGCTTTGTCCGCCTACGACGCGGCCGCGGACGCATACCGACAAGCGTTGAAGGCGGCTCCGGACGACCCGCGCGCTCTGCGCAGCCAGAGCAACGTTCAGCGCGCGCATGGCGAATTGCTCGCGACGATGCAACGGCCCGACGAGGCGATTGCGGCATATCGCGCCGCGATTTCCTCTGCCGAGACCGTCGTCCGATCGTCGCCGGCCGATGTCCGCGCCGCGAATGCCCTCGGTGTTACCCTCCGCAGCATCGCCGACCTGTACGCGGCAACCGGGCGGCCGAGAGAGGCACGCGCCGGGTACAAGAAGGGTCTCGCGGCGCTCGATGCGGCGTTGATACACGGGCCAGACGACGTCGAGGTCCTCAACAACAAGGGGATGACATTGCGCGGCACCGGCGATCTCGATGCTGCTGCCGGCCGCACGGAGCCGGCAAGGAAAGGCTACGCCGCCGCGGCCGAGGTCTACGAGCGGGCGCTCAAGCTGTCTCCGGACTATGTCTATGCGCACAACAACCTGGGCAGCACGCTTCGAGCGCTCGGAACGCTGCACGCGGCAGCCGCTCAGCACGAGGCCGCGCTGGAACGGTTCGGCGAAGCGCTCGCCGCGCACGACGAAGCGCTGCGCATCGCACCGGATTACATCTACGCGCACAACAACCGCGGAGCCGTGCTCTCGCTCCGTGCCGAGTCGCTCGTCGCCACGGGACGCAAAGGCGACGCGGCGGCCGCACTGCGCGAAGCCTTGAGCGCGTACGACGCTGCGCTCGCCATCGCACCGGATTATCGCAACGCGCAGTCGAACAAGGCAGCGGCGCAAAAAGCGCTGACATCGCTGACGAAGCGTCCTGCGAAGTCGAAGCGTTAAGCCGCTCTGCGGCGGCGGCGAGTCGTAAGGACGCCGCCGGCGATCCCGGCAGCCGCCAGCCCGCCGAGCAGGCCCCAGACACCGGCCGCATTGCTCGCTCGGGTCGCAACCGCGGCAACGATCACCGTCGCGGAGGCGCCGGGCGATTCGACGTTGCCGGCTCCGTCCGTCGCGCGCGCGGTGACGCGGTACGCGCCGGGCGGCGGCGGCCCTTTATGGACGACCCACGTGCATTCGTGGTTGCCGTCGTCGCAGTTGATCACCGACGCGTCGTAGGAAAAGCGCGCGCCGTTGGCGGAGCCGACGAACGTCACCGCGACGCTCTTGACCCCGGAAAGCACGTCGGTCGAGCGCCCGGCAAAGGGGAAGGTGTTCGGCGGCACCACACCTTCGCCGGTGAGCGTCGCCGGACCGACGCGAAACGTTTGCGACGGCACCGGCTGCAGGCTGTTCGACAAGATCTTCGACGCGGGCGCCGCAAGATCGTCGCCGACGATGAGGAGCGCTCCGCCCTTCTCGCGGCTCTCGTATTCGGTGACGTAAACGCGATCGCCGGCTGCACCGACGGCGACGCCGACCGGATGGGACGTGATCGTGGTGGCGATTACTTTCTTCGACGCGAGATCGATCACGCGAAGGCCGGTTGCATCGGCGATGAATGCTTTCTTGAGCGCCGTCGCGACGGCGATGCTGCGTCCGGTCGCGCCGGCGTACGTTTGCACGACCGACCGCGCCGCCAAGTCGACGGCTTGGACGCTCGAGTCGCTGCACGCGATGTACAAAATGTTCGCGGCTTGATCAACGGCAGCGCCCGACGGCGCCTTGCACACGCCGATGCTGCCGGCGCCCGCCGGCGCACGAGTGGCCGAAGAAGTGAGATTGACGATCGAGACCGTATTCGACCCGGTGTTCGTTACGACGAGACGATGGACGCCCGGCGATCCCGACACCACGACGGCAAGGCTGCCGGGTTTGGAACCGGCTTTGAGAGTCGACAGCGCCGGCTTCGCTCCGGATACGTCGACCACCGAAACGGCGTTCTTCGTCGGATGCGCGACGTACACGCGGCGCAGGTACGAATCGACGGCGACCGCGGCCGGCTTCTCCATGCGGAGCTTGATCGTTTGAAGGACGCGCGGGGACGAGGCGCCGTCGATCACCGACACGCTTGCATCGGCGATGTTGGCGACGTACACCCGGCCCGTTTCCGCATCGGCCGCGATCCCCGACGGCTTACGCCCGACCCGGACGGTCGCGACGACGGCGGCGGCCTGCTCATCCCACACCGACACCGTGTTGTCGAGTGCGTTTGCCACGAAGACGCGCGTTCCCATCACGGCGATGCCTTGCGGGTCGTTGCCGACCGGTACGCGGGTGATGACCCACGGCGCGGCGGATGCGCGCATGGGTAGGAGTGTGAGTGTGAGTGCGAGTAGCGGTAGTACGGCCTTGATCCTGGCAATCATGGCGGTCCCCCCGGCATCCCCGTGCTGTCGGAAACCGTTTCGACAGGATCGAGCCGTTTTCCTGCTACGGACGTGCGGCGCCCCGGCGAATGGCCTCCATCGCGAGGTTCGGCACGTCGTCGACCTCGAAGGCGCCACACAGGCGCTCGAGCCGGCTCGTCACGACCGACTCGGCCAGCCCGACCTGGGCCGCGATCTCATCCGGCGTGGCCGGCGGCGTGAAAGCATCGCCGTCCAACACGGGACGGCAGAGGGCGTCCAGGATCGTCTGATCGGCCGGCTCGAGTGGCGGCGGCGGCCGGAAAAGCTCGGTTCCGGTGACGCCGGGAGACTCGTCGGCCCGGTAGGTCTGCGGTTTCTTCGGCATTGCCCTGGTATTTCGCCGCGAAACGCACCGATCCTGCGCCGCCCCCCGGTTGATGCTATTTCTTCGCCGGACACCCGCAAATGCGGGTGAAGGAATCGCGTCGACAGCGTAGAAACTTCACGATGAAAAGTCCGGGCTCGGGCGAACAGGGGGAAAGATGAAGGCTCGGAAAGCGCCACGGCGGATGGTGATCTTTTTTGCCGCTGTATGTCTCGTCGCGTTGCTCGTGCCGGGTCAGGGTGAAGCGGCGCAGCTTTGCCAGGGTACATCCGGCTCGTGCCCGTTCACGGCCACCGGGACCAAGATCACGATATTCGCCGCCGCAACGAACGCGGGCACCGCGAGCGTGGCGGTCTCGGTGCTCAAGAACGGCCTTCCTCTCAGCCCGCCTTTGAACTGCGCGTCGAGCGGCAATGCATTCACTGCCTGTCAGAACAGCCTTCCGCTGAGCGTCACCGTCGGAACCGCATTGACGTGCAACGCGAGCATCGGCGGATTTGGTGAATACGCCTGCGTCAGCTCCTAGGTATTGCACCACGGCGGCCCAACGGGAATCGCGATGAAGACAGGCGGCAGAGCAAACCGCTTCCGCGGGATGCTCGGAGCGACAGCAGCTCTCGCGTGGGCGCTGATCCCCGTTCCGGGGCTTGCCGCCCAGCCCGTGGCGTCCTGCCAGGGCAACGCAACCCCCGCCGGCGCGACGTGTACGTTCAAGATCGCCGGAACGCACCTGCTTGTCGCCGGGGCCGCCACCTCGAACCCGCCGACGTCCGCGAGCGTGACCGTGTCGATTACGCATACGTCCGGTGACACGACGACCACCGAAGACACCTGCCACAATTCCGGCATGCGCGCCACCGCCTGCCAGATGCCGGGAACGACTTCGCTCACCGTCAATTCGACCGTTGTTTGCAACGTGTCGGGCACCGGTGGCCCGTATCTCTGCGCGTCCTTCTAGGCGGGGCGCTTTCGCGCTGTTCTCTTTCGCGCAGGCTTCACGGCGCCCGCCGTCTGCAGCGTGAACGTGAACGTCGTGCCGACCCCGACCTCGCTATCGAACGAGATCTCTCCGCCGTGCGCCTCGACGAGACGTTTCGTCAGCGCCAGCCCGAGCCCGCTCGAGGCCTGACCGCGCTGCGCACGGGTTCCTTTGACTTGGTAGAACGGCTCGAAGACACGTTCTCGCGCATCCTCGGGAATCCCGACGCCGGTGTCAGCGACGGCGACCTGCACGACACCGTTGTTCGCGGACGCGGCAAGACGCACCTGCCCCCCGGCCGGCGTGTACTTGATCGCATTCGACATCAGGTTCAGCAAGATCTCGCGAATACGCGTCGGGTCGGCCGCTACGAGCGGCAATCCTTTCGGGATGTCAAAGGAGACGTTCAGGTCTCCGCGCCGCGCGAGCGGAACGACCTGTCCCTGGATCTCCTTGACGAGGTCGGGTAATTGCACGGGTTCGAGATCGACGCTCATCCGCCCCGATTCGAACTTGGCGAGATCCAAGATGGAGTTGACCAGCTCCAGCAAGTGCTCGCCCGAGCTCTTGATGGTCGACGCGAAGTCGTGGATCGTCTGATCGAACGACGACAGACGCCTGCGGTCCTTGGGCACGAAATCGGGGTCGAGCATCATCTCGGCGTGACCGTTGATTGCAAAGAGCGGCGTGCGGAACTCATGGCTCATCGCCGCGAAGAACTCGGACCGTGCTTCGGAGGCCTTCGTCACTTCCTGATTCAGCCGCTGCAATTCCTCCGTTCGTTGCTCCACCCGCATCTCCAACTCTTGATAACTTGCCTCCAGTTGCTCGGCCATCTGGTTGAACCCCTCAGCCAGCTCGCCGACCTCGTCGTCACCGAGCACCGGAGCGCGAGCCGAAAGCTCCCCGCGACCGAGCGCGCGGTTGGTCTCCACCAAATGATGGACTTGCGCGAGGATGTACCGGGACAGAAGAAAACCCAAGCCGAGAACAGCTAGGGCCATCGCGCCGGCCAGAATGAGAATGAGCCGCAGCCCCGTGCCGCGGACCGAAGCAAACGCCGGGGCCTGCGGAAGACTGATCGCCGCCGTCCCGACGCGCCCGCCGCGAGCCTGCAAGGCAATGTAGATCGTCGAAACCTTGGTGGTTCCCACGTGCTCGGTCGTCCGCACCGGCTGGGATGAGGTAAGCCCGGTCCGGCTCGCGGCGGAGATCATCCGCCCAGCGGAGGCGACGAGCAAACCGTCACCGTCGAAAAAGCGGATGCTCGCGCCACCCAGCCTTTCGCTCGCGTCCTTCGCAATTGAATCGAGACGGATTCCGACGATTGCCGAACCGACCACCGACGGAGCCCGGATCGGTCCTGCGGTCGCGAGCATCGCTTGTTCGCCGATCCGAACGATCGCGGAACGCTTGTCACCGGCACTGTCGATGACTCCCTTTAGCACTTCGCCGACGAACTGGTTCTTGGACCACGATCCGCCTTTCCCGACCCCGAGCTGTTTCGTTCGGGGGTCCGAACGCGTTATTTCGACGAGGCCCGTCCCCTTTTCGTCGGTCACGATCAGCGCGTTGAGCGAAGTCCGCAGCGCGAGCACCGAGGTCAACAGCCCGCGCACCTGTGGAGCATCGTGATCCCGCACTGCTTCCGGCATCCTCTGAAGATTCGCCGCATAGCGAACCGATTCGACGAGATACAGCTCCTGATCTCGAATGAGCAGCTCCACATCGACGGAGCGGCGCAGCAAGTCCTGGTTGAGCTCCCCCCTGGCGCGCGACGAGAGGTCACGAACGATGAAGAACGCCCCCGACGCTCCCACGAGGAGCATGAGTGCAAGGAACGGAAGCAACAATTTCCAGAACAGACGGAGATTGCGGAACGACGTTAGGATTCGGCGGCGGCGAGCACTCATCAGGTGCTAGCCCGGTCCAAGTTGAACGCGATGTTTCCTTGCGCGTCGCTCTTGAGGCCGACTTGGAAGAAATACGTCTCGCCGGCAAGGGCCGTGAAGGTCACTTGCGATACCTGACTGTTGACGCCGGTGCCACCCGAGCTGCTCGTCGAGATCGCGGTGTCGTCGCTGCAGGCAAGCGGAACTTCTTGCAGGTCACCCAATGCGCTTCCCGTGTACACCGCTAGGACTGTGTCAGCACGGCTTTCGAACGTGTCGCCGACGAGCTGCATCGTTTCGCCGGGAGTAAAGCGATACCACACGCTCTCGGCGATACCCGTCGCGCAGGACGGTCGTGGCTCGGCCGTCTGAATGGTCGCCCCGAAGGTGGAGGGCCGGTCCGCGAAAGGAACTCCTGCCGCACGTGCGTGCGCGAAATCATCGTTCGGCGGATGAATGGGAGCCGCCGCAAGCGTGAACGCGAGATTGCCCCGGTCTCCGAACGTTCCACCGACGAGAAAGGAATACGTGCGGCCGGCGACGGGGCGGAAAACGACGCGCGCGGGGTAGACCGGCGTGTTGCTCGCATCGCACGCAGCTTCTTGCAACGCGGTCATCTTCACGCCGGTGTACACGCCGAGCGTTGTCGCGAAGTCGCTTCCGAACGTCGATGCGACCAATGGAGCATCGGTTCGAGGCGTGTATCGGTACCAGACGGTGGCGCCCGTTGATGAGATGCACGTGGGCTGCGCCTCGCCGGGCTGGACGCCGGCTCCTGCAGTGTTCGTCCTATCGGTGACGGGGATTTTCGACAAGCCAGTCGCGTCGGCGAAATTGTCGTTCGGAGGCCGGGGCGCGGGATCGAGATTGAAAACGAGATCGCCGCGAGCGGCTCCGACGCCGCCGACCTGGAAATAGAGAGCCCGGCTGGCATGGGCTTGGAACGCGACCGCGTAGTGGCGCCCGAACGTTCCGCTGTCCTTGCAGACGAGCGACGAGAGTGTGCTCAGGCTCGTGCCCGTGTAGACGGCCAGTACGGTGTCGAAGTTGCTTCCTTCGGTGCTCGCCGACAATCCAACGTTCTTCGAGGGAACGAACCGGTACCACACCGTGCCGGTGGTGGGTGCGCACGCCTGAGGCTCACCGGGTTCGACGGTGGTGTTAGACGTATTCGTATTGTCCGTGAAGGGAATCGTCTGAACGTTCTCCACGTTCGAAAAGCTGTCGTTGCGCCCCGCCGGCGTAGTGTGAACGATCCGCCGCCCTTTGACTGTCGGCTGGTTTCGAGTGGGCGTTTTCGAGTCGGGCGCGGCCGCGAGCGCCGTCGAGGCTCCGCTTCCGAGGGCCTCTCGAATGAACGCGCTCCGGAGCGGTGCGAGGCCGCGGACCGAATCCGCGGAGTAATCAACGCCTCCCACCCGGCTATGGGGATTCAGGAAGTCGGTGGCCGGCAGCCTCGCGCCGACTCGGACCGTCGTTACGAGCACCCCGAAGACGAGGGCCAAAGCGAAGACGAGCGTTGCGATACGCCGCCATCCGGTGAGTCCACTCATCTCAAATACCAGTCGCCAGGCTCGGGCACGGCACCAGCAAGCGCCTTGCGACGTGCCGTACCCGCGCAACCCCCATTGCTCGGGGTCTCTTTCGCTGCCCGAGGCCCCCATCCCTGCCCTCGCGGGCCTTCCTGGGGGTCTTACAACCTGACGCGATTGTCAGGTCTCCCATCCCGCCTCTATGCTTGAGCCGACCGGGGACTCCTAGACTTGCACACATTCCCTGGTGGAAAGGGGTCACGATGCCGCGAAGCTACGACATCATCTCATCGGATGTGCACATCACAGAACCACCGGACATTTGGAAGAACCACCTCCCCGCCAAGTACCAGGAGCACGCGCCCGTCCTCGCCAAGGACCCCGAAGGCGGCGACGCCTGGCAGTTCGCGGTCGGCGCACCCGAGCCGATCGGGCTCACCGTCACGCCCGGCCAGCGCTTCGAGGAGATGCGCTGGTTCGGCATGACGTACGACATGGCGCGGCCCTCGGTGCACAACGGCAAGGCGCGCATCGAGGACATGGACGTCGACGGAATCGATGCGGAAATCATCTTCCCGCCGCAGCGAACGATCGGTCACTGGCTCGGCAACCCCGACGAGGAGATCTCGCTCGCCGGCGTCGACGCATTCAACGCGTTTTCGTTCGACGAGTTCGCGGCCGCCGACCCCGCGCGGCTTTTCCCCATGTACCAGATCCCTTTGCTCGGCGTTGAGACCGCCGTCAAATACGTGAAGAAAGCGAAGGAGAAGGGCGCGAAGGGCGTTGTGATCGGAGGCTGGCCGACCGGCGCCGAGACGATCAGCGAGGAAGACGACCCGTTCTGGGCCGCGTGTGTGGATGCGGACCTGCCGGTCACGATTCACATCACGATGATCAGCCGCAAGGCGCGCATGGAACAGCAGAAGGCCGGGCGCAGCGTGACGAGCGGCATCGGCAAGGACAAGAAGCGCATGAACGCGAAGGCCGTCGGCGGGCTCGCCGGCGTGTTCAGCGCAGTACCACCCACGATCGCTTCATTCATCTTCAACGGGGTGTTCGATCGCTTCCCCGAGCTGCGCGTTGTTTTGATCGAAGTCGGCGTCGGCTGGATACCGCACTTCCTCGAGATGATGGACGACCGGTACTGGCGCAACCGAACGTGGGCCGGACTCGAGATCAAGCACGAGCCGTCGTACTACTGGTATCGCAATTTCGCCGCAACGTTCATGCAGGACTACATCGGCGTGAAGCTGCGTCACGCGGTCGGCGTCGAAAACATGCTGTGGTCGACGGACTTCCCGCACCACGGGAACGACTGGCCGTACTCTCGCGCGCGCATCAACGAGATGTTCAACGGCGTCGGCCAAGACGAGAAGGCAAAGATTCTCGCCGGCAACGCCGTGCGCATCTTCGGCCTCGACAAGTAGGGCTGAGTGGTCGCGGACCCGTATGCGGCCGTCCGCGACCGCGCGGCCATTACCGGCATCGGGCACACCGAGTTCTCGAAAAATATCGGCCGGCCCGAGCGCGTGATCGCGCTCGAGGCGATCAAGGCTGCTTTGGAGGATGCCGGCATCGCGCCTTCCGAGGTCGACGGTCTCGTGAAGTTCTCCTTGGAGAACACATTCGAGGTCGAGATCGCGCGGAACATGGGAATTCCGAACATCCGTTTCTTCGGCGACGTCGCGTACGGAGGCGGCGCAGGATGCGCGGCGATCGGTCACGCTGCGATGGCGATCGCGACGGGCGCTGCCTCCGTCGTGGTCGTGTGGCGCGCGCGCAACCGAGGATCCGGAGGCAGGCCCTGGGCGTCGAAGTCGAACAAGGTCGGCGGCGACCTGCAGTGGTGGCTGCCCTGGGGTCTCACGCGTCCCGTCGATCAAATCGCGATGCTCGCACGGCGGCACATGATGGAATTCGGATCCACGCCGGAACAGCTCGGCGCAGTCGCCGTCGCCTGCCGCGAGCACGCACAGAAGAACCCGTACGCGATGATGCGCGGGCGGCCGATGACGCTCGACGACTACACGGCGTCGCGCTTCATCTCCGAGCCGCTACGCCTCTTCGACTGCTGCTTGGAGTCGGACGGCGCGCTCGCAGTCGTGCTGACGACGCCCGAGCGCGCAAGCGACTGTAAGCAGCCGCCGGTGCTGGTGCGCGCGGCGTCGCAAGGCATGGGACCCGATCACACGGTCATGTCGAATTACTTCACCGCGAACCCGCTGCACTCCCCCGGAAGATTCGCCGGCGATGAGCTGTGGCGGCTCGCCGACATGAGCCCCGGAGACATGGACTGCGCGCAAATCTACGACGCGTTCACGCCGCTGGTCCTCATGTCGCTGGAGGAATACGGCTTCGTGAAGCACGGCGAGGGTGGACCGTTTTGCGCCGAAGGGAACTTGCGGCTCGGCGGCGCGCTGCCGACGAACACTAGCGGCGGCGGCTTGTCTGAAGCCTACGTGCACGGGATGAACTTGATCGTCGAAGGAGCGCGGCAGATTCGAGGAACCTCGGTTAATCAAGTCGACGGTTGCGAGACCGTCTTCGTGACGTCGGGCAACGGCGTCCCCACGAGTGCACTCGTGCTGAGGAAGCCATGAGCTATCACACGAGCGGGCACGCAACCGCCGAAACGAAGGCGCTCCCCCCAGTGCCGCTTCCCGACGATGACTCGGCACCGTTCTGGAAGGCCGCTGCGCGGCACGAGCTGGTACTGCAACGGTGTGCGGCGTGCGGCGCGTACCGGCATCCGCCGCGCCCGATGTGCCCGTCCTGCCTGTCGATGGAGTCGGTGTGGGTCCCGGCATCGGGCCACGGCCGAGTCTGGTCGTGGGTCGTCGTTCATCCTCCGGTGCTCCCGGCATTTGCCGAAAAGACTCCGTACAACGTTGCCGTGATTGAATTGGACGAAGGCGTGCGCATGGTCGGAAACGTGCTCGGAATCGATCAGCCGGATGAGGGGATGGAAGTGGAGGTCGTCTTCGAAGACGTCGAAGAGGGAGTCTCGTTGCCGCAATGGAGGCCGGTGTGAGCGATCTCAGGTTCTTCTTTCATCCGCGCGCCATCGCGGTGATCGGGGCAACCGACGACAAGACGAAGCCCGGCTATCACTTGCTGAAGAAGGTGATGGAGCGCGCGGCGCGCGACGGGGGCTCCGTGTACCCGGTGAATCCGCGGACCGCAGAAATTGTCGGTGTGAAGTGTTACCCGACGCTCGCCGCCGTGCCCGGCGACCTCGACGTCGTCGTCGTCATGATCGGCGACGCGGAACAGGGACTGCGCGACGCCGTCGCAAAGAAGGCGACGTTCTGCATCATCTTCACGGCCGGCTTCAGCGAGATCGGCGCGGAGGGCGCCGCGCGCGAACGTGAGCTTTCGCGGATCGCGGCCGAGGGGGGCGTGCGGCTGTTCGGCCCCAACACGAACGTGAACGCGTTCGAGCTTTTCCCCGACCTGCCCGGGAAGAAAATCGGGCTCATCACCCAGTCTGGTCACCAAGGCCGCCCGATCGCGCAGGGCGTCGATCTGGGCATCGGGCTGTCGTACTGGGCGCCGACCGGTAACGAAGCAGACCTCGAAGCCGCCGATTTCATCGAGTATTACGTCACGCACGAAGACACCGGCGTCATCGCCGCGTATATCGAAGGCTTTAAATCGATTCCCCGTCTTCGGGTGGCCGCGGAAAAGGCTGCGCGCGCCCAGAAACCCATCGTGCTCGTGAAAGTTGGCCGCACGAATGCCGGCGCCCGCATGGCGATGTCGCATACGGGTCACCTCACCGGCGCCGATGACGTGCACGATGCGTTCTTCAAGCAATACGGCATAGTGCGCGTGGACGACCTGGACGAGCTCTTGGAGACCTCGGCTCTGTTGGCGCGTTTGCCGAAACCGCCAGGCGACGGCGTGTGCATCTATGCGATCTCCGGCGGCACCGGTGCGCACATGGCCGACATGTGCGAATGGGCCGGACTGCGTCTTCCTCCACTGATGAACGAGACGCAGAACCAACTGCACACGCTCATACCGGACTACCTCACGGTGTCGAACCCCGTCGACAACGGCGCGCAGCCGGTGCGCAAACCCGGCCAGAACCGCTGGCTCATCGAACAATGCCTCGACGACCCGAGCTGCGACATTCTCGTGTGCCCGATCACCGGCGTGCTGCCATCGATGTCCAAGATCGTGGCGACCGACATCGTCGATGCATACAAGAGCGCAAAAAAGCCCGTCATCGTCATCTGGGGATCGCCGGTCGTCGACGAGGACGGATATCGCATTCTCGTCGAAGGCGGCGTGCCGATGTTCCGCTCGTTTCGCTCGTGCGTGATCGGAATCCGGCGTTATCTCGATTACTGGAAGTTCATCGACTCGTTCGAAGAACGAACGGCGCCCGATGTTTCAGCCGGCGCGGAGCTCCCTGAAGGATCGGGCCCGCTGTCAGAAGACGAGGCCGCGACGATCGCGGAGCACTTCGGGATTCCGTTCGCGCGGCGCGCACTCGTCGAAGGTGGGATCGAGGCCGGCATGGCCGCGGGCGAGCTCGGACCGACGGTCGTTATGAAAGCGTGCGGGCGCGGGATTCTGCACAAGAGCGACGCAGGGCTCGTGCGCGTCGGCGTCTCGCCGGACGAAGCCGGACCGCTGTTCGACGAGCTCGACAAGCTCGGCCGCGAATACGCGGGCGATGGCGGCTACGACGGCGTCCTCGTCGAAGAGATGGTCGATGACGGTGAAGAGGTCATCGTCGGCGTGAAGAACGATCCGCAATTCGGTCCCGTGATCGTGTTCGGTCTCGGCGGCGTCTTCGTCGAGGTGATGAGAGATGTGTCCCGAAGGGTCGTGCCACTGACGCGAGGAGAAGCCGAAGCGATGATCCGTGAGGTGCGCGGATTTCCGTTGCTCGACGGTGCCCGCGGACGGCCGAAAGCCGACATCGACGCGCTCGCCGACTTATTGATGAACGTGTCGCACATGGCGACGGCGCTCGGTAACCGGCTGCAGGAGCTCGACCTCAATCCGGTGCGTGTCCTGCCGGCCGGACACGGCGTGATCGCACTCGACGCGCTCCTGATCCGCTCATAGCTATCTACAATTCTGTCGGCACGTGCTCGTGATTGACCTCGCAGTCCACCGCCTGCGCGACGTTGATGGTTGCATCCGGCAGCGCCGGAGGGGTTGCGAATGCCGGCGCATCGAAGTCAAACAAGTCGGCAAGGTTGTTCGAGCTTGCGTCACGATTCGTGAGATAGGTTTGGCCGGCCGGGATCGTGAACCGGTCCTCGATCGTCTTCAGGATCGAGGTGTGCGAGTAGATCTTTGCGCTCGTTGTGTACGTTGGATTCGCTGCTGTACCACCGGCAATCGGGAGCGCCGTCGAGTTGTACCGCACTTTTGCGAAGGGCGACACAACGACGAACGGAACCCGGATACCGAGCTGGTCGAACTTCTGCGTCGGGTGACCGTTCGGTCCAAGCGCATCCGGTTCTACCGCCGTCGGAGGGCGCAAATGATCGTAGTAGCCGCCGTGTTCGTCGTAGGTGAGAAACGCGGCGGAGTCCGGCCAGTTCGGCGAGGCCATCAGCGCGCCGAGAACGTCGTGTACGAGCTTTTGGCCGTTCTGGATGTTCGCCGGTGGATGCTCGTCATTTTCGACGTTGACCGTTGCGATGAACGTCGGGTCGACGAAGGCGACATCCGGCAGGAGGCCGGCGGCGGCATCGGCATAGTACTGGCTGATCGGGAACACGTGTCCCGCGGTGCCGTTACGCACGTAGCCGAAGAGCCACGAGAACGGCACCTCGTTGAAGTAGACCCTCCACGTCGCACCGGCGTCGTCCAGCTTGTTGAAGATCGTGCCACCGTCCGGCGCGAAGCCGGTCACCGGACTCTCGCCCGGAGGGAACGGGAAGTCGTTTGCGATGTGGCCGAACGACGTGCCGGCAAGAAGATAAAACCGGTTGGGGAACGTCTGGGAAAGGACCGACGAAAAGAAGGTGTCGCTCATGGCGAAGGTGTCGTACAGCGCGTAGTAGTAGGGCAAGTCGGTTGCGTTGTAGTAACCCATCGTGCGGCTGCCGGTCGGGTCGGCCGGCTTCACGTTCGCCGCCGTGAATCCGTCCATGGCACCGCTGTTCCATTCGCTGTGTGTTCCGTCCCAGGAGTGGTCGAGGTCGGCCACCTCGCAGTAGCTCGTCTGGTGGAACGGCGTGATGGCCGCCCCGCCGGCGGGATTGGGGTTGCCCGTCACCGGTTCGGCTTCGACCGTCGAGGAGCCATGTTGCGCCACTTGGTAGGCATGCAGCTGGCCGAGGTAATGATCGAAGGAGCGGTTCTCTTGCATGAGAACGACCATGTGGTTGATCGGTGCGAACGCCGGAGTCGCGTGCGCCGGCGACCCCGCCAGAATCGTGAGCCCGATGAGCGGCGCCACAGCGGCCGCGATGCTTCGAATCCCTCGTCTCATTCCTGCCTCCCTGGCAAAGGCTGCGTGTGGTCCTGCCCAATGCAACTTTCACCGCTCGGCAAGCAAATCCTTCCCCGGTCCACAACGAATCCGTGATGCGGGTGAACTTCTGAATCTCGAGGCCGGGGAGAAGGAATGGCCGTCGGGGCGTCGAAGCCTTCGGCGGCTCATATGACCAGGTCTTTCCCCCGGAGGCTGTCATGCTGCGTTCTGCCTACACGTGCCGCGCGTCGCTCATTCTCGTACTGTTGCTCGCAGGATCTTTGCTCAGCCCTCTGACGTCGCGTGCCGGCTCCGGTCTCGAAGGCGTCCATAGCTTCTCACACGTCGTCGTGCTCGTTCTCGAAAACGAAAACTTCTCCGATACGTGGGATCCGGCAAAGGCTCCTTACCTGAATTCTTTGAAGGGAAACGCCGTGTTCGCGGACCGGTATTACGCCACCGGCCATGCAAGCCTCGACAACTACATCGCAATGATGAGCGGTCAGCCCGATCAGCCGATCACGGGGACCGATTGCGACGGGGGAGGCTTGGCGAGGGCAGTGACCGAGCGAATCCCGGGCGGCTCGTTCCTGGACCCGGTCGCCGAGGCCGCAGCCCAAATTACGAACAACTTCTGGTCCTGCGTTCAGGGACAGTCACTAATGGCCAACGGGCGAAACTTCGCCGATCAGCTGGAGGAAAACGGCATCTCGTGGAAGGGATACATGGACGGCATGCCGGAGCCGTGCTTCCACGCGCCGTACGACCCAACCGACCTCCGGCCGGATCCATATCAGGGAAATTCGCGGCAACCCCCCGCATACGATTACGCCGACCGTCACAACCCGTTCATTTATTTCGACGACATCGTCGGCGACCACGCTCGGTGCCAAGCGCATGTGCGGCCGTACACGGAGCTCGCAGGCGACCTCGCATACGACACGCTTCCCCCGTTTGCGTTCATCACGCCCGACACGTGTCACGACGGGCACGACAACCCGTGTTCGAACGGGTTGCCCGGCGGCCTGACGTCGGCCGATTTGTGGCTGCACCAAGAAGTTCCGGCGCTGCTGACCTATCTCAACGCGCACGACGGCGCTCTGATCATCACGCTCGACGAAAACGGATTCACCGACACGAGCAACCCGCCGGGGTGCTGCAGCGGAGGCCTGGGAGGCGTGTTGCCGGGATTCGGCGGTCGCATCGGGCTGCTCGCGCTCGGCGCCGGTATTACACAGAGTGTGGTGTCGACGCCGTACGACCACATGTCACTTCTTCGCACGCTCGAGGATTCGTTCGGCATCTCCGAGCATCTCAACAACGCTGCGATGGCGTCGGCGATGAGCGATGTCTTGTAGCTAGTCTGCGAAGAGCTCGGCTTCGACCTTTCGCACTTCCTCGCGGTTGGTGTCGAACTCGCGCGCGATCTCGCGCAGGTCCCAGTTACGGCCGTCGGCCAGCCCGAAGCGAAGCCGCATCATCTTGCGCTTGCGCTCCGGCAGCGCGTTGATGCGGTCTTCGAGCGAGTTGTTTAGCTCGTCGAAGAGATCCACGAGCTTCATCGTACTGCTAAGCCGGCGCGAGTCCCGTTGTGCGCATGTGGGCGATCGTTCGCGCGACACCCTCTTCGATCGGGACGGGCATGTAGCCGAGCTGTTGTTGCGCTTTGGTCGAATCGACGTCTGCGTTCCACAGAAGGAAGCCGAGCTCGTCGGGTGCGACCATCGGTTTGAAGCCGAACGTCCGCGCGAGCGGCGCGCTCACGGTCGCGAACGTCTTCAATACGAAGGCGGGCGCCTTCTTCGGTGTCTTGCCGAGCCCGGCGACGCGAGCGGTTATGCGCGCGAGCTCTTCCATCGTCACGTGCGCATCGGCGAGCAAATATCGCTCCCCGTCCACGCCGCGCTCGGCCGCGGCAAGGTGAGCGTTCGCGACGGCATCCACATAGGCGAGCGACGCGCCGCCGGGCGGAACCATCGGCACCTTCCCCATGAGCATCCGCATGAAGAAGACGTTCATGCCGGTCACCACCGGCGAGGGGCCGTACACGGACGAGGGGTTGAGGAACACAACCTCGAGCCCGGCGGCTCGAACGCGGTCGGCTTCCCTTTCGGCGAGCTGCTTCGAGCGCTCGTACGCGCTCGGCTTCGGGTTCGGATCGGGCGCGGTTTCCCGCAGGCGCCCGTCCGCGTCCTCGCGAAAGACATCCATCGTCGAGGTGTAGACGACGCGTTTCACACCCGCCGCGAGCGCTGCCTCGAGCACGTTTGCGGTTCCCTGCCGGTTCGTTCGGTCGAAGATCGTCGCGTCGCGGGCCCACTGCTCGGGCAACCCGCCGGCGTGAAACACGACGTCGATGTTGCGCACGGCGCGGTCGATTCCTTCTCGTTCGGTGAGATCGCCGCGGATGATGTCGGCCGGATCGGGCAGCATTTGCTCGGCGCGCGCCCGGTCGCGCACGAGGACTCGGACGTCATCGCCGCGTTCAATGAGCGCACGAGCGATCGCGTTACCGATGAGTCCGGTCGCCCCGGTGACGAGCGCTTTCACGAGCGCGGTAATCCGAGGGCGCGTTCGGCGAGCGTGTTCTTCTGGATCTCCGTCGTGCCGGCGCCGATCGTCGTCATGCGGGTCTGCGCGAGATCCCACGCCCACCGACCCTCGTCGGGCGCTCTATCGTCTCCACGCGTCCGCAATCCGTCGGCACCGAAGAGATGAACCGCCGTCTCGGAAAGGTGCTGCGCGCTCATGCTCCACAGGAGCTTTCCGATCGGGACCTCTGGCCATGGGACTTCGCCACGGGCCGCCTTTGTGACCGCGCGAAGCGCCGTAAGGCGGATGATTTCAATCTCGGTCCATAGCGCCGCGAGATCTTGTCGTGCGAGGCGGCCCTCCACCTCCCCAGTCGGCCACGCTTCTTGTTTGCGCAAGAGAGACTCGAGCTTTTGCCTCAGCTGAATGCCGTACGTCACGGTGCCGACGCGCTCGTGCGTGAGGGTCGACATCGCGATCCGCCAGCCGTCGCCCTCCTCCCCAACGCGGTCGGCAACCGGCACGCGTACGTCGTCGAGAAAAAGCTCGACGAAGGCCGCGTCGCCCGTCATCTCGCGGATCGGGCGCGTTTCCACTCCGGCCGCATGCATGTTGAGGACGAGAACGCACATGCCTCTGTGCCCGGTGTCGCCGGTTCGGCACAAAAGAAAACACCGGTCGGCGCGGTGACCGTAGGAGATCCAGACCTTCTGGCCGCTGACTCGGTAGTCGTCCCCGCCGCGCGTTGCTTTTGTTTGCAGCGACGCGAGATCGCTCCCGGCGCCCGGCTCGGAGAATCCCTGGCACCAAATCTCTTGCGCCGAGAGCATGGCGGGAAGCCACCGCCGCTTCTGGTCCTCGGTTCCGAACTCCAAAAGGGTGGGCCCGATGTTCCACACGCCGATCGCATTGATGATGACCGCCGCGCGCGCGAGCGCGATCTCCTCTTGCACGATCACGCGCTGGGACACGGTCGCTTCGCGGCCGCCCCATTCGCGCGGCCAGCCAGGTGCGGCCCAGCCCGCGTCGTACATCGTC
>JAIVGO010000011.1 GCA_020201525.1 Actinomycetota bacterium | reverse complement strand
GCCACGAACCCTTGCTCGTCGCTGACGCTGCCGTCGTACAGAATGCGGTACAGCTCGTCGGCGGCGGGCTCGGTTCCCACCTGCGCGACGAGGAGCTCGACCTCATACGGTTTCATCTCTTGCGTGAAGATATTCCCGAGCGCTTGCGCATACGCATTCGCGACGGCCTTCGCCGTGACGTCCTCACGGCCGTAGGAATAGCCGCGCAAATCGGCGAGGCGCACGCCGGCGATGCGGAAGTTCTCGAACTCGTTGTATTTGCCGACGGCGGCGAACGCGATGCGGTCGTAGATCTCCGAGATCTTGTGCAGCGTCAGCGAAACATTTTCGGCCGCAATCAGGATCCCGTCGGCCGCCTCAACCGCGATAAGCGACCGGCCACGCGCGATGCCTTTCCGGGCATAGTCGGCCCGGTCCTTCATCATCTGTTCCGGCGAGACGTAATACGGCATCGGGGTCATCCGATACCTCCTTGCTCGGCGCGCGCTGCCATCAGTGCTTCGACGATGGCGCGGAGCTCCGTGTCCGGCGCCATCTCAAAGCCTTTCGCCGTCACCGTGGAGACGGTCGGGAAAATACCGCGGATGAGGTCGGGTCCCCCGGTCGCTGTGTCTTCCTCGCTCGCGATCAGCAACGCTTCCACTGCCGCTCGCACGGCGTCGTCCCGCGCGAGGTCGGGCCGGTAACTGGTGCGCAATGCGCTGCGCGCGTCCTTCCCGCCGGAACCGGTCGCGTGGTAGTCGAGCTCCTCATAACGCCCACCGACGGCGTCGTACCGGAAGATGCGACCTTGCGAACGCCGCGCGTCGAATCCGCCGAACAGCGGCACCACGACGAGACCTTGCATCGCCATCGGGAAGTTGGCCTTGATAAGTTGCGCAAGCTTGTTGGCTTTGCCCTCGAGGGACAGCATGTCGCCCTCGACTTTCTCGTAATGCTCCAGCTCCGTCTGAAAGAGCTTCACCATGTCCATCGCGGGCCCGGCTGCACCGGCGATCGCAACCGCGGAAAACTCGTCGGCGGCGTAGACCTTTTCGATCCGGCGGTCGGCAATTTGGTAGCCCTCAGTCGCGCGGCGGTCTCCTGCCATGACGATCCCGTCGGCGAAGCGCAACGCGACGATCGTGGTCGCGTGCGGCACTTGCGGAACGGTGTCGCGCACCGACGGAAGGAGATTCGGCTCGACGCGGGAAAGCAGATCGCTGAAGGAAGGATTCGCGTCGGTTGAAAACGCCGCACGCGTCCATTCCATGGAAAAGTCTCTCATGAGACGCGGATTATGGACGAACAACGGGCTGCACGCACGCAAGCCCGCACTTACTCGCCACCCTTCTGGATGAACGAACGCACGAACTCCTCCGCGTTCTCTTCCAGGACCGAGTCGATTTCGTCGAGGAGCTCGTCGAGGTCTTCCTTGACCTCTTCAGCCTTTTTCGCGACGTCGGTCTGTGTCTGGCCGGCGTCGTCGTCACCTTCGCCGCCGCCGCCTTGCCTCTTCTTCTTTTCCTGACCACCACCGGTCTTGCTCACGAAACCTCCTCTCAAAACCGGATCTCCATGATACTCGTCGGACGACACGGACCCTGCCCTGAGAGGAAAGGGGGATGATTTCGGGCTTGATCGATGTGTCCGCACGCACCAGGACTTCGCGGGTTCTGCGCGCAGAGTCGGCTCCGCTATTCGACGGGGATCACCGCCGTTTTGACGCAGCGGACCGTCGTCGTGCCTTCGCCCCGGCGAACCGTGACTTGATCGCACAAGGCTTCGACGAGATAAAGCCCGCGGCCGGCCTCGGCTTCGGGGTCCGGTGTCTCGCCGTCCTCTCTTGGCTGCCACGCCATCGTCCCGTCGCCGTCGTCTTCCACCTCGAGGATGACATCTGCGCCTTCGGACCACGCGCGGAGCGCAACGCCTTCCGGCCGCCCCGACGCATAGCGAATCGCGTTTGTGCACAGCTCGCTCGCCACGAGACCGAGATCTTCGGCCTCGTCGCGAGGAATGGGCACGCGAACGAGCCAATCCATCAGGAAGTGCCTCGCAAGCTGAACGGCTGCCGGGTTCGGCGTGAATCGGTATTCAAACGGCCCGAGCGCAAAATGACCGGTCGGCAACGGCGGAATTCGTCGCTTCAAGATCACCGCCAGCGAGTCGTCGTTTCGCCCGGCGCCGCGCAAGCATTCGTCGACAAGGATGCGTGCCAAGTGCGGTGCCGGGTACTTCGTCGCGCCGATTGCAGCTTTCCGCAAATTGAGCAAGCCTTCGAGAATGTCCTTCGTTGCCTCGATGAGACCGTCGGTGTACAGAATGAGCACGTCCGACCGCCCGAGTGTGACTTCAGCCGGACCGAAGGACTTCGCGCCGGGCGACCCGATCGGCAGCCCGAGGGGCGCGACTTCGCGCACGCCTTTCTCCGTCACGAAAAATGCCGGCGGATGTCCGGCACCGACCAGCTGCACGTGGCCTGTCGACGGCGTGTATCGGCCGACGAGCGCCGTGGCGGTGAGCGATGGGCTTTGTGCCATGATGAGCGCGTCGGCGCGCTGGACGACGTCGTCGAGCGGACACCCGTCCAGCACCAGCATCCGGAAAAGGTTCGTCAGCGCCATTGCATCTTTCGTCGCCGTCAGACCTTTGCCTTCGACGTCAACGATCGCAAGGTGCAAATCTCCGTCGGGAAGAATCATCCAGTCGTACAAGTCGCCCCCCGTGGGAGCACTCGGATCGGCCGGGAGGTAATACACGCCGAGCTCGGTGTCCCGAACGGTCGGCGTCGGCGGGCGGAGCGCCGCTTGCAATTGGTTGACGAGCCGCTTCTGCGTTTGCTCCATCTTTGCGACCGTCGCCAGCGTGACGCGCGTCTCGAGGGCGAATGCGAAGTGATGTGCGAGCGCGACCACGCCTGCTTTCATTTCGTCGCCGAACCGATCCGGCTCGCGGTGCCCTGCGAGCACGAGCCCAAAGACGTGGCCGTCGTTACCGACCGACGGCACGGCGATAACACTTCGCAGCGGCAAAAGGGTAGCTTGGAACTCCGGCTCCGGCGGCGGTTCGAGCACGAGATCGTCGACGGTCGCAATCGCTTCACCGCGCGCCGCCGCTGCAAGCACGGGATGATTGTTCGGGTCGCCCAGCTGTTCGAAGTCGGCGGGATACCGTCCGGCGACCGTCCACGACGGCTTGCCGTCCTCGTCGAACAAACAAAGGGCCGTGACCTCGCCGCCGGTAACGGCTCCTGCCGCATTCACGAGCCAACTCGAAAGACCGGCAACGCCGTCTTCTTCGTAGGACGGCTTCGGGATCGCTGCGGGATGCAACTCCGAACCGGATGCGGCCTGGTCGAGAGTCTCCGCCAGCTTCCTCTCCCCCGCGCTCATCGTCTGACGGAAATTCAGCCTTGTAGCCGCGAAACCAACTCCGCGGCCGTATCGCACTGCGCAAGCAGCGGGGCGACGTGCTCACGCGTCCCGCGCAGCGGCTCCGACATCGGCACGCGCTGCAAAATGTCCTGGCCGGTGTCGAAGATCACCGAGTCCCACGATGCGGCGGCGATGTGCTTCGAGTACTTGGCGAGACAGCTCCCGCGGAAGTACGCGCGCGTGTCCGACGGCGGCTCGACCATCGCGCGCTGCACGCTGTCTTCGTCGACGAGTCGCTCGAGCTTGCCGCCGCGCTCGAGCAAATACGCCAGACCCTTGTCCTCGCGTACGTCGTGGTACTGAAGATCCATCATCCGCAACTTCGAGTCCTTCCAGGCCAGATCGTTTTTCAATCTGTATCCATCGAGCATCCGGTACTTCGCCACCCAATCGACTTGTCCGGCAAGCGTCATCGGGTCGCGCTCGATGCCCGAAAGCATCTCGTCCCATCGCAGCATGACTTCGGCCGTCCATGGATCGGGATCGTTCCGCGCGAAGTATTTCTGTGCCATCTCGTGATACGCCCATTGGACGTCGACGGCCCGAACCGTTCGTCCGTCGCGGAGCTTATACGTGTCTTTGCACTGCGTGTCGTGCGATATCGCCCGCAAGCTCTGCACGGAGTTGTCGAATGAAAAGTCTTCGGTTATCGCTTCGTCTTCAATCATCTTCAAAACGATCGCCGTCGTCCCGAGCTTGAGGAATGTCGCCACCTGGCTCATGTTCGCGTCCCCGATGATGACGTGAAGCCGGCGGTATTTTTCCGGGTCGGCGTGCGGCTCGTCACGCGTGTTCACGATCGGACGCTTCAGTGTGGTCTCGAGCCCCACCTCGACCTCGAAGAAGTCTGCTCGCTGCGAGATCTGATACGTGCCTTCCTTGCCGGGCGATTGACCGCCGAGCAACCCCGCACCGCAGTACAGTTGCCGAGTCACGAAGAACGGCAGGATGTCGTGAACGAGCCGCGCAAACGGCACCGCGCGGTCGACCAAGTAGTTCTCGTGCGTGCCGTACGACGTGCCCTTGCCGTCGGTGTTGTTCTTGTAGATGAGAATTCGGTCGCCGCCGGGCATCACCTCGGCCGCACGCTTCATCGACTCTTCGAGGATGCGCTCACCGGCACGGTCGTGAATCACGAGCTCGCGGGGATTCGTACACTCCGGCGTCGAATACTCCGGGTGCGCATGATCGACGTAATAGCGTGCGCCGTTCGTCAGAATGACGTTAGCCAGGCCGAGATCTCCGTCGACGGCTCCTTCGCCGGCTTCGGTGCGCAGGTCGAACCCGCGCGCGTCCCGGAGCGGTGACTCTTCCTCGTAATCCCAGCGGATGCGTTTGATTGCCTGCGCGGCATATGCATTGATCAGCAAGCTCGAGCCGAGCACCGGGTTGAAGTCCGCCGAGGTGGGGACCGTGATGCCGTACTCCGTCTCGGTGCCCATGACCTTCGGTATCGCCACGCAAAGCTCCTTCGATGGAATCGGGCCGGCCACGAGAGCCAGCCCTTCATCCTACGCCCGGCCCAGGCCGGGCCAACGCATGTTTCGACTTACAGGTACTGACCCGTGGTGATATTTTCGATCGACCGTCCCGGCGCGGAGCGCTCACCGAGCAACGTGCGCACGTAGACGATCCGCTCACCCTTCTTGCCCGAGATCCGAGCCCAGTCGTCCGGGTTAGTCGTGTTCGGCAAATCTTCGTTCTCTTTGAACTCCATCCGGATGGCTTCGAACAGATCCTCAGCCTTGATCCCCTTCGCGCCCGTCTCGAGGAACCGCTTGATCGCTTCCTTCTTCGCACGGGCAACGACGTTCTCGACCATTGCACCCGAGTTGAAGTCCTTGAAGTACAGCAACTCCTTGTCGCCGTTCGCGTACGTCACTTCGAGGAAGCGGTTCTCCTCGCTCTCGTCGTACATGCGGCGCACCGTTTCGTCGATGATCGACGAACACGCGGCGTCGGCCGTGCCGTGCTTGCCGATCTCGTCTGTGTGGATCGGAAGATCGGGCGTCAGATAGATCGAGAAGATCTGTTTGGCCGAGTCCGAATCCGGCCGCTCGATCTTGATCTTCACATCGAGACGTCCCGGCCGGAGGATCGCCGGGTCGATCATGTCCTCGCGGTTGGACGCGCCGATCACGATGACGTTTGACAGTGTCTCGACGCCGTCGATCTCGGCCAGCAGCTGCGGCACGATCGTGTTCTCGACATCGCTCGATACGCCGGACCCCCGTGTGCGGAACAACGAATCCATCTCGTCGAAAAAGACGATGACGGGGAAGCCCTCGTCGCTCTTCTCCTTCGCGCGCTGGAAGATTTCGCGAATCTGGCGCTCCGTCTCGCCGACGTACTTGTTCAGAAGCTCCGGACCCTTGATGTTAAGGAAATAGCTCTTCGCATCTTCGCGGCCGCTCTTCTCGGCGACCTTCTTCGCGAGCGAGTTCGCTACGGCTTTTGCTATGAGCGTCTTACCGCATCCTGGCGGCCCGTACAGCAGCACGCCCTTCGGCGGCTTCAGCTTGTGCTCCAGGAACAGCTCCGCGTGAAGGAACGGTAGCTCGACGGCGTCACGAATCGCTTCGATTTGGCCTCGCAGGCCGCCGATGTCGCTGTATGTGATGTCGGGGACTTCTTCGAGGACGAGCTCTTCCACTTCCGGCTTCGGCAAACGCTCCATGACGTAGCCGGATTTTGCGTCGAGCATGAGCATGTCACCGGCGCGCAGATGCTGAGAGATCAGCGGATCGGCAAGATTCACGACACGCTCTTCTTCGCCGCGCAGCACGACGATCGCGCGGTGACTGTCGAGCATCTCTTTCAAGCGAACGACTTCGCCTTGGACCTCGAAAGTACGCACGGAGATGATGTTCATCGCCTCATTGAGCATGACTTCCTGACCCTTGACGAGGCTCTTCGGATCGATCTCCGGATGACAGTTCACGCGTAGCTTCCGGCCGTTGGCCATGATGTCGACGGTGCCGTCCTCGTTCGTCACGAGGTAGGTGCCGAATCCCGACGGGGGCGCCGCAAGCTTTTCGACTTCTTCCTTGAGCGCGATGATTTGCTCTTTAGTTTCACGGAGAGTGGCCGCGAGGCGTTCGTTCTGGCCCAATGCTTGGGAAAGCTGCTGACGAGTCTCCGCAAGCTTCTCCTCGATGAGCTTGACGTGCCTCGGCGACTCCGGCTGCCGCCGCTTGAGCAGGGCCGTTTCATCCTCGAGGAACTTCAGCTGCGTGCGAAGCTCTGCGATTTCCCGTTCGTATTCAATGAGCCGTCGTTTGGACTCGGACTCAGGCACGACGCTCGACCTCCCCGGCCCAGATGTGCGTCACGGCATGATTATAGGCGTGGCCGCGTCGCGCGACGTGCAGGTTCGAGGGTGATATGCGGTGCGACGTCCCCATCGTGCGACCCTCTTTTCTGCCCCCCGGTGCATCGAATGCCCGTCCGTCGCCCGGTGGTGGCGCTTTGAGAAGCATGCTTGCTGGCTTATGTGAGTATCGGCAGCTTGCAGGCCTCCATAAACCACGAGATCGCATGCAACACTTGTTGACAGACGTTAACCACGGTTGACGCTAGCAGCGGCCACCAAGAGCGTCAACGGCCCTCGTGGGCTGCTCAAACGGCCAAAAGCCTGGCGGTCGTGATGAAGCCGGTATGAGCGACCATCCGGTGGTCCGGCCGTACCGCGGCGCCCTCGACGTGCCACGTCCGGACGAGCGATTCGCGGGTGGTGATCTCTGCGAAGCCGGCGGGGCGGAGAGCCTCAACCGTCTGCGATACCTGAACGATGCTGGGGACGTATGAGCACCATATACCGCCGGGCCGAAGCGATTCGATCGCGACCGGCACGACCGTCCAGGGCTCGGGAAGGTCCAGCACGACGCGGTCGATGCCACGCTCGGGTATGCCGCCGGTGACGTTCCCTTGACGCAAGTCGAGGTGGTCGGGAACCTTCCCGAGAAACGCTTCGACATTGCCGCGAGCGCGTACCGCGAAGTCTTCGCGCAGCTCGTAGCTGATCACCCGGCCGCCGGGGCCGACGGCGCGTGTCAGTGCGATCGTCAAAGCACCCGACCCCGTCCCGGCTTCGAGGACGACGGCCCCGGGCGCGATGTCGGCCTCGATGAGGATGAGGCCGACGTCCTTCGGATAGATGACTTGGGCCCCACGAGGCATCTTCACGACAAACTCCGGGTAGGAAGGCCGGTACGCGACAAGAGACGAACCGCCGGACGTCGACACACGAACACCTTCGGTTTGACCGATGATCGCGTCGTGCGAGAGAAATCCTTCGTGGGTGTGGAACGAGTCGGCCGCTTTCAGCGTGATCAAGTAGCGGCGGCCTTTTCGGTCGACGAGCAAAGCGCGCTCGCCCGGCTCGAACGGCGCACTCACGCCGGCGCCTCGTCCGGGAGGACGCCTTCGGCGACGGCCTCGCGCCTCACCTCATCGTCTGCCGGCGCTGCCACAACCTGATCTTTCGCGCGACAGTAGGCGCACACATCGCCGGGCGTCGGCATTCCACATCGCGTGCACGCACGCAACGCGATGCTTACGGCCGGCGCGAACGCATCCGCTGCCTTGTCGAGAAACCCGAAAAGGAATTGTTGCTTCGTGCCCGGAGAGATGCGCTCCAAGCTGTTGAGCGCGTCCTTGTACCGCAGGGCCGTGTTTCCTCCGACAAGCGGGCACTCCTCGACGATGTAATCGATGCCTTTGAGGATGGAGTACGCCGCCATCTCTCTTTCGCCGAGGCGGTAGAGCGGCTTCACCTTTTTCTTCAGCTTCTCATGGGTCTGCGGCAGCACGGGCGTTTGCCGCGCGAGGTACTCGGTCTGCCAGTGCAACGCGTTGCCGAGCAATGTTGCCGCTTCGTCGTCGAGGTTGTGTCCCGTGACCAGGACGTCGTAGTCACCGCGAACGGCCGCGAGATTCGAGAGGTAGCGCTTTGTCAAGCCGCACACGCTGCACGGCGTACGCCTTCCCTCTTTCGCAATCGTTTCGATCGTGAATCCCTCGTCGTCGCGCAAATCGGTGATCACCAGCTCGGCGCCGCGGCGCGCCGCAAACTTCTCGGACTTCTCGCGTGATTCGAGTGCGTATTCCTCGCCCGTCCACAGCGCGATGTGATAACCGGTCGTGTCGTAGCCGAGATCGATCAGGATGTCCCATAAGGCGAGTGAATCTTTTCCGCCGGAAACACACACGAGGAGCCGGTCGGCTTTGGTGAACATGCGGTGCTCGTCGACGGCTTTCATCACCTGTCCGTGCACGAAACGCACGAAGCAGTCGGCACAAAACGCCGCGTTGGCGCGCGCGACCTCTACCTTGGCGACCGCGCCGCAGCGCTTGCATTTCGCGACATTGCGTCGCGGTCGTGTCGCGGCGTCACTCACACCGACCCTCCGCTGATGACCGGACGAATCTCGATCTCGTCGCTATCTTCGACGCGTTCCTCGCGCGTCAGCAGATCGCTGTCCCGAATGACGAGCACGGCCTCCGGATTGAGGCTGAGAAAGTCGAGGACGTCGCGGACTTTTTTCGGTCCCGGAACGTCGACGACTCGCGTTGGGTGCCGGAGCTTTACCCTCATTGCGGATCACCTTAGCCGCCGGTTTCGGAGCACGCACCATTTTCCGGGCCGGCGCTTCGACGACATCGTCCTGCTGATCGCCCGGCGCCTCTGTGGGCTCTGCGGCGAGATTCACCGGAGGCGCGACCCGCATGGCGTCGATGTACTGCGGCTCGCTGGAGCCCTCAGCAGCAGCAGCTGTGCCGGCGATTTGAAACAGGAACCAGCCCAGCATGAGCCCGAGGAGGCCTCGAACGGCGTCTTCGCCGCCGCTACCGGTCACGAGAATGAGCGCACCGGACAGCGCCAGACCGACGGCAACGATCCGGCCGCCGATTCCGGCCCACCGGGTCGCGCGCGCGCGATCGCGCAGTGAAGCCCAAAAAGCGCTGCGAAGAATGCGCCCGCCGTCGAGCGGAAACCCCGGCAGCAGGTTGAAAAGGGCCAGTGCGAGGTTGATCACCGCGAATGCTCCCCAGATGCCGGGAAGCTCGTCGCTTCCAGGATGAAGAAGTCGCGACACGACCGCGAGGGAGCCGGCGAGGATCAAGCTCGACATCGGTCCGGCGAGGGCGACGCGGAACTCTTCGCCCGGCGTTCGCGCTTCGGTGCCGATCTGCGCTACGCCGCCGAAGAAAAACAAAGTCACACGTTGTGCCTTGAGACGATAGGCGCGGGCGACGAGCACATGGGACATCTCGTGCAGCAGCACGAACGTGTACAGCATGACGGGAAAGAAGATGCCGAGAATTGTCGCGCTCATCCCACGAGCGCGCGGCGCGATTCCGGGGACGACCCAATACCGCGCGGTGACGGCGAAGAGCACGAAAATGACGAACCACGTCGCGTGAACCGCAATCTCGATGCCGCCGATACGTCCGACAATGAACGTGCGTCCCGTGAGTGGCTGCACATTTTGGGGGCGCATGGCTCGCTCATGCTACCGGCATCATCCGCAGCCGTCGCCGCGTCGCCGGGAAGCGCACAGGCGCTTGAAGGACGGGTCTCCTCTCCCTGGTGGGCCGCGCCAGGTTCGGTCCCGTTCAGTGAGTTCGAAGAACCCGCCCTTCAAACGCCCCTTGTTAGCTCGGTATCGCCGCGGATCAGTAGTCCAGCGACAGCCGGCGGAGCCCGTCGACATCGCCCCAGCTCAGCGTTCGCTTGCTCGTGTCTCCCGGCCAGAAGCAGCCGTACATCGTCTGTGAGAAGTCCACCGACTCGGTGAGGTCGCCCAAACAGTGACTCTGATCGCCGAGATCCTCGAGACCGAGAACATGGCCGAGCTCGTGCGTGACGACATCTTGCAGGTCGAACCAGTCGTGACAGGTCGCGCACGCGGATGCGGCCAGACCGGCCTGTTCGCCGGTGACGACGTCGGATCCATTCGCATTCTGCCAGTTCGCCGCGATGTTCAGCACGACGTCGACGTGCGTGATCGTTTTGCCTTCAGAGGTCACGATCGTCTGCCCGAGGACGTGTTCGGGAAGCACACCGAAGCTGATCGTGTTTGCCGCACCGGCGTCGGTGCAGAGAATTGCACCGCAGCGAGCGCCTCGACCCGGCCACCACTGATTCCATTCGGCAGAGGCGTTTTGAACGAGGTGTGTGAACTGCTGCCTGACATTAGCCGGCGCGCCGTCGGTCGCGATGCGAAGCTTCACGGGAAGGGACGGCCAGTGATAACCGCAGTAAAGATAGGCGTGCCCGTTGAGCGAACCGTCGGACGCGGGCGTGCAGCCGGCGTGCGGCGAAGCCTCCAATGAGTGAAGCGGCTCGTCCGAGCGTGCCGGGAGCATGCCGAACGCCGCGGCAATCACGATCGCCGCGGCGAGGAACGGCTTACCTCGCTTCACATCTCCCCCATCCAACTTCGGTTGTTCTAGCTTGCGGAAAGAATCGCGCCGAGAGCAGTGAGTGCTTTCTGCTGCGCTCTTTCGAGCCTTTCAATTGCTTCGAGGAGCTTCAGATCAATGGTGTCGCCTTCTGGTGTGTCCAACGAGACCGTACGGCGCGGCGTTTCGGCCTGTCGATTGCGGTTGTCTCGCTTCGGCTGCATGTTCGCCATCTCCCCCATCTGTGCCTACTTGAGGCTTCTGGAATGGTCTCCCTCTGTTGCCCCATCCAGTAGTTAGAACGAACTAGGCCATTGTTTGTTCGCCTCGCACGCTGCGCATATGCGGGCGATTCAGTAGCAGGGACGAGAAAAGTTGACGTCCCCGCTTCGTCGACGCTGGAGAAATAAGCGCGACAGGCGGAGCGTCCACCACAATCCTCGCGTCGCCGCATTGAAGAGCTTGCGGTAAGGCAATCGATCGCACACATCTCGAATCGCATCAGGACATTTCGAAAGGTCGCGCGCGCCTCGTCTCGCATAGGGAGACGCGATTCTCCGTTCACTAATACATGCAGGAGATGTAAAAGTTAACAAGGTCTGCGCGATCGCTAGCAAGCGAAACCGCCGCGAGCCAACAAAAGGAGACGTTCTGACCATCCGGCCGCCATCTTTCGCGCGGCGGACGTGGCGTCCCACGCCGGCCCATACCAATGCGCGAGCAACGAAAAAAGCCCCGCAGCGCGGGGCTTTTTTCTCAATGCGAGGCCTACTTGCAAACCACCTTCGCCAGCGGCGCCGCCAAGTCACCCAGACCGTTCGCGCTGCCCGGGACGCTGCATCCGCCGTCGACTCCGTCGTGCACGCGCTTTGTTGCGCTGCCACCCGGGTCCTTGCTGATGTCCGAGCCGTCGGAGCCGTCGGACGCCGACGTGCGGCTTGGTGCCGCTGTCGATCCACCGCTCTGGTCGAAGCTCGCCGACGGAGCCGATACCTCCGGAAGCTTCACTGCGGCGATCGTCAGGCCGAGCACCGGCGCCAGCTTGTTCGCTATCGATTGGCCTTGGCGGATCGTTGCGAGCACCGAGGACCGGGCCGTCATGTTCACTTGCGGCAGAAGCGTGGTCAGCTGCTCTGCGTAACCGAGGAGCAGGCTGCGCAGCCGTGCGAGCTCCGACACGGTCGGCGAATCACCTTGGATCAAGTTCGAGCCGTTGCGCTGGCTTGCGCGCATCATCGCTAGAACTTGCGTCACATGCTTGTTGTCGCCGAGCGATGCGAGCTGATCTGCCTCATCGAGGCGCGTGCCGGCGCGGTCGAGCTCGTAGAAACCCTTGCTCGTGTCGCTACCCATGAAGTGAAGCTTCAGCTGCTCCATCGCGATCTTCACGCGATAGAAAGGCGACGTAGGCAGCGAGTTCGCGCTGGCGGCCACCGGCAATGCCAAGAGCATGGCCGCAGCGATCGCGATCGCGAGCGTCTTGCGCATCGTGTACTTCCGGCGCGGAAGCGGCGTCACGGTTGCAATCGGCGCCTTCGTCTTCGGCGCGGCCGGACGAGCTTCCGGAAGAACGATCGTACGGCGGATCGGCGTGACCACGGTGGACGGTGCCTGTACCGGCTGCTCGATCGGCTCGCTCAACAGGCGGGCCTCGAGAGCGTCGGCGAACGCCGCGTCGATCTCCGGGTCTGGAACAAGCGCAAGAGCCCCGGCCACGAGTGCCAGGTCGCGCGCCTCAGCAGCGCTCGCTCCCTGAGCCCGCAGGGCCAGGACCAGTTGTTTCTCCCCCATCGCGTTTTTCATCGTTGACCTTCCGCTACCCCAAAACGAGCCGCTTCGGATTCCGTTCGACTATTTCCGCGACCATTTTCAGAAAGTCGCACTCCGTCCGGGCGAATGGCGGACAAGCTGGGCATATCCACGATTCCCCGGGCCACCAAGATCTTCTCGAGGGCCTTTAGGCCGCGGAATTGGAGCGTCCGGACCGTGCCCTCCTTCTTGCCCATGATCTCCGCAACCTCGCCGACGCCCATGCCGTTGAGGAAACGAAGGGTGATGACTTCACGCTGATCCGGGCGGAGCTTGGTGATGGCCTTGTAGACCTCGACGCACGTGAGGTTCTCGAGGCACACAGCTTCGGCCGTCGGAGCCTCGCCGCCGGAGTCCTCCGGCATCTCGTCGTTCAGCACTTCGAGACGGGCGCGGCTCGACTTCGCGTTGTCGAGGATCAGGTTGCGAGCGATGCGCAGGAGCCACGCGCCGAAGTCGGCACCGGTCCAGTTGTAGTCGCCGATCTTGCGAAGCGCCCGCAGGAACACTTCGGCCGTCATGTCTTCCGCTTGCGCCTTGTTGTTCAGGCGATAGAAGAGGAACTTGTAGACGGTCGGGAGATACATCCGGTAGAGACCTGCGAAAGCGGTGCGGTCGCCCTCGCGGGCTTTGGACACAAGTGCTTCGGCCTCAGGCGAGGCCTTCGATACTTGCACTGTGACCTGCTCGACCGAAACGCTCAGCTCGGCATCGTTCGCCGTTGCTTGCGCTTCATCTAGCACGATCGCTTCGTCTGGTGGCGTCATCCTCGAGCCCCAGCGGTTCCCTCTTCTGGAAACCGCCCCCTCAGTGAGGACTAGTTTTCGCCGCTCCCTCGCGGCTGTCCTCCTTAACGAACAACCATCCTCGCCGTTACAGCCACGGTCAACATGTCCGAGGTTGCACCGTTTGATTCAGAAATGTCGTGGCACATTTGCCCTGGAACAAACCAGTTCGCGCCGACGAAACTTCCTCGGAAAAAATTTGCCGCAGAAAAAACATTTGTCTTTTCTGACGAGCGATTCAGGTCACGCGGGAGAGATCGGCTTTTCGACACGCCGTCGTGACGCGAGCGATGGCCTTCGTGACCGTGTGTCATAACAAGCACATTGTGCGACGAGGCAAGCTCCGAGAAAACCCCAATATGCGGACGAGAGGCATCCCGCAAATGCGGGTGGCGGCTAGCGCGTAAAAGTAAGGAGAAGCTCGCGGCAGAGCTCGGCTGCCACGACTGCGGTGAGCCCGGATGCGTCGAGACCCGGCGCAGCTTCCACTAAATCGATGCCGACCACGTTCAACCCTTCGAGCGAAAGTAGGGCGCTTCGCAGCTCTTTGTAGCTCGGTCCGCCGGGCTCGGGGTTGCCGGTTCCCGGAAACGTCGCAGGATCGAGAACATCGAGATCGACGCTCAAGAAAACGGGCTTTCCATCGTAGAGCTTGCGCACGTCCGGCGGAAGAGCCACTGCCTCATCGTGATACGCGAGCAGCTTCGGTGCGTCTTGATATTCCTCGCGCGAACCCGATCGTACGCCGAGCACGGATGTCATTCCGTTCGCCGCCATGTGACGCGTTCCACACGCATGCGACAGGTCGCTGCCGTCGTAAGACTCACGCAAATCGAAATGCGCGTCGAAAACGACGTGCGTCAGATCCTGGTGGATGCGGCGCATGCCCGCCGTCGTTCCGATCGAGACGGAATGATCTCCGCCCAGCGAAACGAGGAATACTCCTTCACCGGCGATGCGCTCGACTTCATTCGCGATGATGTCCATCGCTTCGCGCGGCGTCGCGCCGCTCAGCGCGACGTCGCCGAGATCGGCGAGCACGAGATCTTCGAGATCACGTCCGGTCACCGGCGAATAGCTTTCGATCGACTGCGACGCAAGACGAATTTCCGGCGGGGCGCCGGCTGCGCCGTTTCGCCACGACACGCTCCCGTCGAACGGCAAGCCGAGCACGGCGGCTTGCGCTTCGTTGCGCTTCGCGCGCGCTTCGAGAAACCGCCCGGGCGCCGTCATGACTCGAGTGGTCCCGCTCCGCCGCCGACGATCTCCTGCACGAAGTTTGGCAGCGCAAACGCAGCTTCGTGTACGTCCGGCGTCCAGTAGCGCGTGACGATCCCACGTTCGGTCGCGCGGCGGCCGGCCTCACCACGAAAGACGAGCAGCGACCGTCCCGCCAGCAGGTAGCTCCAGAGCGTCCCGGGATACGTCGGCACGGCACCGAGATAGAACCGTACATCGGGAAATGCCGCCGACGCGTTTTTCGCGACCATCCGAATCTCCGACGGCATGAGGACGGGCGATCCTGTTTGCGCGACGAAAACGCCGTTGGGGTCGAGAAGGCGCAAGCACGCCTCGTAAAACGGCGTCTCGAACAGCACGATGCCGGGGCCGACGGGATCGGATGAGTCGACGATGATCACATCGAAGGTCTCGGTCGAGCGCATCACGAGCGCGTGACCGTCGTCGAAGACCACTTCCGCTCGGGGGTCCTCGAACGCGTTGCCGGCGATGTCCGGCAGCAGCGCGCGGCTCACGTCGGTTACCGCCCGGTCGATCTCGCACATCAACACACGTTCCACGCTTGGATGTTCCAGAACGCGCCGCAACGCGCCCCCGTCGCCGGCGCCGATGATCAACACTCGTTTCGGGTTCGCGTGCGAGAGCATCGCCGGATGGACGAGCATCTCGTGATAGAAAAACTCGTCTCGCTGCGACGTTTGCACGAGCCCGTCGAGAACGAGCGTTCGGCCGAACGTCGGGTGATCGAATACCTGGACGAGCTGAAACCCCGAGTGCTCGGTATGCAGCAGCTCGCCTTCATAGGCGATTTCGAGCCCGTCGACCGGGCGTTCTGAGAAACGCACTCGCGTTACGGCGAAAGGCCGCGCTTGACTTCGACGACCTGGATCTGCCCAGGCTCGAAGTACTTTTTCATCACGTCCAAGCCGGCGTCCGGATCCATCGCCGAGCTACACGTGAAGAGATCCACTGCCGCGTAGCCGAATTCGGGCCACGTGTGAATCGACATGTGCGATTCGGCGATGACCGCGACGCCGGAGCATGCCCCGTTCGGGAACGGGACGATCTTGGTATCCAGGAGCGTGCCCCCGGATGCCCGCACGGCTTCGATCAGCGCCTCCTCGACGATCTGAGGCTGATCCAGATTTTTGGCTTCCCACAACTCGACGAGAAAGTGCCGCCCCAAAGCGTTCATCGCCATCACCCCCTCCAAAGAACAGCGGCTGCTACCGCACTACCGATTTTTTCTACACGGTGCTCCGCGGTTGCGAAATGAAGGTCATACGGCTCGAGGCCGCGCTTCCGCATACCTTCCGCAACCATCTTTTCGACTCGGTTTTCGATCTCGGCCGTGGTCCAGGGGCCGTGCGCTTCCATCAAGACGCCGCCGCGGTTCGTGACACCTACTCCTATGCAGGCAGACACAACTTCGCCCGGCGTCTCTGAGACCATCTTCGCGTAGACGGTGGGCGTCAGAGTGCCGGTCGAGATTTGTGGAAGCGGGGCGAGCTTCGCGCCCTCGGGAAAGATCGAGGTAACTGCGATGAGGTTCAAATGGCCGATTCCGGCCTTCAGCAAAGCGTTGTCAAAAGCGGTTAGTTCGGAGTCGCCTTCGGCGGCTCCCCAGACGAGGCAAACGCTCGTTGGTCGCTCGTACATCTCACCCCTCTCTAGGCACCCCGGACATTCGCCGGGCCAGCAACAAGATGCGCGGACCCGCGAGGGTGCCGCGCAAGGAATCGTTGTACCCCCTTTACCCCCCTGATGCAAATACATTCAGAACTTTTCTGCGAACGCGAAAGGGGCGGCCGGGGCCACCCCTTCACCAGTTCGTGCCTTTGCAGCGCTACCAGTAGTACCAGCGGCGATCGGGGCCGTGGGCCACCAACCCGAGGATCCACACCACTACAAAAGCGAGCGCAACCCACCACAGGGCCTTTGCTGCGAAACCTACGCCGAAAAGTATCAGCGTGAGCAACAGAAACAGAATGAGTGCTCCCATGTCGTCTCCTGTCGGCGCGAAGAGGTCTCTGCAGAGTTGCTCTGTTTTTGCCCGCTTCGGTCGCCCGTCAAACCCTGTAACGCGGCTCTCGCTCGGGTGTCTTCAAGGCAGGAGGGCTGTGGATCGGGGCCGAAGTCATAATCGGCCCAGCCAGGGGGATCGAATGACACCGCCGGAATCAGCCGCACACGCTTTCGAACAGCATCGCAAGCTGGTCGAGGCGGTCGCCGCGAAGATACTGCGAGACGCGGACGAAGCGCGCGACGTCGCCTCGGAGGCTTTTTTGGCGCTCCTCGAGCGCGGGCCGGCCGACGAGCGTGCAGCGCTTCCATGGCTGCTCGCAACCGCGCGGAACCGAGCCCTGAACCGGGTCCGCGACCGCAGCCGGGCGGCCGAAAAAGCCCGCCGCGCGGCGGCGCCCCGCGATGAGGCCGACGCTGCTTCGTTCGGAGACGACGCAGCCGCCGAGCTCGTCCGCCGTGCGCTCGAGCGACTGTCCAAGCGTGATCGAGAAGCAATCGAGCTCCGGTTCATCCAGGAGCTGCCCTACGACGACATCGCTGCGCGCCTCGGCGTGACCGGCGGACATGCGCGTGTCGTCGTACACCGCGCCGCGAGGAGGCTTCGCAACGAAACCGTGCTGTTGCTCGCCGCTCACCATCACGCGTCGGAGCAATGCAGAAGGCGACTGATCCGTTCCGTGAGACCCCATCGCGGATGCTCGACGTGCTCCGCGGTTGTCGACGAGGTGGCGGCGATGGCGGCGTACGGCGTGGCGCCGTTTGGTTTCCTTTTCCTCCGCGGATTCGCATCCGAATTGGCACGTCTGTCCGGTCACATTCGCATGCCACACGCGATCGCTCGTGTGGCCGAAGCGGTCGCGGCCGCACTGGTCACCGGCGCGATGGCGTTCCCCGCCCCCATCGTCGCGCCGAGCGTCGCAGCACAAACCATCCCGGTCACCGGCGGGCGCGAAGCAGACCTCCATACGACATCTTCCCGGAACGCTTTGGGTACCCAGGCTGGGGCCTCGCGCGTTACCCATTCGGCGATACAACGAGTTACCCAAAGCGACGGCTCCGGCGACAACGCCGTGGTTCCCGACGATGAGCTGGCGCTGCTCGGCGTTCCACTCGCCGTTCGCGACGCGCTCAACGTGTCGGCGGATCCCGGCTTCGACATCCGTATGTTCGAGATCGGCACGGTCGCCGACGAATCAGGCAAGGCGTCCGGCTTGCTGCTCCGTCTTTCCATGGCGGGAGCCGTTCCCGGCACGTCGACGTATGAGATTCACTGGGCATTCGAGCAGCAAGGGTGCACCGGTTGGGCCGGCTTGGACCGCAGCGGCACCCAAGCAATGCGGTTCGAGGACGGGCTCCTGCACGTTGATTGCTACGACGCGTATGACGACGAAGGATCCCTCGGGACTTACGACGGCTCGCCGCCGCCCCCAAGCGAGCCGTCGGCGGCAGACATTCACATCCGTCCGGTCGTTCGAGGCAACGTCGTTGAGATCGAGATCCCGTTCAGCGAGCTCACGGGACCGGCGCGCCTCATTCACCCCGGCGCCCGGCTGCTCGATGTCTATGCGATCACGGCGTTGGCCGGAACGGTGCAAGACCGCGCGCCGGACGGCGATCGAACGGTTTCGTACACGATCGAAAAGTAAGTACGTAACGGACTTCGCCCTCGGGTGTCTTTGTTGTTAAAGGCGGTCGATCAGGCCGTCCGGACGCCAGGGGGGATTCGACGTGAAAAAGCTCCTCCTCGTACTCGCAGTCCTTACAGCGGCATTCGCGCCGCAAACAGGCTCCACAGCCGACCAAACCGTGATTGCGAGCGGCAACGCCACGCTCAGCTTCTCCGTCTCCGGGCAGCCGGTCACGTGCACGGGGACGATGTTCTTCACCTTCGTGCAACGCGGCGCGAATTTTGTGGCGTCGGAGAGCTGGGGACCCACGACCGGGACGACGCCGGCATGCTCGGCGGACAGCCTGACGTTCATCGACGTCGCGAGCAATGCGTATCCGAGCGTTCGGCAATGCTTGCCCAACGGCCTGGGGGGCCTCGTCTCGCAGCCCTACGTCGAAACGGTGAGCGGAAGCACGTACACGTTAAAGGCCACGTATGTGCTCTGCACCGCGCCGACCGAGGTCGATGCGTTTACGTTCACGCTGGGCTCGTCGACGATCGCGTACTCACACAAATACACGTCTGGAACGACGATCCGGACATCGGTGACGGGGACGTTGACGAGAGCGCCGGTATCCGCGTGAGGATCAAACGACGACGAGGACGCCGTGCATCGTGTCGTGAATCCCGCAGTGAAAGAGGTAGCGCCCAGGCGCCAATTGATCGACTCCGGTGATCTCTCAGTATTGTCGCCGGGTACAACGATGCCGCTGTCGAAGGTCCATCGATGCGAGGGCAGAGAGCCGGCACCCAGCACGGCCACGAGCGTGACTGGAAGCATGATCCTCTTCATACCGTGGGGTTCTGCGATGTAAGGGCTAACTCGTGTTGGTCCACCAATTCAAACGGACGCCCTGCGAAAGAAGGCTCCCTTTCGGGAGCCTTCGGGTTCTGCGTTTCCGCACGTTATATGTAGTGCGGGCGAGAGGACTTGAACCTCCACGTCCTTACGGACACATGGCCCTCAACCATGCCTGTCTGCCAATTTCAGCACGCCCGCGCGGCGGTGAAGAATACCAGCCTCCCGCTCGCACCGGTTGCTATCCAGCCCGGGACCAGGAGGCTGCGTTCCACAGGAATCCGTCGGCGGACGCGTTCGCCTCGACCCCCAAGGCGTCACGCGAAGCGATCAGCGTAACGCGCGCCCGATACAGCGGAATGGCGGGCACCAGCTGCGTTAGCCGCTGCTCGACTCCACCGGCTTCCGGCGCCGACGGCGTAGCGTCGGCCTTGTTTAGCAGCGTGTCGAGGCTCGCGTCGGAGACCTTGGAGATGTTCTCTCCCTCACTCGAGCCGAAGTGCGCGCGCAACCCCCCGCCCGGGGGGTCTCGTAGCACCACCAACGCAACCTGAAAACGGGAGCCGCGCAACCAGTCGCGCCAGAATTCATCCGCATCGAGCGCGACCGTGTTCAAGTCGAAGCCGGTTTGCTCGGCTTGGGCGTGCAGCGCGCGGCTAATTCGCTCGGGAAGCTCGTCCGCGCCGATGAGAGCCAACGTCACCGACAGCTCTCGGCTGCCTTTTCGCCGCACCCCCGATCCAACCCAGCCCGCGTCAGTGAGCAATCGCTTCGCGGCAGCGACATCATGACGATAGACCGAGAATGCCGTCGCAGATTCATCCGTCAGGCCTTGCAGCGCTTCGCCTTCGCCGCGCACGAGACCTTGCACGATCGCCGCCCGGTCGAGTGAGAACGCAAGAGCTTTGCGCACACGCACCTCCGAAAGTGCGGGCGTCTTTGTGTTCATGAAGAGGCCGGCCCACGTGCCGCCGAGGTCGGAGGTGACGCGCGCGCCGCCGAGCAGCGCCCCACGGCGCTGCTGGTCGATTCCGGGATACGGGCCGAGAACGTCTACGTCGCCGTGTTCGAAGAGCTGAAACGCGGTAACAACGTCGGGGACGAACTCGACGCGAATTCGGTCGAGAGCAGGCGGTGTTCCCCACGCACGAGGGTTGCGATCGAAGACCATCTGCAAGCCGCGCGTCCACGATTTCAGGATGAAGGGACCTCCGGAAACCGGCCACGAGGTGGCGAGCGAGTTGGCGAACGGCTTTCCTTGGAGCGAATGCTTCGGCAGGACGCCAAGCCCGGCGGAGAACAGATTGCCGAGCCTCGCAGACGGAGGATCGCGCGTGAAGAGCGCAACCGTCTTCGCGTCTTGCGCATTCACCGCGGTGAGCCGGTCGTAGCCATCGCGCGCGATGATCGGCAACCGCTTGTTCATAATCGTTTGCCATGTGAAACGAACGTCTTCGGCCGTGATCGGCACACCATCGCTCCAAAGCGCGTCGTCGCGCAGCGTGACTCGCCGTACAAAGTCGTTCGACGAGCCTTCTTCCTGCGACGAGGACTCTTCGGTTGCTGCGAGCGACGGCTCGCGCGTCCCGTCTGGTCTGGTCACGAAAAAGTGTGGCATCAGCAGCTGCACGAGGTCGCGCGTCGCGGGTGAGTCTCCCCCGGCGAGGAATGGATTCAGCGTCGAGGGCTCGTGCGGGTATGCCACGACGAGCTCGCCGCCGCGCCGAACCGGCGAAGCCGACGGCGACGCGGACGCGGATACACCAGGGTGGGGCTTCCTCGAAGGACACGCGCTTAGAACAAGAAGTGCGATCAGAACAGCGGCGCGGGACCCGCTACGGGATGAGCCAGACGGCCGACGCATCGAAGATCCCCGCGCCGTTCAGCGCAAAGCCGTAGACGTTCTGACGAACCGCGAGATGGCTGCGGAAAAAGACGAGCGGAATCAGCGGCATGAGCGAAAGCGCGCGCTCCTGCGCGCGGCCGTATGCGCCGACGCGCGCGGAATCGTCCGCGGTACGCCGCGCGGTATCGATGTCTCTATCGAACTCGGCATCAGCGAAGCTCGTTTGATTGTTCGGCGATCCCCGGCGCAACTGCTGTGCCAGAAACGCGTCGGGGCTCGGCACGTCTGACAGCCACCCGAGCTCGGCAACGTCCTGCTTTCCGCTTTGTAGCAGCTTCAGGTAGTCGCTCGAGGAATGCGCACGCAGCGCCACGCGCAAGCCGATGTCCTCCCATTGACGGGCGACCTCTTGCGCCACCTCGCGGCTCGGTGACGCGTCGAGGTGATCGATCGTGAAGTTCGGCGCATGCCCTTTGAATACGCCGTTCAACAACGCGCGAGCTTTGCTTTGATCGAACGTGCACGAATCGCATGGCGCCGTCCGGGCGCCCGGAATTCCGGTCGGCAAGATTCCCGTCGCAGGGTCCTTCGTCCCGCCGTAGATCGTCGTCGCGAGCTTCGTCCGGTCGATCCCCAAGGCAAGTGCGCGGCGTACATCCGGTTTCGCGTATTTCGCCAAGCGGAGATTCAAGCCGTAATACGTCGTCGCCCAGAACGGCGTGAATCCTTGCGTCCCAAGGCGTTTCGCACCGCTGAGTCGTGATACGGGTATTTCGCCGACGTCGAGCTTGCCGCCGTTCAAGTCTCGCCAAACGCCTTCGGAATCGGTGCGAACGTCGATCTGCACCTTGTCGAGATAGGCCTTCGTGCCGCCGAACCCGTCGTAGCGTTCGAGCGTCACGCTCGCCGGCATACGAGCAGATGCAACCTTGAAGGGCCCGTTTCCGATCGGCTGCGCGGCGTACGTCGCCGGGTTTTTCTTGAACGCTGCGGCCGGCACCGGCGCCAGAGCCGGATGCGCGAGGAAGCGGGCCAACTCCGCGAACGGATGCGTCAACACGATACGGAGTCGACGCGGCCCGATCACAATCACGCCGGACAGCGTCTTGGCCGTCCCCGCGATCTTCACTTCGTGAAACCCCTTCACGGCCTCGAGCTGGTAAGCCACATCGCTACGCGTGATTTTCAGCGCGATGCGATCGAAGGCGAACTTGAAGTCGGCCGCGCCTACCGGCTTGCCGTTGTGGAAAGTCGCCGGCGCGATGGTGAAGTCCCACTGCAAACCGTTCGCAGCAACCATCCACTTGGACGCCCCCGCGGGCACCGGCACGCCGTCCTTGTCGATGGAGGTGAGAGAGCGAAAGACTTGCGCCAGCACGAACGTTGCTCCCCTACCCGATGCCTTCGACGGGTCGAGCGAGGAAAGATCCCGCACCGCCACATGCAACGTCCCGCCGGAGACCGGCGCTGTCGGCCTGGCTTGGGGCTTGGAGCCCGTGCACGCCGACGCGAGTATCAGCAGTGCAAGGATGGCGCTGCGGCGCCGCGTCATGCTCCTACGGGCGGATCCGGAAGTGGAGGGCGATCGTCGAGACGACGAACACCACCGCCGTGACGACCGTGATGCGGTCCAGGTTGCGCTCCATGATCGTCGAGCCACCGACGCTCGAAATGCCGCCGCCGAACATCTCCGAGAGGCCGCCGCCGCGTCCTGCATGGAGCAAGATGAAAAGGATCAGCAAGATCGCCGACGTGAGCTGAAAGCCCAGGATAACTGCGGTCACGTACGCCTCCGAGAATTGGTATCGGGCGGGGATTCTACCAGGGAGCCTTCCACCGGGCTATGACCCGCTGGGAGCCGGCGCCACGGCGTCCGGGCGCAGCGAGATCGATGCAAGGTCACCCCGGGGGTACGCCGGCGACGCGACGAACCGCGCGACCCGCGACGATGTCAACGATGCCTCCGACAGGTCGAGCAGCGGAACCCACGGGGCAAGCCGCGCCACGAGCGCAGCCGCCGCACGCCATGCCTCCTCTGCGCGCGCCGGCGGCGCCACGGCCGCCGCGTCGAAGAGCCGGCTCATAGCCGGGCTCTTGAGTTGCGCATAATTGTTGTTTCCGCGCGAAACGATCGTCCGGCCGTCGAGAAGCGGCGTCAGCATCGCGCGGCCGCCCAGACCGTTCCAGTCGGCGCACCAGGTTGCTATGCCCATCGGAATTTTCTTCGAAGGAAGCTCGTACCCGTCGACGTACAGCGACGCAATCGGCATCGTCTGCAAGCGAACGACGATTCCAGCGGCGCCCAGTGCCGCGACGATCGCTTGGCCTTGTGCGACATCGACGGGACGGTCGCCGACGACGAGGCGGGTGGTGAAGCCACTGGGAAGGCGTGCCCGCGTCAATGCGGCGCGCGCGGATTGCGGATCCGGGCTCGGCGGTGGCTCCGACGGCGCTACGTACCCGATTACCGTGCGCGGCAACGGCCACGACGTGACGATGCCAGCTTGTTCGCCGCCGGCGGCGCCGAGGACCGGTCCCCGGTCAACCGCAGAAGCAACAGCCGCTCGAACATGAACGTCGTTGAACGGCTTGATGCGCGTGTTCATCCAGAGATATCGCAGACAGCCATTCGCAACGACATGCGTACGCGGCTGCAGAAGTGGGTTCGACGCCGGCGACGCAAGGTCGGGCGGTTCATCCAAAGAGAGATCCGCATTGCCGCGACTGAGCGCCGTCTGGATTTGATCGGCGGTACGACCGATCGTGATCCGAATTTCGTCGAGATAACCGCCGCGGACCGGATCGCTTTCGGCCGTCCATGCGGGGTTGCGAACGAGATGGATCGATTCTTCTGCAACGTAGCCGTCGGCGGGCGCAAGCATGTACGGCCCCGACGGCGAGATGTTCGCCGGCGTAGAGCGTGCGGCGATTTCGGCCGGAACGGCGGCGGCGGCCGGCAAGGCGAGGATCGACAACAGGTCGTTGTTCGGTCGGTCCAGCTTGACGACGACGGTCGTCGGATTCGGTGCCGAGATTCCCGTCAAGGTCGGGCGCCGATGCGCCGAGTAGTCGGTCGCACCGGAGATGATTCGAAAATAGGGCGCATATGGGGACACGGTGCCGGGAGCGATCAACCGCATGATGCCTGCCCGTACGTCCGCGGACGTGAGCGCGCGCGACGCAGGCGGCCCGAAGGACACGTCGGTTCGCACCGTGAACGTATACGTCCGTCCGTCGGCGCTCATCGTCGGGGGCGCGGCGGCGAGATCGGGCACCGGCTCACCGGCCGATGCTTCGAGCGAGGATGGGAACGACATCAGTCCGCGATGCATGATGTGCATGAGCGAGACGGCCGCCGGCTCAGAGGCTCGCTGGGGGTCGAGGAAGTCGACGTCTTCCGAAAGGAGCGCTTTGAGGACGCCGCCGCGCACGGGCTTGTCGACGACGAGCGGACGCCGCTTCGCCGGACCCGAAGGACACGCAGCCAACAGCGCGGCTAGGAGAAGAACGGCCGGGCGGCGGATCATGAAGGTGGTTTTACGCGGGAGTCTTTCCTCGTTGAAGCGCCCAGCGCAGATACGCCACCAACAACGCGCCGATCACCGCCATCGACAACAGTGACCGAATCGTGTGACCGGGCGGATCATGCACCGGTCCGGTGTTCGTGACGTCTCCGCCGAACCCGGTTGGTTGGTCGACCGTGCACACGCCGCCGCCGCAATCCGCCGGCGACTCTTGCGCCAGGACGACGTTTCGCCCGGTCGAACGGTGAGACGCAGCGAACGCAGTCGTCCCGAATGCGAGCAGCACGACGAACATGACGGCGGCAAGAACTCCGATTCGCTTCATCACAACACCTTCGCCTCTTCTGCAAAGTGACAAGCAACCAAGTGGCCGTTGCCGTGGTCCTCGAGTGGCGGCTCCACGTCGCGGCAGATCTGCTGCGCCTTCCAGCACCTCGTGTGAAAACGACATGCCGGCGGCGGGTTGAGCGGGCTCGGAAGATCACCTTCGAGGATGATCCGCTTGCGATCCCGCTCTTTTTGCGGATCCGGGATCGGAACCGCCGAGATGAGCGCCTGCGTGTACGGGTGCATCGGGCGCTCGTACAGCGTATCCCGATCGGCTTGCTCGACAACCTTGCCGAGGTACATCACGGCAACGCGGTCGGAAATGTGCCGGACGACCGACAAGTCATGCGCGATGAACATGTACGTCAGGCCGAACTCGTTTTGCAGGTCTTCGAGAAGGTTGAGGATCTGCGCCTGCACCGACACATCCAGCGCGGATACCGGTTCATCGCAGATGATCAGTTTCGGCTTCAACGCAAGCGCGCGCGCGACGCCGATTCGTTGCCGCTGCCCGCCGGAGAACTCGTGCGGGTAACGGTTCCCATGCTCGGGATTCAAGCCCACACGCTCGAGGAGATCCGCGACGTACTTTGCGCCGCCGGACTTCTCGTAGATCCCGTGAATGACCAGCGGCTCGGACACGATGCTGCGAACCGTCATGCGCGGATTCAGCGATGCAAAAGGGTCCTGGAAGATGATCTGCATCTCCCGGCGCAACCTTCGCATCTGATCTTTGTTGAATTTCACGATGTCCTGGCCGTTGTAATAGATGGCGCCCGACGTCGGTTCGAGCAGCCGAAGGACCGTACGGGCCGTCGTCGATTTTCCGCAACCGGATTCGCCGACGACCCCGAGCGTCTCCCCTTGGCGAATGCTCAGAGATACGTCGTCGACGGCCTGAACCGTGCCAACCTTGGACTTGAAGATGATGCCGCGAAGAACCGGGAAATGCTTGACGAGATGCTCGACTCGGAGCAGTTCCTCGCCGAATGTCCCGGCAGGCTGCGTCGGTGCGGGGTCGGTCACGGTCGCGCCGCCGCTCATCTCGCGTATCGAGGGACGAGGGGCAGCGCTCTTCGCCGGGCGGCTCGCGGCACCACGCTTCACCGGAGTTTTGGCTTTGGCCGGCGTCTTCGCGCGCGCCGTCGCTTTCGCCGGGCTCTTGCGCGCACCGGACTTCGCTGCGGAAGGCGTGCGCTTCCGCGGCGTGTCTTCGTTGCTCAAGGCTCGTCCTTTCGAATCGGTTCCGGAAGATTGCCGGCAAAGTGGCATGCAGCCAGATGCTGCTGGTCGTACTCCAGCAGCTCCGGCTGCTCTTGCCAGCACACCTCGCGCGCGTAATCGCACCGCGGGTGGAATGGGCATCCCGGTGGCCGGAAGATCAAGCTCGGCGGCTGGCCGCGAATCGGCCGGAGACGGCCACTCCGCGCCTGGTCCATGCGCGCGACCGACGCCATGAGCCCGAGCGTGTACGGCATCAGCGGACGGTAGTAGATGTCGTCGACCGTTCCGTATTCGACGATGCTTCCGGCATACATGACGGCCACGGTGTCGGCCTGATCGGCGACCATACCGAGGTCGTGCGTGATGAGGATCATCGCCATCCCGAACTCTTGCTGCAGCGAGCCGAGGAGATCGAGGATCTGCGCCTGGACGGTGACGTCGAGCGCGGTCGTCGGCTCGTCCGCGATCAAAAGCGCCGGCTTCATCGCTATGGCCATCGCAATCATCACGCGCTGCCTCATGCCACCGGAAAACTGGTGCGGATAGTCGTCGAACCGCTCGCGTGAGCGTGGAATGCCGACGATGGATAGCAGCTCGGTCGCTCGCTCGCGCGCATCCTTGCGCGCAAGCCCCTCGTGGATTTGGACGGCCTCGCTCACTTGCGCCCCGACGGAGAAAACAGGGTTCAAGGACGTAAGTGGATCCTGGAACACCATGCCGATGCGGTTGCCGCGAATCTCGCGCAGCCTTTGATCGTCGAGCTTCAGCATGTCTTGGCCCTGGAAAATGATTTCGCCTCGGTGCACCTTGCCCGGCGGAGGAACCAAGCCCAGCACGGCAGACGCATTCACGCTCTTGCCGGAACCGGACTCGCCGACGATCGCGAGCGTCTCGCCCGCGTTCACCGAATAGCTCACGCCGTCGACGGCTTTCACGACACCGAAGTCTGTATGAAAGTGAACAACGAGGTCGCGCACGACGAGCAAGGAATCGGCAGATTCAAACGGAAGCCGTGTTTGGGCGGAGGTAGCTTCCTCTCCGCCCACCGGTGCTTCGACGATTTCCGCCACTTATCGGAGCCTGGGATCCATCGAGTCCCGGAGGCCATCGCCGAGGAAGATGAACCCGAGTACCGTGAACACGATGGCGATGCCGGGGAAGATGATCATGTACGGGCGCGTCGTCAGGAACGGCTTGCCGGCGTTCACCATGTATCCCCATGCCGGCGTCGGCGGGACGACCCCGATGCCGAGGAAAGACAGCGCCGCTTCGGTCAGGATTGCCGAACCGATCAAAATCGTCGCGTACACGATGACCGGAGCCATCGAGTTCGGCATCACATGACGAGTGATGATCCGCCAGTGATTCGCGCCGAGCGCGCGCGCCGCTTCGACGTACTCGGTCTCCTTCGTACTCAGGATCGAAGCGCGAAGTAATCGCGCGATCGTGGCCCACGCAAAGATTCCGATGGCGACCACGATGCTGCCCACCCCTTGCCCGATGGCAATGATGAGCACAATTGCAGCAAGCACATAAGGGAAGGCAAAGAAAACGTCGGCTATTCGCATGACCAGTGCGTCAATCGCGCCTCCGAAGTAGCCAGAAAGCGCACCGAGCGCGAGACCGAGCGCGAGCGCGATACCGACTGCGAATACCCCGACGATGACCGAGACGCGCGCTCCGTACACGATGCGGCTGAATTGGTCGCGGCCGAGCTGGTCGGTTCCCATCCAGTGCTTCAACGTCGGCGCGCACGGACCGCTGCACCTGCTCGCGACGTCGATCCGCTGGTCGTTCGTGTCGTACGGCGCAATGAGCGGGGCGAAGACAGCCGTGATGAGGAGGACTCCGACGATACCCAGGCCGATTATCGCCAAACGGTTCTTTCGCAGGCGCCGCCAGACGTCGCCCCAGAGAGTGAGCGCGACCTCCGCGCCGGCCGCCGTCGACGCCGGGACTCCTGCACTCGTCGATATCGCGGTGGCCGTGCCGGCCATCGTTTGCTGGTCCGGCGTCAGGACATCCTCCACCTGCTCGTCGCTGATCGCGCCGACCGGTGGCATATCTGTAGCGCCTCGTTTCATGTCTTTGGCCACGGGTGCTCCTAGTCGTACCTGATTCGGGGATCGAGAAAGCCGTACGAGATGTCGACGAGCAAGTTTACGAGGAGGAAGGCCATGATCAAGATGATCGTTCCGCCGATGACGATCGGATTGTCTTTTCGGAGCACCGCCAGCGCGAGCTCGCGACCGATGCCGGGCCAGCTGAACACCGTCTCCGTAAGAATCGCGCCGCCGATGAGAGATCCGAAGTCCAGGCCGATGTTGGTGATGACGGGGATCATCGCATTGCGGAGCGCGTGCTTATAGACGATCGTCCGTTCCGGCAGCCCCTTCGCGGCGGCAGTGCGGATGTAATCCTGGCGCATGACCTCGAGCATCGTCGTGCGAGTGAGACGCGCGGTGATTGCCGTGAAAACACTGGCGAGAGTCAGAGCCGGAAGGATGAAGCTCCGCCACCCGGCGTCTACTCCCGACACGGGTAAGTGGATGAAAGTGTTGCGTAAGAACACGCCGAATAACAATTGCAACATAAGGCCGAGCCAGAAAACAGGAATAGCAACGAGCACGCTCGTCCCAATGGTCGTAAACACATCGAGGAAGCTGTATCGCCTCACTGCGGAGATAACCCCGGCGACGATGCCGAAAAAGGTCTCGATTGCAATCGCGGTAAGAGCCAGCTTCAGCGACCACGGCATACCGTCGCCGAGGATTCGCTTCACCGGGCGCCGCTGCAGAATCGATTCGCCGAGGTCGCCCTTGGCCAGATTGCCCATGTAGCTGATGTATTGCTTCGGGAGCGAGTCGTCGAGGTGGTACTTGTCGATGATGGTCTGGCGGACACTCCGATCGAGATTTCGCTCGCCGCCGATGCTATCGATTGGGTTGCCGAGCGCGAAGAGCATCACGAAAAGGATCAGAGTCGCCCCGAAAACGACGGGGATCATCTGAAGCAACCGCCGAATGATGAACCGGCCCACCGGGCCTCACCCCTTTTCGATCCTGCTCCTGCGGGGGACGAATTGTAGCACCAGGCCGGGAAGCGAGAGGGTCCGCGCCACTTCGCGGACCCTCTCGAACTCCCGTTATTTCCTTACGTCGATGCCTTCTTCAAGAAGGCGGTTTCAACGGTCGGCTCCTCGAAAGCGTTCATCGCGAGGCCGCCCCACTTGTCGAGCGCGGCGAGACGGAACTGCGTACGCCACCACATAGGGATGACGGGCATGTCCGCGAGGACGAGGTCCTCAGCGTCCTGGTAGTTCTTCAGACGCTTCGCCGTGTCGGTTTCCGCTCGGGCCTGGTCGATCAGCTTGTCGAAGGCCGGGTTGTTGTAGTGCGTGGAGTTGTCTCCGCCGGCCTTGATCGAGTCGGAACGCGAGTCGAACAATGGGTACAGGAAGTTGTCCGGCGTCGGGTAGTCCATGCCCCACGCATTACGCATGAGGCCGTTGGCCGCCGCACCGTTGCGGAACGTGATGAACTTGCTGAATGGCTGGAACGCCTCGAGCTTCGTCTTGACGCCGAGGTTCGTCTCCAGCTGCTTCGCAACCGCCTGCATCCAGATTTCGTGACCCGCTCCGCCGTTGAAGCTCAGCAGGATCGGCGTCGTCTTGCTCACGCCCGAAGACGTGAACAGCTGCTTGGCCTGCGTCGGGTCGTAGCGGCAGAACTTGCACGGGCCGACGCCACTCGCGTCCGGCTTGCGGTACCCGGGCAGCGCCGGCGGGATGATGCCGGTTGCCGGAACGTTCAGGCCGGAGAAAGCGGCGTTCGAGATTGCTTGCCGGTCGACGGCGAGGCTCGCAGCCTTACGGAAGTCGGCGTTCTTGTCGGCTCCGTTCAGAATGTTCAGCGAGATGTAGTTGATACCCGCCGTCGGACGGATGATGTACTTGCCGGGGTTCGCAGCCTTGGCTTCCTTGAACTTCTCCGGCGGGATGCGGGTGAAGTCGGTGTATGCCGTGTCGAAGTCCGCGATGATCTTGTAATCCACTTCCGCGGCAAACGGCTTGGCACCGTAGTACTTCAGGTTCGGGACCAGCGAGATGACTTGGTTGTGCTTCTGCGCTTCCTTCATCATGAACGGGCCGTTGCCGATCGGGTTCTCTGCCCACGACGGCTTCTGGCCTGCGATCGTCTCTTCCTTCGGTGCAGGCGAGAAGACCGGGTGACCGGTGCGGACGACGAAGTCTCCGTCCGGAGCGGCCAGCGTCACTTTGAAGGTAGTCGCGTCGACTGCTTCGATGCCGGAAAGCGTCGTCGTCTTGCCCGACTGCTGGTCGGCAAAGCCCTTGATCCCGGCTGCGTGGTACGCGACCGGCGAAGCAAGCGCCTTCGAGGTTGCGCGACTCCAACCGCGAACAAATGCTTGAGCGTCACACGGCTCACCGTTGGAGAAAACGGCGCTCTTGCGAAGGTGGAACGTGAATTCGGTTGCGTTCGCGTTGACGTCCCACTTCTCCGCGACGGCCGGTTGAACCTTGGCGGTCGTGTTGTTGTAGTCCACGAGACCGCGGTAGAGCTGGTGCTCGATCACGATCTGCTCGGAGTCGTCTGCCGTGTTGGCGTCCAGCGAGTCCGGCTCGCTCTCCTCAACACGTATCGTGCCTCCCTTGATCCTTTCTCCGGAAGTTCCACCCCCGCCGCCGCATGCCGCGGTGAAGATCGCGACGGCAAACAGCAACAGGAACACCCGAACCGGAGTGCTCTGCTTCAGTGCGTCCAAGTCGTGCCTCCTTTCGAAACGGTCAGAGCGCAGTCTCGGGCTGTGTCATGGCCCGCGACCGTTTGGTGGGGAAGCCGGTGGAGATCGTCCGTTCATCAGGACGGCTGGGATGCGTTCCGTTCCCGAAAAGCGTGAAGGACGCTTTCGGTGGGTTTTCAAACTGTCCACCCCCACACCGGGGGCGACAATATCACAGGGCCGCTCGGGCGCAAGGTAACCCCCGGCGACCAGATACCGCATACGACCTGCGATTCTGAGCCGGGCTATCCGCGAGCGAGCTCCATCAGCCGGGGCATGATGTCGACGCCCTGCACGAGGCCGATCGACCCCTTTTTGCTGGCCGTCTCCCCGAACGTCATCACGGCGTCCTCTCCCACTCCAGGGCCGGCGATGACCAGCGGCACCGGGTCGTCGGTATGAGCCTTCTTGGGGCACGACGTTGAGTGGTCCGCGGTCACTGCGAGTATGACGTTCTTTGGTGCAGCCGGGAGCAGCGTTCCGAAGAACGCAGCGTCGATGGCCTCGATGACGTCTCGCTTGTCTTCGGCGCGACCGTCGTGGGCCGGTACGTCCGGGCCCTTGATGTGGATGTAGAGGCCTTGGTATTCCGCGATCGCCTCGAGCGCGGTTTCGGCCCAGGCGCCGTACTGCTCCTCGAACGTGCCGGCACCTTTCATCGGCACCTCGACCTGGCCCATACCGAGCACGAGGGAAATTCCTCGCTCGACGGGCATCTCGACGAAACACCCCCACCGTGCCCCGTAGCGGCTTTCGAAGCTCGGAGGCTTCGGGAGGTGGTCCCCGGCGTCGCGCATAAGGATGACGTTGCCGGGAAGCTTGCCCCTTTTCCTGCGCTGCGCGTTCACGTCACTTGCGTCGAGGATCTCATGCGAGCGTTTCACCCACTCGTTCGTGAGATCGGCGGCGGCGCGGGCACGCTCGTCGTCTTCGTGACCGGGAAGCGGTTCGCACGGCTGAACGTACGGCTCGAACGTGAGCTTCGCCACACCGAGCGCACCTTCGCGGGCGTACGCGGGGTCGGTGTTGGTAACTTCCGCGCTGAGCGGTCCCCCGTCGCGGCGGATGAGGACGACACCGCGGTGCTCGACGGTCGCCTTCAGCTCGGCGCTCGCACCGGACAGCTTCAGCTTCGCGTTCACCTCGTCTGCAAGCTTCTTGGCTTCCTCGCTGGTGAGGTCACGGCCGACGCGACGGTCGACGATCTTCATGTTGCTTTCGACGGTTGCGTAGTTGACGCGGAAGGCAAGATCGCCGTCCCGGACGTCCATGCCTGAGCCCAGCCCTTCGAGCGGTCCTCGTCCCGAGTGATATTGACGCGGGTCGTATCCCAGCATGGCAAACACGGCGATGTCGGATTCCGGTGCGATGCCTTTGCCGACGGTGTACACGTACCCGTTGCGACCCTTTCGGGCGAGCGCGTCGAGGTTCGGCGTGTGGGCGGCTTCGAGGGGCGTTCGTCCGTCGAGCTCTTCACACGGATCGTCACCGAGGCCGTCCAAAATCGTGTAGATGATGCTGTTCATGCTTGCGACACCCTTCGTGCGGGCCGTGCGGCATGGACAGATGACCCGGAAGATTTCTCAGATCTGATCTCTTTTGTGTCAGATCTGAGAAATCGTTGGGCCCCATGAATTGAACGGCCTGTCGGCCAACTGCAGGAGTGCACGTTGTTGCCCATCAGTCACCGCGGTAGCGGACGATGAGCGCGAACTCTTCGGCATCCAGCGACGCGCCGCCGACGAGCGCGCCGTCGATGTCGGGCATCGCCATGAAGCTCGCGATGTTCGCGGCTTTTACACTTCCGCCGTATTGAATGCGAACCGCATTGGCCGCGGGCGCACCGCCGAGCTCGCCGACGATCTTGCGGATGAGCGCGATCGTTTGGTTCGCGTCTTCGGGGAGCGCGTTTCGCCCGGTGCCGATCGCCCACACCGGTTCGTATGCGATCACTAATTGACCGAGTTGCTCGCTAGTGAGACCCGCCAGGGATGCGCGCGCTTGCGTGCCGACGATCTCTTCGGTCAGCCCTGCGTCTTTTTGCTCGAGACTCTCGCCGATGCAGACGATCGGCGTCATGCCGGCGGCGAAGATCGCTTTCGCTTTCTTGTTCACCGTCTCGTCGGTCTCGCCGAAAAGCGCACGGCGCTCGGAATGCCCGGCGATCACATACTGGCATTTCAGCTTTGCCAACATGCCGGGTGACACTTCACCGGTGAAAGCGCCGTGGTCTTGCCAGTGGCAATTTTGCGCACCGAGGCTGATCGGCATGTTGTCGGATTCGATAACGGTTTGAACGCTGCGAAGCGCCGTGAACGCCGGCGCGACGCCGACTTCGACGGCATCGTGATCTTGAGGACGCAATAGATAGTGGACCTTCTGCACGAGGGCGATCGCCTCGAGGTGGGTTTTATGCATCTTCCAGTTGCCACAAATAAACGGTTTCCGTGTCGTCATGGCGCGAAATCCTATGCGAGGAGCGCCAGATCGGCATGCATAGCCCCGGCGAGCTATTCCAGGCGACTAGACCAATAGAGGTACAAGGCCCGGCAGCGTTTTGCCCTCGAGGAATTCGAGCGAAGCGCCGCCGCCCGTAGAGACGTGGTCCACCTCGTCGACGTAGCCGAACTTTTCGAGCGCGGCGCCGCTGTCCCCGCCACCGACGACGGAAAACGCGGAGCCTTTCGCAATCCCCGCCGCGACCGCGCGCGTACCGCCGTCGAACTCGGAAACCTCGAACACGCCCATCGGGCCGTTCCAAAACACGGTCGCCGAAGCGCGGATCGCGTCGACGTAGTTGCGGCACGTTTGCGAGCCGACGTCGTACCCGGCGAGGTCTTCGGGGATCGCATCGATCGGGACGGTCCGCGTCACGACGCCTGGTTCCGGCTTTTCGGCCACGACCACGTCGACGGGTAACAGCAAGCGGTCCCCTGCTGTGTGCATGAGCGTTCGCACCGCGTCGACTTGGTCGGGCTCCATGAGCGATCGGCCCACCCCGAAACCCTGGGCGGCGAAAAACGTGAAGCACATGGCGCCGCCGATGGCGAGCCGGTCGACGTGCTCGAGAAGCTTCGACAGCACGGGGAGCTTGTCCGAAACTTTCGCGCCGCCGACGATTGCGAGAAACGAGCGGGCGGGATCTTCAAGCAAGTGCGAGAGAACACTCACTTCCTTTTGCAAAAGCAGGCCGGCTGCCGACGGAAGGCGTTCGGCGAGACCGACAACGCTCGCATGCGCACGATGAGCGGCGCCGAACGCATCATCGACGTACAGATCACCGAGAGAGGCAAGACGATCGGAAAATTCCCGTTCGTTCGCCTCTTCTCCAGGATCGAATCGGAGATTTTCCAAGAGAAAGATTGGAGCGCCCGGACCAACCGGGCCGAGGGGGGTCTCTGCAAGAGGCACCGCCACGTTCAGAAGCTCCGTCAATCGGTCGGCGATCGGGGCGAGCGTGTATGCAGGATCCGGCTTGCCCTTCGGACGTCCGAGGTGCGAGCACACGATGACCTGTGATGCGCGGCGTTCGCGAAGCGCTGCGATCGTCGGGAGTGTCGCGCGAATGCGCATGTCATCGACGATCTCACCGTCATTCAGTGGGACGTTGAAATCCGCGCGCAGCAGCACGCGCTTCCCGGCGACGTCGAGGTCGTCGAGCGTGCGGAGCTTCACGGCTGCTAGAGCTTCTGGCCGACGAGCTCGACGAGGTCGACGAGGCGGTTGGAATAGCCCCACTCGTTGTCGTACCAGCCGATCGTCTTTACGAGGCTGCCGATCGTCATCGTCGACAGCGCGTCGAAGATGCACGAGTGCGGATCGCCGACGATGTCGCTCGATACGATGGGATCCTCGGTATACCGGATGATTCCTTTGAGGGGCCCGTCGGTCGCCGCTTTCTCGAAAGCCGAATTCACTTCGTCGACGGTGACTTCGCGGTCCAGGATGCAGACGAGGTCGCTCACGCTCCCGTCGGGAACCGGAACGCGCAAGGCCATCCCATCGAGCTTGCCTTTCAGCTCTGGGATGGCGAGCGAGGCGGCCTTGGCCGCACCCGTCGAGGCAGGGACGATGTTGATCGCCGACGCGCGACCGCGACGCAGATCCTTGTGCTGCAAGTCGAGAAGGTTCTGATCGTTCGTGTACGCGTGCACAGTCGTGAGAAAGCCCTTCTCGATACCGAAAGCGTCCCGCAGCACTTTGGCCATCGGGACGACCGAGTTCGTTGTGCACGAAGCATTCGAGATGATGTTGTGCTTCGCCGGGTCGTATTGATCGTCGTTGACGCCGATGACGAACGTTCCGTCCTCGCCCTTGGCCGGTGCGCTGATGATGACTTTCTTCGCGCCGCCTTTGCTCATGTGCAATTCGGCTTTCGCGCGGTCGGTGAAGAGGCCGGTCGACTCAACGACAATGTCGACGGCGAAATCTTTCCATGGGAGCGCCCCCGGATCGCGCTCGGCGAGGACGCGCATCTCGTTGCCGTCGATCACCAAACCATTTGCCGTCGCTTGTACTTCACCGTCGAAACGGCCGTGGACCGAGTCGTACTTCAGCAAGTGGGCAAGCGTCTTCGGATCGGTGAGATCGTTCACGGCAACGATCTCGATCTTGGCTCCTTGCTTCTTCGCGGCGCGCAAGAAGTTGCGCCCGATTCGACCGAAGCCGTTGATGCCGATCTTGACGGTCATGAGAGGTCCTCCTCGACGGAAATAGCTCGTTATTTCTCTAGCCTACCAGCGACGCAGCATGCCTCCCCAACCGGCGAAAACGATCTGCCATCGCCGCCTTCGTAACGGGCGGGCGAGACAAGCGCGCGAGCTCGTCGAGCGGCGCTTGCGGATGCTCGAGGCGCAAAGAGGCTGCTTCCTGCAACACGCGCGGCAAATGATCGAGCGTGCCGCTCGAGGTAAGCGACTCGATGTGGGAACGCTGAACGAGCGCCGAAACCGCCGTGCGGTGTGCGTTCGCAGTGTCGCAGTTTGCGAGCCGGTTTGCCTCGCCGCGCACGCTCTTCCAAACGGTTCCTTCCTCCCAATCGAGGTAGCTGTGATGTGCGCCCATCGCCGCCAGCAATCGGCCGGCGTCGGTCGTTCCCTTGATCGTGACGACGGCCGCCGCCTTGTGGTCGCGCACCGAGGACGAAACCTCGAGACGGTCGAGCATCGCGGTGACGACCGCCGCGTCGGCTTGATTCGGCAGTCGCAGCTCGAGATGTGCGGGCGCGCGCGGATCGCTCACGCTTCCGCGCACCAGAAACGCTCCACGCAAAAACGCGGAAACGTCGCATCGCCGCGTGAGCGCGCGGCGCGGGGCCTCAGCCGGCCTTTCGGCGGTATCCAGCACTCCGGCTTCGATGAGCCCCGCTGCGATATCGCCTTCCGCGCGGACGACGAAGCGCGCTTTGGGTCGTCCACGTCCCGGCTCGAAGAGCCGCACCTCGACGGAAGAGGCTGCCTGCACTCGGACCAAAGCGGCGTACGCTTTGCGCACGACCGCAGGATCTTCGGCGTCGATCTCGAACGCGCGTGCGCCCCCGGGAAGCAAGTGCAGCGTTCCACCGGCACGCGCCATGCCGATCAGCTCCGCGCGTGCATCGCATGCGCGCGGTGCGCGAAGGCGCGCCAGCTCGTCACGGACGTCACGAGAAAAGGTCATAGAACAGTTTTCAAGGCGGTCGCAAGCTTTTCCGGATCGTGAAGGCCGCCGCTCGCCAAGTCCGCTTGGATCAACGGAACCGGCGCGATGTCGGCCGGCTCGACGCGCAACGGATGAGGGCCGGCGGGCTTTCCGTTGTGGGCAACAACCGCGGCGAGACGGAGCCCAGGGGAGTGCGCCGTCAGCGCCTCGACGTGAGCGCGCGCGTTCAAATGTGCCGTCTCGCCCGGCTGCTCACGCAAGTTCATGAC
>JAIVGO010000152.1 GCA_020201525.1 Actinomycetota bacterium | reverse complement strand
GATACGGACAAGGCAGCGCCGGTCGCGTACACAGTACCGACGGGTGCGAGAGAGGTGCCGGTTAAGGACCTCGCCGCAAACCTCCTCGGCGCAACCAGCCTGAACGCGGTCGACGGCGCCGGTCCGGCCCTCGTCGGCGGAACCGTCTACGACACGAACGCCGACGGTCGCATCGACCAGGCGGACTTCACGTTCAGTGAGGACGTCGTCTCGGACACGGTCGCGGCCAACGCGAGCAAGTTCCTCGTCGACAAGGACGCTGCCCAGACGCCGGCAACCAATGCCCACGTCGTGAACACCGACCCGAAGACGGTCAACGTCTCGATCGATGGCGGTATCGACGGCACCGAGGCGAAGGACCTCGCGACGTCGGTCGGCGCAGTGAAGGACGCGCTCAACAACCCGTCCTCGGCCGTCACGCTGCTCGCCGCCGCCGTGTCCGACAAGGCGTCCCCGGTCGCACTCAGCGTCACGCCGACCGGTCAGAACACGAACGCTGCCGTGATGACGCTCACGTTCAGCGAGCCGATGGACACGTCGGCCTCTCCGACCGTGACCTATGGTCAGGACAGCCTGAATGGCTACAACGACAAAGCGATTGCCGCGATTGCGGACAGTGACCACACGAACGGGTACCAGAACACCGACGCCACGAAATGGCAGGGCAACGCAACGACACCCGACGGTGTGTGCAGCGTTCCGACCGGATGTGAGAACCACATCTCGATCAGCAATGCGAAGGGCGCGACATCTCCGGACCCGATGACGACCGACACCCACCTCACGTGGACGGTCGACACGGAAGCCCCGGACGTCCCGGCCATCACGTCACCGACACAAAACCAAACGCTCATCACGAGCCTCGACACGCTGAACGCAACGATCAGCGGCACCTCGAACGAGGCCGGCCTCACGGTCAACGTCTTCGAAGGCGACTCCACGCCGAAGGCGACCGCGATCACCGGTTCCAACGGCGCATGGAGCGTGAACGTCGCCGACCTCGGTCTCGGTTCGCACACCGTGACGGTGAGCGCGACCGACGCCGGCGGCAACGTCAGCCCCGTATCCGCGGGACGCACGTTCGTGATCAAGCAGCTCCCGACGCTCACGATTGCTCGCAGCGCAAGCTCGGTCAACTACGGCTCGACGGTCCGCCTCAGCGGAACGCTCAAGGCAGGCGGCGCCGCTCTTGCAAGCAAGCGCGTGACGATTCAGCAGCTGCCGTACGGGACGAGCAGCTGGAGCAACTTGTACACCGTCACCACGAACTCGTCCGGCGCCTACGCGTACAACGCGAAGATCGTCAAGCGTACGCAGTACCGCGCGGTGTTCGGCGGCGAAGCGACGCTCGCGAGCGTGACGAGCTCGGCGACGACGGTGCTTGCCAAGGTCATCGTCTCGATCTCGCAAAGTGCGAGCTCGATCACCTACGGCAGGTACGTGACGTTCAGCGGATACGTGAGCCCGAACCAATACGGCAAGCGGGCTTACCTCCAGATCAAGAACTCGAACGGCACGTGGTCGAACCTGACCTACCGGTACCTCGACTCGAAGAGCCACTACGCGATCTCGTACAAGCCGACGGCGCGCGGCACGCGGTACTACCGTGTGTACGTCCCGTACACGACGTCCTACTACGTCGGCAACTACAGCGCGTCCAAGTACGTCAAGGTCTCATAAAAGAAATACGACGCAGCTGGGAGGATCCGCCGCACAACGGTGGATCCTCCCATGTTTCGTTACCGGTGCTCATCGAGCATCTCTTGCAAGCCTTCTTCGATCGTATGCACCGGTTCCCACCCGAGCGCGCTGAGGCGCGAGTTGTCTCCGACGAGATGGCGAATGTCGGCGGGACGGTGATGCGTCCGGCGGATCTCCACGTCGACGCCGGCGAGCTTGATCAGCCGGTCGAGAAGATCACCGAGCCGGCTCCCGCTTCCCGAGCACACGTTGACGACGCCGCCCGGCTCGCCCCCCTCCGCGATCACGCGATACGCCCGTGCGGCGTCGCGCACGTGGATGTAGTCGCGCACGACATCGATGTCGCCGGCTTCGACCACGCCACCGCCCTCTTTCACGGCGCGCGCGACGGCGGACGCCCAATCCGCGAGCGCGAACCCGCTGCGCTGTCCGGGCCCAAGCTGCGAGAACGAGCGCGTCGCCACGACGCGCACGCCGCGTCCGTGCGCCCAGGACGCAGCGAGAGCCTCACAGGCAGCCTTAGACGCCGCATACGGGCTCTGAGGCCGCACCACGGCGTCCTCACGGATCGGGCTGCCGTCCTGCGCGCCGTACACGTCGGCGGATCCGACGACCACGACGCTCGCGTCCGGCGCTGCGGCTTCGATCGCCGCGAGCAGGCGCGCGGTGCCGATGACATTTGTCTGCAAGGTACCGATCGGATCGTCCCACGATCGTCCGACCGAGGATTGCGCCGCGAGGTGATACACGACTTCGGGCTTGACGCGCGCGACGAGGCTCTCGAGATCGCCGCCGGTGATGTCGATCTGAGCGTAGTGCTCGAGCCAATCGGGCGCGTCCTCTTCGCGAGCGGTACCGGTCACATCGTTGCCGGCGGTCGCGCATTCGGCGACGAGGTGCCGCCCTACGAATCCCGTGGCGCCGGTGATCAAAACTCGCACGCGAATCCCTCCCAGTTGCCGCTTCGGCGGGTTACTCTACCGGGGCCGTTTCGAAAGGAGATTCCAAAGTGAAGATCGCCGTTGTCGGGACCGGATACGTCGGGTTGGTATCCGGCGCGTGCCTCGCCGATCTCGGGCACGACGTGATGTGCGTGGACGTCGTTGCCGAAAAGGTCGCCAAGCTGCAAAGCGGTACGGTGCCGATCCACGAGCCGGGGCTGGACGACGTCGTCGCACGTGGCATCGAGGCCGGGCGCCTGCGATTCACGACGAATCTCGGCGAAGCCGTCGAGCCGGCCACGTTCGTTTTCATCTGCGTGCCGACGCCGCCTGCCGAAGATGGCTCGGCCGACCTGACCTACGTCGAGGCTGCCGCGCGCGACATCGCAGCGCACATCGCCGACTTCAAGGTCATCATCAACAAATCGACGATCCCCGTCGGCTCGTACCTCCGAGTCGAGCGCATCATCCGGGAGCGTGTTCCGGCCCAGATCGAGTTCGCCGTTGCGTCAAACCCCGAGTTCCTTCGCGAAGGCTCGGCGGTTTTCGACTTCATGCACCCGGACCGCGTCGTCATCGGCACGCGCAACGATCGTGCCGCCGGTTTGCTGACCGATCTGTACCGGCCGCTCGGCGCTCCGTTGATCATCACGGAGCCGGAAACCGCGGAGATGATCAAGTACGCCTCCAACGCTTTTCTCGCGACGAAGATCTCGTTCATCAACGCGATTGCGAACATCTGCGATGGCGTCGGCGCCGACGTGAAAGACGTTGCGCTCGGCATGGGTTACGACGCGCGCATCGGGTTCGAGTTCTTGCGCCCGGGACCGGGCTTCGGCGGGTCGTGCTTCCCGAAGGACTGCAAGGCACTCATCCGCGTCGCCGAGCAGAACGGCTACGACTTTCACTTGCTACGGGGCGTTTTGGACGTCAACGACGAGCAGCACCGCGTGATCGTGCGCAAGGTCGAGCGCATGCTCGGCGGCCTGGACGGCAAGAGAATCGCCGCATGGGGCCTGTCGTTCAAGCCGAATACCGACGACGTGCGCGACTCACCGGCGATCGCAGTGTTGAACGATCTCGCCGCCGGGGGTGCGTCGATCGTCGCGTACGATCCGGCGGCGGCGGATCACGGCTACTCGCTGGTGCCGGGGCTCGAGCGCGCGCCCGGACCGATTGAAGCTGCGCACGACGCCGACTGTGTCGTGCTCCTCACCGAGTGGAACGAGTTCCGCTGGCTCGATTTCGAGCGGCTGCGTTCCGTGATGGCAACGCCGGCGATCGTGGACGCGCGCAACTTCCTCGACGCGCACACGCTGCGCCAAGCCGGGTTCGATTACGAAGGTGTGGGGCGTTAAGGCGAGTTACTGCCGCTGGCCAGAACGCCGACACCTTCCATGCTGCAATCGTCCACCATGGGGATTGCCGGGCCGCAACCGATGCTCGCGTCGATGATCTGACCGACGGTCGTTGCGAGCATGCCGGCTTCGGGATGTCCCGGGCGGAGTTGCTCGGCGAGCACGGTGAACGTGAAGCCGCCGTCGTCGGAGGCCATGATGCGCCATGCGTTCACCGTCGGCGCGACGTACCAGCCCGGACCCGTCGCCGTGTAGCGGCAGTTGTGGTGGTACGACGGCGGATTGAGGCCGCCGTTGGGCACGACGCAGATCGCGGTCGCCGTCTGACCCGGCGGAGCGAGCGAGAAAACCAGCACGAGCGGTACGGCTCCGAGCAGCATCCTGACGCGCATCGCCACCTCCCGGCAGGCCGGTCGAACGCGGTACCGAATGTACCGATTCTACCGAATTCCCTGATTTGATGAAAGGGGCGATTTCAGCCGGTATAGACGTACACGCGCACGACACGATTTCGGCGGCGATTGGCCACGACGAGGCTCTGGACCGCGTGGGAATCGAGGTACTCGTGCAGGTAGGGGGGAGGCTTTGCGTTTCGTTCGCCAGCGCCGAACTCGACGTAGTACGTCGTCACATTCGCCGAAAGGCGCTCGAGCTCCGCGGCGTCTTCTGAATACCCGGACGCCGTACACGGCGTGAACATTTCGAAGAGAACCGGCGTGAAGGCAAAGATGCGGCACGGCGGCGTCGCCTGCGCGCGAACGGCGAGGACGGTCTTGTGTCGGGGACCGTAGGCAATGTTGTACGACAACAGATTCGATTCCGAATTGCGGTATTGGTTGACACCAAAGAGCGCGAGGCCGATCAACGCCGCAGCCAAAACGATCTTCGCGTGGACTGTGGCGAGAGCTTTGACGACCACACCGACCGTCAGAAAGAACGCGGGATACGCCACCATGAGAAAGCGTCCTTCGGCATGGAACAACAGCGCCATTCCCACGGACGGAATCACAAGCCAGGCGATGATCGCGGTGGCGTGTTTGCGCGGAATCGGCCGGCTGCGCACCGCTGACACGATAAGCAATATGAACCCCGCGATGACGAAGGCTCCGATGACTGGACCGAACAGAGTTCGTCCGTCGAAAAACCAGCGGGCGTACTGAACGTAGCCTGGCGCCTGGCCGGGCAGCGGCCCCCCGAGCTTCGCGCTCCCGGCGAGCGATTTGGACACCACGGTGAAAGGGCTGCCGTGATCGATCCATGCTCGAATGAAATACGGACCGAGGAAGATTCCCATCGCTCCTGCGGTCAAGGCAACTCGTTTGCTGAGTATCTCTCGCCGGTGACCGATGAGGAAATCGACGGCAATGGCAAATCCCGCAAGAAAGCTGAATGCAGGATTGAAGAAGAAGGCCATTCCGAGAAATGCGCCGATCGGCCAGAGCCAACCATCACCGTCGACGACCGCACGCCAATACGTCAAAAATGCAAGCGAGACCACGAGCGCGGCCGGCACGTCCGGAAGCAGTTGGATCGATGTGAAGACGTTCACTCGGAACAGCCCGAAAGCCATCGCGGTGATTGCGGCGACGGCGGGCCCAAGAAAGCGGCGGCCGATGAGATAGGTGACACCGACGAGAGCGAGACTCAGCAGCGCGAACGACACACGGTGAAAAACGCCTATCGTGTGCTTCACCCAATACAAGGGTGTGATGATGAGGGCAATTCCACGCGAACGGTTCGGTGCGAATGCCCACGTTTTCGGGATCCGCCCCAGCCATCTGTATGCCATGCCCGAATAGACGATCTCGTCGGGGCCGATTGGGACGCCGCGCATGATCAGCTTCATGCGTTCGATGCACAGAAGCGCGAATGCCGCAGCCGCAACAACGTTTCGTTCGCGCAGGCCCAAGAGGCGAGAGGTCATGTCGCGCGATATTAGCGGTCGGTATGACCGCGCCGAAGATGCGAGCGGTTAGGGCGCTTCCGGTGAATCGTTGAATGCGGCGACGATGCCGGGGCGCTGGAAGTCGCACGGACTCATGATCTCATTGCAGCCGCAGTTGACGCACTGCACGTCCACCTCGACCAGCTCTCCGTTTTCGGTCTCGAGCGCACCGGAGTACGGTCCCGGCTCGGTCTCGTAGGCCAGCACGTGCCACGTGAAGCCGCCGTCGTTCGACGCCTGGATCGTGAAAGGGGCCGCAACCGCTGCGACGAAGTGACCGGGTCCGGTTGCCTGGTATTGACCGTGCGAGCCGATGTAGCCGGTGCGCGGCTCCCCGTCGGCCGTCGCTCGCAGCGGAATGACCAGCGCGAGGACGGACAGCGCCAACGCGATCTTCTTCATGCCGCTCGATTCGTCGCGTTCCGGGTCACGTCCTGCCGTGGGTTTCGGATTGCGGGGAAGAGTCCGGGTTCGTCCTCCGCGCCGCCTTGTATCCTGCCTGCGACATGAGAGTCGTCGTCACCGGCGGAGCCGGTTTTCTCGGATCACACCTCTGTGAGCGGTTGCTTGCCGACGGTCACGAGGTCGTGTGTGTCGACAATTTCATCACAGGCCGCTCCGAGCACGTCGACATGCTCGCTGGATCTTCCTCGCGGTTTTCCTTCCAGCATGCCGACGTGTCTTCGGGCGTTTTCGTGGATGGTGTCGTGGACGCGGTACTGCATTTCGCGTCGCCGGCGTCACCGGTGGATTACTTGATGCATCCGATTCCGACGCTCAAAGTCGGTGCGCTCGGGACGCACAACACGTTGGGGCTGGCGAAAGCGAAGGGTGCCCGGTACCTGCTGGCGTCGACGTCGGAAGTCTACGGAGATCCGCAAGTGCATCCGCAGCCGGAGACGTACTGGGGCCACGTCAACCCGATCGGTCCGCGCGGCGTGTACGACGAGGCGAAGCGCTACGCCGAGGCGATGACGATGGCGTATCACCGGACGCACGGCCTGGATACGCGGATCGTGCGGATTTTCAACACTTATGGGCCGCGGATGCGACCTGCGGACGGCCGGGCAATTCCGGAGTTCATCTCGGCGGCGTTGGACGGCGCTGCGATTCCGGTCCACGGCGACGGCTCGCAAACGCGTTCGTTCTGTTACGTCACCGACGAGATCCAGGGATTCATCCGGCTCCTGGCATCGTCGCAGCACGACCCGGTGAACATCGGGAACCCGATCGAGATGACCGTCTTGGAGATGGCGCAGCTGATCATCAAGCTCACGGGGTCGTCTTCTTCGATCGAGTTCTTGCCGCGTCCGGTCGACGATCCCAACGTGCGCCGTCCCGACATTACGCGGGCGCGAACATTGCTCGGCTGGGAGCCGCAAGTTGCGCCGGAAGAGGGAATTGCGCGAACAATTGAATGGTTTCGGACGCAGAGAGGATGACATGGCACGCAAATTGTCTGAAGAGATTCACGAGGGCGATCCGGTATCGATCGCGTTGCGCGGCGGGGCCGGCTGGCTGACCGGCGTGGTCGTCTGGGTTCACGACGAGCAGATGCTCATTCAGCACAAGGACATGGCGCTGCAAGCCGACACGCCGTACGTCTTGATCGATCTCCGCGAGATCACCGGGATCGCGCTTCCGCGCCAGATCGAGCCGCCGGCGAAACCCTCGACCTCGCCGGGATTCATGCGCTGATGCTGTCGCAGTATCCGGTCCACACGACGATTCCCGTAACGGACCTCGTGGCGGCGAAGGCGTTTTACGAAGGCGTGCTCGGTTACGTCCCGGAGATGGAGACGCCGGCCGGGATCATCTATTCCGCCGGAGGAGGAACGCGGTTCCTGGTGTATCAATCGGCGGAGCCGTCGTCGGGCAAGCACACGGTGCTTGGGATCCACGTTTCCGATATCCACGCAGTGGTCGCATCCCTGCGGTCGGTGGGCGTCACTTTTCAGGAGTACGACTTGCCGGGAATGAAAACGGAGAACGCCGTTGCCGACACCGGGCCGGGGTATGCGGCGTGGTTCAAGGATCCCGAAGGGAACGTGATCGGATTGATTCAGTTCAAGGCGCGGGAGACCGGCAGCGAAGAGTAGGCGAGGGGGACCGCTTCCGCGGAAGCGGCGGGGGGCGGGTCCGCGCGCGGCATGCATGTCGTGCCTACGCCGAGGCACGCTTCGCCGTTGTGCCCAAGCCTGAGGCGCGCTCCGCCCTCCGGTGCCCCCGCCGGAGGCGCGCTTCGCCCCCGAGCCCCAGCGCGCCGCGGCCTTCAGCTCACCGTGCTGGCGCTTCCGCGGAAGCGCCAGTCCCCGTCGTCCGGCTCGAGACGCACGCGACGATTCTCTCGAAAAAGCTCTTGTTTTTAGGCCTTTTCCGCCTTGACATCTGAGGTGCAGGTATTAGAATCGAACATATGTTCGATTACGAGAACGGCACGCTCGACCAATTAGACAAAGAGATTGCGTCCCTCGCGACGCGAATCTCCGCCGGCACGGCCGAGCTACTCAGGCTGCTCGCTGATTTCGATCGGCGCAATGGCTGGCACGGTTTTTCTTCGTGTGCGGCGTGGCTCGAGTGGCGTTGCGGATTATCGGCCCCGGCCGCTCGTGAGTACGTTCGGGTCGCCCGGACTCTCTCGCGCTTGCCCCAAATCAGCGCTTCATTTCGTCGTGGTGAGATCAGCTATTCAAAGGTGCGGGCCATTACGCGTCTCGCGACGACCGAGAATGAGGCGTTGCTCCTCGGTTGCGCACGTCGAGGAACGGCGGCGCAGTTGGAGTGCTTGGTGCGCTCGATTCGGCAATCGGAGTTCGCGCGGGATCCCGCCGGCCGGCACCGGTTTCGCTCGCTCAAGCATTACTACGACGAAGAAGGTTTCTTGGTTGTTCACGCGCGCGTCGCGCCTGAAGACGGTGCAGTCGTGCTGCGGGCTCTCGAAGCAGCCGCGAACGAAATCACAAGCGCTTCCGCGGAAGCACAAAACGTCGATGCGGTCGATGTATTGGATGCGCCAGACGGGGGATCGCAGGCATTTGAGCGCGCCGGTGCGGACGCGTTGTGCCGAGTCGCTGAAAACTTCTTGACCGGCTCCACTGCGTCGAATGCCGACGACCGGCCGCTCGTTGTGGTTCACGTAGACGCGCCGGTGTTTTCCGGCTGGGGCGAAGGCCGCTGCGAGATCGCCGGTGGGCCGGCCATCGGCGTGTCGACGTTGCATCGTCTCGCGTGTGATGCGGGTCTCGTCACGATCAATCACCATGAACATGCCCCACCCAGCGTAGGGCGTCGGACGCGCGTCGTACCTCGAGCGATGCGACGCGCGCTGTGGATGCGGGATCGAGTGTGTCGCTTTCCCGGATGTACCGCACGCCGGGCTGATGCGCATCACATCCGACATTGGTCTCAGGGTGGGGAAACGTCGATGAAAAATCTCATGCTCCTTTGTAAGCGTCATCACCGGGCTGTGCACGAAGACGGGTTCTCCGTTCAGCGCATATCCGATGGGTTTCTGTTCCGACGACCGGATGGGAGGCCGCTTGTCCTGACCAATGACCGCACGCGCGAAGAACTACAGGACGCTGTATAGAGCCTACGACCGACCCAGGCGCGACTGGAAGCGCAACGCGAAGGTGCAGATCAGGAAAACGCGATCGGCGCAGCGGGATGTGGAAGGCGAGTCCCAAAAAGACAGTCGGGCCCTCCGCCGTCGCGGAAAGGCCCGACCGATGGGGGTCTATTTATGCGGCTGCGCCGCGAACGCTCTCCTCATCGCTCCAGATGAGAACCGGACGCGATGCGCTGCCTGCGGGATCGTTGAGGCGTCCGCCTCCGCGCACGTGGCGCGAGATCCACACCATGCCCGACGCGAGCAGCGCTCCACCAAGCGCCAGCCCGTTACGTCCTTCAGGAAGCCCCAGCCCGAAATGAAGTCCTGCATTCGCGGCGATGAGTCCGCCGGTCGCCATGACCGCGTCGGCAACCGTGTCGAGCATGCCGCGCGTACGGTTGCGGCGGCGCGTGATGCGAAAGCTTGCGATCGCGCGTTCGCGCGGGTCCGTCTCATATGCGGTGAAGGCCTGGCTGCTCATCACTTCTGCCGGTGTGGCCATCTCTCGTCTCCCTCGTGAGCCTGTGTCGGCTTCGTTGGTAGAAACGACAGGTGCACCGTTTTCCTCATGACCCGCAGGAGTGGTTTTCGTATGGTTCTTTGTGACTATGCCGAGCCATCACGCACGCACATCGGCCTGACCCCGTGACTACAACGTCTAGCCCTCGTTGAAAAAAGGGAAATGGGACGCATCGGGCTCGGCGCGTGAAAGAAAGTTTCGTTTTCCCATCCGGAGTGTCCTACGTCGCACTAAAAAGTCCGAAAAAAAAAGGCGTTTCGGGGATTGACATGAGACACTCCCACCCCCTAACTAGTAGATTGCAACACGAGTAGCGGAAACGAACTTTCCTGACGCCCGGTCCGCCGGGCGTTTTTCTTTTCCGCCACACGCGTTGACGTCGCACCACAAGAGGTCCCGAAACCGGGGCCTTTTTTCATTTCTTTCGCCGGCTCAGATGCGCCGGCGATGGCAGCCCGCACGGACGCGGGCAGAAAGGCAGGTCAGCAATGGGCAAGACTCCGTACACGAGCGGGACGCGAGACCGTCTCATCGAGCGGCTCCGCCGTCAGGCGATCGCAATGCAGAACGGTCACCGTCGCGAGGACGCGCTTCTCACGACCGGCGAAGTCGCGATGCTGTTCCGCGTTTCTCACCGTGCGGTTCGCTGCTGGGCAGACGCCGGCAAGCTTCCGTACATCCGTACCCTCGGTGGTCACCGTCGTTTCCTCGCCAGCGCAGTCTGGGAGGCACTTCGTGGCGTTCTCCCCGAGAGCGAGCAGCGCGCAACGATCACCTCGATCAGCACCACTGCCTAACATCGGCGCAGCGTCGGTCCGGAGCGATTATCCGTTTCGCCGGACCGCGCTTCGTCCGATTTCCACGCACCCGTAACCGTTCCTCCGCAAACTGGTTTCACCGATCTCGACATCAGCCGCAACGCAAAGTGGTGACGTGTCGTTTATCGGTGCGAAGCCAACGAGGAAGGTTCGGGCAGATGTTCGAAACGGTCGGTGAAGTGGTCGGAGCGCTGAAGAAGTTCAGCGACTTCTACCAACCGCGAACGAACTCAGTGCTTGCGATGAGCGGCAACGGCCGTGACCCACACGCTGATCCGTTCCGGGGTGGCTTCATCGATTCGCTCGAGGTTCGCACGGAGCTGCTGCGGCGACTTGCAAGCCTCGACGAACGAGACCGAACCGTCGTCATGCTCTGGTACGTCTCGGAGGAACCAGTCAAAGAGATGACCGCCCGTTTGGGGATCTCGCGAGCCACGCTCTACCGGCTACGGGATCGGGCACTGCAAGAGATGGTTGAAACGGTGGACGACCGAAAGGAAGCCACCGCATAACGAAGACTTGAGGGACTTGTCGGCGCCGCTAACCCTCCCTCCCTCCCACAGCGGATTTCGCCGGCATCTGACGGCCCCGGGTTGCTCCCGGGGCC
>JAIVGO010000105.1 GCA_020201525.1 Actinomycetota bacterium | reverse complement strand
GGGTACGGCAGCGACCGGTTGTACGTGCCGGAGTAGTAGAACCCGCTGTCCTGGTCCGCACGGTTTACGCGGTGCGGTGCCGGTGTCGGAACCGCGGGCACGACCGACTTGCGGACGTAGGTGTGATGCGGCTGGGTCCGCTTGGCCGCAGGTTGCGACGGCGTGATTGTGGGTGTCGCCGGCGCTTCGGGTGTTTCCGTCTTCACGGTGTTGCATCCCGATGGCTCGGTACACGCGGATCCGCCGCTGCTCGATTCGAGAACCGGAACGCCGAGAACGTTTGCGCATCCCGTTCCCAGATTCAGATTCACGGAGCCGCTTTGGCACGTCGCCGCTTCGGCTGCTGAAGCGGCGAACGACATCGCGGCGAAGACAACGACCACCGTGATGGCGAGGAAGAGGATTCGCGAACCGCGAATCTTCGTGCGCTTGCTATGTCGCATGGTGCACCTCCAAGCTTGGGCAAGGCTGGTCCGGTCAGATGCGACGTTCTTCACTTATCACCCAGAGTAGGGCGAACCTGATTCGTGGGCAAGTGTACGTGCGTTCGGTTTGGCCGTTTATGACGAATCTCATACAGTACCTGTGAAAGGCGGGAATGGGTCATGGACCTGCGGAAACTCTCGAAACTCGAGCTTGCCGACGTCGATGGAAAAGTTCACCGGCTCGGCGATATCTGGGCGGCACGTCCTGTCGTGCTTGTCTTCCTCCGTCACTTCGGCTGAGTGCATTGCCGGCACCATGCGTCGCAGTTGCGACGTGACGAAGAGCACATCATGGGACTCGGGGCGGATATCGTCGCCGTCGGAACCGGGGACGCGCGATACGCGCGTGCGTTCATCGACGATGAGCAGTTTCCGTATCTCGTCTTGCTCGACGAAGACGGCGAGGCGGCCGACGTTGCCAGCCTGAAGCGCGGAAAGGCCGCGGCGCTCGTCGGGCCGAAAGCGATGCGATCGGCGCTGTCGGCGTATGCGAAGGGCCACCGGCAGAAGCTCAAGCTCGGGCGGCGTCCGACGCAGCTCGGAGCGACCTTCGTAATCGGTCCCGGCGACGTGGTCCGATACCAGCACATCGACGATCACGTTGGCGATCACGCGCCTCTCGAGGAGATCGTCGGCGCGCTTAGTTCGTAGCGCACCTCTACGACATAACGTCGGCAAGCAGCTTCAACGCGTTGCGATCGCGTGTTCCGAGCAACAGCGATGTTACAGGGCTTGCCCGCCAGGCTTCGAGCCTTTCTTTGATGCGTTCCGGGGGTCCCACGAGCGAAATCTCGTCGGCAAACTCGTCCGGCACCGCAGCTGCGGCTCCGGCGCGGTCGTTCGCCAGATACAAATCCTGGACGTGCTTGGCTTCGTCGGCGAAGCCCATGCGCCCGATGACGTCGAAGTGAAAGTTCTTGTCCTTGGCTCCCATACCGCCTATGTAGAGGGCGAGGAACCACTTCACCATCATCAATAACTCGGCGACGTCGTCCCCGACCATTACCGGGGCCACGCAGGGAACCTCGAAGCCGGGCTTCATGCCCCCGAGCGAATGCTCGTAGACATCGTTGCGGTACGGGGAATAGAAAATCGGCATCCATCCGTCCGCGATATCGACGGCGAGTGACACGTTCCTCTGTCCTTCGGCCGCCAAAATGATGGGGATGTCGGCGCGCAGAGGATGAACGATCGACCGCAGCGGCTTTCCAAGCCCGGTACCTCCCGGATAGGGGAGCGGATAGTGCTCGCCGGCGTTCGTCACCGGCTTTTCGCGCCGCAGTACTTGCCGGATGATGTCGACGTATTCACGCGTGCGCGCGAGTGGTTTTGGAAACGGCTGCCCGTACCAGCCTTCGACAACCTGTGGGCCGGACACACCGAGACCGAGGACGAGACGTCCGTTCGACAAGTGATCGATCGTGAGCGCCGTCATTGCCGTGGCAACGGGCGTGCGGGCGGACATCTGGACGATGCCGGTACCGAGCTTGATGCGCGACGTGTGTGCGCCGATCCAGCACAGCGGCGAGAACACGTCGGATCCATAGGCCTCGGCCGTCCACACGGAATCGTAACCGAGATCTTCGGCAAGCTTTGCCAGCTCGAGCGCGTCGGTCGGAGGTTGCCCGCCCCAGTAACCGAGTGCGAGGCCGAGCTTCATGTCGGCGGCCATCAGCTCGGCAGCATCGCGAAGCCGTCGCTGATCGGCTGACGCTTGTCGAAGAATGGCCCGAGCTGTTCCTGGAGCTTCTCGACGGTCCACGCGCCGACGGTTTCGAATCGCCGCTCGGCCGACATTTGCGCCACGACATCCACGAGGCCGCCGTAGACCACGAACAGCTGCCCCGAAATGTTTTCCGCACCACGTGATCCGAGATACGCCACGAGGGGCGCGACTTTTTCCGGCGCGAACTGTTCGGGATCGAGAAAGCCGAGGCTCTCCGTCATGCGGGTGAACGCGCGCGGGCAAATCGCGTTCGCCGTGACGCCGTACCGGCCGCACGACTGTGCGGTCGCCATCGTGAGCGCGACGATGCCCGCTTTCGCGGCTGCGTAGTTGGGCTGTCCGGGCGAGCCGAACAGAAACGCTTCGGACGACGTGTTCACGATGCGGGCGTACTGCGCGCCGCCGGACTCCTTCGACTTGTTTCGCCAGTACGCGGTCGCGAACCGGCTCGTCGCGGCGTGTCCTTTCAAGTGAACTCGGATGACCGCGTCCCATTCTTCTTCGCTGATGTTGAAGATCATGCGGTCTCGCAATATCCCGGCGTTGTTCACCAGAATGTTCAGGTCCCCGTAGGTCTTGACGGCGGTCTCGATCAACGTGTGTGCGTCAGTCCAATCCGACACGTCCCCGTAATGGGCCGTGGCGTCCCCACCGGACGCCTTGATTTCCTCGACGACATGGTCCGCCGCTTGCTGAGTGTGACCGGCGCCCGCCACATCGGCGCCGATGTCGTTGACGATCACGCGTGCCCCTTGCCGTGCCAATTCAAGCGCTTCTGCTCGCCCGAGACCCTGACCGGCGCCGGTAACGATCGCGACTGCACCGTCGAGCACCGGTCAGATCCTTTCGATGATCGTCGCGGTGCCGAGCCCGCCGCCGCAGCACATCGTGATGAGAGCGGTGGTCTTGTCGGTGCGCTCGAGCTCGTGCAGGGCCGTCGTGATGAGCCGTGATCCCGTCGCGCCGACCGGATGTCCCAGCGCGATCGCGCCTCCGTTCACATTGACCCGATCCATGTCCGGCTCGTGTACGCGCGCCCATGACAAGACGACCGATGCGAACGCCTCGTTGATCTCGACGATGTCGATGTCTTTCATGGTCATCCCGGTCTTCTTGAAGATGTGCCGTGTCGCGTCCACGGGCCCGTCCAGCAGGAAGTACGGGTCGCTCCCGACGAGCGCTTGCGCAACGATTCGTGCCCGTGGCTCGAGGCCGAGCGCCTTTGCTTTGTCCGAGGACATCCACAACACGGCGGCGCCCCCGTCCGAAATCTGCGACGACGTACCGGCCGTGTGAATGCCGTCGTCGAGAACCGGCTTCAATGCCGCCAACTTTTCCAACGTGGTTTCACGGAGTCCTTGATCGCGACCGACGACAACGGTTTCATTCGTCGCCGGATCAAGTGTCTCCACCGGCACGATCTCGCGCGCGAAACGCGCCTCAGCCCACGCTTTCGCCGCCTTTTTTTGCGAAGCGAGCCCGAAGGCGTCCACGTCATCGCGGGTGATCCCGCGCTTTTTCGCGATGCGTTCCGCGCCGGTGAATTGATCGGGCGAGTCGATCGACCACGACGGCGGGATGAACGTGCCGGGGCCGTTCATGACGTTCGCGCCGAGCGGCACGCGACTCATGGCTTCGATGCCACAACCGATGCCGGCGTCGATGGCGCCGGCCGCGATCAGGCCCTGAATCAAGTGGTTTGCTTGTTGGGCCGAGCCACACTGCGCGTCGATCGTCGTCGCCCCCGTTTCGTAGGGGAGGCCGGCCGTCAGCCAAGCTGTTCGAGTGATGTTGAGTGCTTGTTCGCCGGCCTGCATCACGCAGCCGCCGATGACTTGTTCGACTTCGCTCGCCTCGATACCCGCTCGCTTCACGACTTCCGTCAGCGTCGTCGCAAGAAGGTCGGCCGGATGCACGCCCGACAACGCACCGTTTCGCTTTCCGATTGGAGTGCGAACTGCCTCGATGATCACGGCTTCCGCCATAGGAGCCTCCGTCTGTGGGGTACCGCCGATGATACGCCAGAAACTAGAACAGATTCCAGTTTTGGCTCTTGGTGTTTCTTAGCAACGCTAACTTTGTTGTCTATACACGTCCTACGTGTATAGACGCACGGAGAACTCACGCCACCGTGACCCGCCAACGCGGAGAGCTCGACTTCAGGTCAGACCCGAATGCGCGAGAACCCCGATTGAAGCTCGTGAATGGTTACCCCGCCGGCACCCAGCATCGCGGCTTTCTGCCGGAGCTGCGCGAGGACAGTTTCACTCGGCTCCCCGTATACGTCGATGGATTCAAGGTTGATCAGGTCCGTGAACTTCCGAAAGTACGGCGTTCCAACCTCAATATGAAATTCCATGGAGACGGCATCCGCGTGAATCGCCACCGTACTCATTCTCGCGCCGAGCTCGTCTATGAAGAAGTTGTAGGAAATCAATTGCGGTTCGTTGGCGCGCGCGAAGTCTGCGAGCTCTTTCATGTTCACCTTCACCTCGTCGATCTTTCCTTCGCGAATCGCCGAGGAGTCGACGTAAAAGATGGGGTTGGTCATCGTCTTCCCCCTTATTTTGAACGCTCATACAGCTGCCGCGTGAGCTCGATGTGCGCGAGATGCTCGCGCGCATGGCCGTAGCCGTTGATGATCCAGAACAAGCCCGACCCCGGTTCTTTGATTCGAACGGCACTGGGTCGGAGAAACGATCGGCGCAAGTCGGCTTCGCCGATCTGCGATCCGATGTCGTTCAGCAGATCTTCGGCGACGTCGATCTTCGCGAGCAGGGTTGCCGCGTCTTTGGGAGGTCCGGAAAACTCGGCGGGCCGGTCGCGCGGGGCGGGTAGCCCTTTGATCAGTCGCAGCAGCTCTGCTTCGGACCCGAGAACATGGACAACGAGGGTGGAGATGGAATTCGTCTCAACTGCCGGCGTCCAGGCGAGCGCGTCGTCGCTCAGATCCCGAATCTGCTTCGCGATTTGCGCGTGCGCGAGCGAGAACGCGGCAGCCAGCTCACGAATGAAGCTATCGGATTCCTTCATCGTCCCCCCTCGTCTCAACGATAAGCCACATCACCCGGAGCCGGGCGGTCCAGGATCATCAGTAGTGCATCGCCGTCGGGCGTCGCGACGACGACTGTTGGACGGAACCCGGCTTTCCCATAGCTTCGTATCGCTCGAGTGTTCCTCGGATCGGGGTCGGCCTGAATCCTCGTCACGCCTGGCTCGGCGAACAACATTTCGGTGAACTCCTTGATCATTTGCGTTCCGAGGCCTTGGCTCAGCCTCGTGGGATCGGCGATGAATTGATCGATCCCGCGCACGCCTGGATCCGTCTCCTCGCTCCACCAGCCGTCGCCGGATCCCGCCGCAACATAAGACTGTATGAATCCGATCGGAACGTCATCGACGTGCGCGATGTAAAACGATGACGTCGAGCCTCCTTCGATTTCGGCGCTGTATTCGGCCCGTACCTCGTCCTCCGACGCAGGAGACGTCCACCATTCGGCGACGTGCGGCCGGCGCAGCCATTCGGCGAACATCGCCAAGTCCCTCATCGTCATCGGCACGAAGCGCATTACGGCTCCGAATTGCGGCAACGTGAACCTGTGTGCACGAGTACGCTCGATCAGTGCGGGAGCAACAAGCGCACTGCCGCTTCGAGGTCCTTGAACATCTGCCCGTCGGGACCCCAGCCGCGCACCCAAGCGACGAGCGCCGAAAACCACACTTGGCCGAGCACGCGTACCGTTGCTTCTCGGTCGTGCACGTCGCCGTCGTCCATCGCGTGCCCGATGATCTCGCTCATCACGAGATACACGCTGGACGCATCCTCGAGCGCTTTCGGATCTTCAGATGTGAGCGACGACAGCGCCGTGACGAGTGCCGCCGTCAGCTGCGGCTCTCGTTCGAGCGCACGAGTGGCCCGGCGCAAGACGTCCGTCACGCGCTCGACCGGAGTACTGCCGCGCGGCGGCCGCGTAACGAGTCGCTGCTGCAACTCGCCCGTCCATTCTCCGAGCGCAGCGACCAGAAGTTGATCTTTCGAGGGGAAGTAGCGGTAGAGCGTGCCGAGTGCCACGCGCGCCCGCGCCGCGACGTCGCGCATTTGCACGGCGTCGTACCCGCCTTCTGCGGCAAGGACCATTGCCGCCTTGATCACGCGCCGGCGCCTCGCGGATTGTTTCTCCGTCAGGAGCGTTTCCACTTGGGTCGCCACGGTAGCGCCATTCTAGAACCTGTTGCAATTTTTCTGCAGCACGACGTATAAAGAGGTTCATATGGATCTCGAGCTTCCTCCTCAGGACGATTCCAGACGGCTGGAGGTTCGAGCCTGGCTCGCGGCGCATCCGAATCCAAGCGGCAAGGATCTTGCCGGAGCGGGGTACGTGGTGCCGCACTGGCCGCGGCCGTGGGGTCTCGACGCCGAGCCGATGCAGCAGCTCATCATCGACGACGAGCTGAAGAAGGCCGGCGTGCAGCGCCCCATCAACCCGATCGGCACGGGACATTGCGGTCCGATCCTCGTCGCTCACGGCACCGATCAGCAGAAGAATCGCTATATCCCGCCGATGCTGAGCGGCGAGGAAATCTGGTGCCAGCTGTTCAGTGAGCCTGAAGCAGGATCAGATCTCGCGAATGCATCGACTCGCGCCGTCGGGGAAGGCGACGTGTACATCGTCAACGGCCAGAAAACGTGGACGTCGTTGGCGCACGACGCTGCGTTCGGGATATTGCTTGCGCGAACGAATGCCGATGTGCCGAAGCACGCAGGTATCTCGTACTTCATCGTCGACATGAAGTCGCCCGGTGTCGAGATCCAGCCGATCGTCGACGCGAGCGGGTGGCATAACTTCAACAACGTGTTCTTTACCGATGTGCGCGTGCCTGCAAGTAACCTCATCGGTCCGGAGAACGGCGGCTGGGAGCTTGCGAAAGACACGCTTGCGAACGAGCGTGTCACGTTGTCGCGCGGCGGCGCGCAATGGGGTTGGGGGCCGACCGCGCAAGATCTCATCGATCTTGTACGAGACCGCGGCGGTGCGCCGGATCTCGTGATGCGTCAGAAGCTCGCGCAACTGTACATCGAGGGCGAAATCCTTCGCGTGCACGGCTTGCGCATGGTCGGCGCGGCTATCACCGGCGGATCCGCGCCGGCTGCGTCGGTGCGCAAAGCGCTCGCCGATCCGCACGGTCGCGACATTTTCCGTATTGCAAAAGATTTGGCGGGACCCGCGGGAATGCTGGCCGATTCGGGACCGATCGGTGCGGATGCAGGATGGTGGGCGCAAGGTTTTGTCTTTTCGCCGGCATTGACGATCGGTGGCGGGACGTCGGAGATATTGCGTAATGTCATCGGGGAGCGCATTCTGGGGCTTCCTCGCGAACTAGAGCCCGACGCAAACAAGCCCTGGTCCGAGACTCGGCGACGGTAGGAGGCTTGGCATGCCGCAACGCCGCACTCGTTTGAGTTTGCGCACGGCTGCGTTTCTTGGGGCAGTCGCCCTGATTGCGACGGCGTGCGGTGCGCGTCTGACGGCGGAGCAACGCGCCGCGGGAATCGGCGCCGGTCGCGGTGGGAATGCCGTGTCGGCTAATCCGGGTGAAGTGCCCGGTGCGCAACCATCCGGTGGCGTTTTTCCGAGCGTAGGACCCAGTGGCGGTGTGCTTCCGCCCGGCGGCGCCGTACCGCCCGGCGTCACCCCGGTGCAGCGTTGCGAGCCGTCGGCCGGCGGCAACAAGGCCACGGACGTTGGTGTCACCCCAAGCCAAATCACGGTCGCTGTCGCGTCGGATGTCAGCGGTGTGCAATCCGGGCTGTTCAAGTCGACACATCAAGCGATGCAGGCGCTGTCGGCATTCGTCAACAGCCAAGGAGGGATCTGCGGCCGAGCGATGAAGCCGTTGCTGCTCGATACCCGCATCGATGCCGGCGCGAATCGCAATGCCGTGCTCGAGGCATGCCAGAAAGCATTCGCGCTCGTGGGCTCGATGTCGGCGCTCGACAACGGAGGTGCGCAGGCCGGACAAGACTGCGGCATTCCCGATATCAGTGCAATCACCGTGAACGCCGCCCGCACGAACGCGACGAACAATTATCCCGCGTACCCTGTGCGCAACGACAAGTACATGATCGGCCCGGAGCAGTACATCAAGCAGACGTACGGTCCGGCGGTCTACAAGCACGCGGCCGCATTGTGGCTCAATGTGGCCGTTTCCAAGAATTCGATGGCGCAGCGTATCAACGCCTTGGAGTCAATCGGGTACCACTTTGATTACAGGCAGCAGCTCAACGTGTCGGAACCGAATTACAACCCTTTTGTGCTCGACATGAAGGACCTGGGCATCGAGTACGTCAACTTTGTCGGCGATTATCGAACTCTGGTGAAGATTCAAGACGCAATGCGTCAACAAAAATGGTTCCCGAAAGTTCGCGATTGGGACTCGGTGGCGTACTCCTCAGGCTATCTCTCCCTTGGAGGGCCGAGCGTTGAAGGATCGCTCGTATTTCTCAACAATGCTCTCGGCATTTACGGGGAAGAGCCGTCGAGTCCGGAGATGATGTTGTACCGGCAATGGCTGGCTCGCGTTCAGCCCGGTGCGAAGCCCGACTACTTCGGTCTGTATGCATGGTCGGCCGGGCGCCTGTTTGCTCAAGCGGCGACATCGGCCGGTCCCGATCTGACGCGCAAGAAGGTGTTCGAGGAACTGAAAAAGATTCACCAGTGGACGGGTTTCGGATTGCACGCCGCGCACGACACGGGGCTGAAGACCCCGACGAATTGTTTTCTCTATGCGATCGTGAAGAACAACAAATTTTCGCGGCTGACGCCGGCGAGCGGTTGGGACTGCCGGTTCCCCCTCATACCAGCCAGGGCGTAGAAAGGAGATCGCGGCGTGGGCGAGTTTCTCTCGTTCACCATCGCAGGAATCGTCACCGGGTCGGTCTACTCGGTGGCAGCGACCGGCTTGGTCGTCACGTACACGACGTCGGGAATCTTCAACATCGCGCACGGCGGTATCGGCATGCTGATGGCGTTTCTTTATTGGCAACTGCGCGTGGGATGGCATTGGCCCGCGCCACTCGCGATGATCCTCGTCGTCTTCGTCCTCGCGCCTCTGTTCGGCGCGGGGCTCGAACGTGGCGTGATCCGGGGACTTCGCGGGGCGTCGGTCGCGACCTCGCTCGTGATCACCGTCGCGATCATGGTGTTCCTCGTCGGTGTTGCAAATATTTTGTGGGATCCGACCGTCGCCCGCGAGCTACCCGGATTCTTTGAGCCCAGCGGAGTTCAGCTCGGGGGCATCCTTGTAACGTGGCACGAAATCATCACGGTTCTTGCCGGCGGAGTCGTCGCGGCGTTCCTCTATGCGCTTCTGTCGCGTACCCGTGTGGGGATAGCCATGCGAGCAGTGGTCGACGATCGGAACTTGCTCGCGATGAACGGAGCGCAGCCGAACCGCGTCAGCATGCTTTCCTGGGCGATCGGCGCATCGCTGGCCTCGATTGCCGGCATTTTGCTCGCGCCGGTACTCCAAATGAACGTTCTCATTTTGACGCTGCTCGTCGTCAATGCGTATGCGGCCGCGATGGTCGGGCGGTTGAGCAGTCTTCCCATGACGTTCGTGGGTGGTTTTACGCTCGGGCTCATCGAGGCATATGTCATCGGATACATCAATCTCAGTGGGCCGCTGCTCGGCTTGCGCGAAGCACTCCCTACGCTTTTCTTGTTCGTTGCGCTGCTGACGCTGCCCGAAGCACGGCTTCGAACGGCGCGCCTCGCGGGTGCGGTCGGTCCCCGGCTTCCGACATACCGGAAAGCTTTTGCGGGTTTTGGCGTGCTCATTGCTGTCACGGTGATCGTCTCGGGAATGCTTCAACCGGCAGACATCTCGCGGACGGCCCTCGGTCTTGCGTACGGGCTCATCATGCTTTCACTCATTCCGCTCGTCGGATTCGCGGGGCAAGTCTCGCTGTGCCAGATGACGTTCGCCGGTCTCGGCGCTTTCGCGATGGCGCGTATGGGGGCCGACGGCAATTTGATCGGGATCGTTGCCGCGCTCGTTCTCGCCGGCGCCGTCGGCGCGATCGTCGCGTTGCCGTCGTTGCGCCTCCAGGGTCTGTATCTCGCTCTCAGCACGATGGCATTTGCGGTGCTGATGGACAAGATGGTGTTCTCGAACGAGCATGTGTTTGGCAATCTCGGAGCATTGAACATTCCTCGACTGGACCTGCTCGGTGTTTCGTTCGACGGCGAGCGTGCGTACATGATTTTGCTCTCAATCATGTTCGGCGTGTTCGGCACGATTGTCATTGCCATAAGGCGGGGCCGTTTCGGCCGCCGCCTCGCGGCGATGCGCGACTCGCAGGTTGCATGCGCGACCCTGGGACTGAGCCTCGCTCGTACCAAGCTCACCGTGTTCATGATCTCCGCCGCGATGGCCGGCGTTGCCGGAGCACTGTACGGCGGGCTCGCAGGAAGTGCCGGCGGGGTCGACTTTTTGATGTTTCAAAGCTTGCCCGTGATTCTCCTCGCCGTCGTCGGCGGCATTACAACGGTGTTCGGATCGCTGATCGGCGGCGTGCTTTACGCGCTGCTGCTTTACATGCAATCGAAGTTCCCTGCTCTCAACGGATTGGTCTTCATGATCGTCGGAGCAGGCGCGCTCAGCCTCGGGCGCAACCCGAACGGCCTGTCGTTCTTCATCACGCAACAGGTGCGCAGGGTTCTTCCCAAGGAGCCGGCAAATCCGCCGGCAGCCGCACCGCCGCCCATCATGGAGGAGGTGAGCGGTATTGCCGCTACTGCAGGCTGAAGCCGTCGGCGTCTCGTTCGGAGGCTTGCGCGCGCTCCATGACGTGGAGCTGGCCGTGGAACCCGGAACGGTCACCGGGCTCATCGGGCCAAACGGGGCCGGCAAGACGACGATGTTCAACGTCATTTCGGGACTCATCGATCCGACGAACGGCCGTGTGCGGTTCGAGGATCGCGACATGACCGGTCTGGAACCGCACGAGCGCGCCCGGCTCGGGATCGCCCGCACGTTCCAGCGTCTCGAAGTCTTCGGCTCGCTCACCGCGCGCGAGAACATTCTCGTCGCTGCGGAGATTCGCCAAGGATGGTCCAAAGAAAAGATCGATCCGCGCGCGATCGCCGGTGAGATTCTCGAGACCGTCGGCATCGGCCACGTCGCCGATCAGCGCGCCGACACGATGTCGACCGGGCTTCTCCGTCTCGTTGAGCTGGGGCGCGCTCTCGCGACGGCGCCGCGGCTCATGCTGCTCGACGAAGCTTCCAGCGGCCTCACTGAGAGCGAAACGGACTTTATGGCCGAACTCCTCAAACGTTTGGCCGCACAAGGTTTAGCCGTCTTGCTCGTTGAACATGACATCGAGTTCGTAATGGGGCTGTGCAGCGACATCTACGTCTTGGACTTCGGCAGGCTCATTGCACACGGATCCCCGGCCGAGGTTCAGGCGAACAAGGAGGTCCAAGTGGCGTACCTCGGCCAGGATGGAGACGCGGCATGAGCGCGCCCGTTTTGGAGCTGCGGGACGTCCACGCCGCCTATGGACGGATCGAGGTCTTGCACGGCGTTGATCTCGTGGTGCCGGAACGGAGCGTGATGGCGCTTCTCGGCCCGAACGGCGCCGGGAAAACGACCACGCTCAAAGTCGCTTCCGGCCAAATGCAAGCGAAATCCGGGTGTGTCCACGTTGCCGGCCGCCATGTCAACGGCGCGACTGCGGATGAGCTGGCGCGCGCCGGCGTCTGCGCAATTCCGGAAGGCCGCGGGATCTTTCCGAACCTCACTGTCGACGAGAACTTGCGCATGGCGACGTATTCGAAAGTGCCTCTCCAGCAAGTTGAGGAGCGCACATTCGATCAGTTCCCGCGGCTGAAGGAGCGTCGTAACCAGCTCGCAGGGACGATGTCGGGCGGAGAGCAGCAGATGCTGGCGATCGCCCGGGCGCTGGCTACGGATCCGGCGTTGTTGATGCTCGACGAGCTGTCTCTCGGCTTGGCGCCGATCATCGTGGGCGAGCTCTAACCTTGGAAAGACCGGATGATGCGCAAGCCACACAGATACGCATTTGTCGCGATAGCCGTCGCGATCCTGTCGGCGTTGCCGCTCGCGATGCGTGCATCGGGTGAAGAAACGGATCTCGGTGGCTACCAAATGTCGGCGTCGGCGACGGCGATCTCGGTCATCTACAACCAGCCCTCATTTGGATTGCCGACCGATCCGACGTTTGAGCTTCGCAAGGTGCACAGCATTTCCAATACGGACTCGGGGCCGAGTGGCCGTGCCCTCGCGAGCGTTGCGTGGCCGGGCGACGCTGCCGGTAACGCCGACCCGGCGCTCCTTCTCGACTTGGTGATGTTCGACCCCACACGCGCCGGATCCGTTCCGCAGATTGACGATCTTCGCGAGGCGCTCAAGTCCGGGATCGCAGGCGGCTGTGAAACGAACAGTTGCACGTATCCGCTCCGCGCGGAAGCTTTTTATCCGGAAGCCGAAGGCCATCCTTCGTCGTCGCAATACGCGAGCGGTGGTGTCGTGGACATGATCGCGAACGCGCGTGAGGGTCGTTCCGACGGGACCACGGTTACGAAGGAAGTCGGCCCCGTGAATGGTTTCTTCATCGGGGCGATGAGCTCGCGCACCGTCACCGAGGTGCGCCGCGGGGTCGCGATTTCATCTGCGATCACTCATCTCGAGGATGTGTCGCTGCTCGGGCTCGTGTCCTTCGCTTCGATCGACACGGTCGCTCGGGTGACGAGCGACGGAGTCACCGCAACGCCCACGACGGCGACGAAGATCACGGGCATGAGCTTTGACGCGCAGTGTCAGCAGCCGAACGCCGATCAGAAGACATGCCATGTTCCGATCTATGTCGACGGGAACGGCTTTCACGCGTCGAACGCGAGCCAGGATCCGCTCGGACAATACGCGAAGCCACTCCTCGATCAATTGCGTGAGAACGGGTTCGATGTGATTCTCACGCCCGCATCCAAACGCGTGGAGAAGGAATCCGCCTACGGATTCGGCACCGTCGACGGTTTGATCATCCGAATGAACTCCAAAGGCATGAACAAGCTTATCGATGCGATTCCGGATGAGAACGTGCGCAATTGGATTCGGAGCCCCAGCTCCAAGAGCAGCCCGCTGTATGAAGTTTTCAAGGTGTTCTCGCCGACGATCGCCGGTTACGTGACGAGCATGACGCAGGCCGACCAGACGTTTTCGATCGTCCTCGGTGATGCGGCCGTCGATGCTGCAGCCGCACCCATGTACAACCCCGACGAAGAGCCCGTCATCGACATTCCGATCGACAACGGCGGGGTCGGCATCCCGGTTGCACCTGGCGGATTCGCCGGGGGCGGCTTCACCGGCGGCACGACCCCGCTTGCTTCTGGTGGAGGGCAATTGATCATCGATGCGGTGCCCGTTGGGGTGAAAGGACTGCCGGGCTCGGCCGCCGCATTGGCGCTGCTGCTCGGCGTGCTCGCGGCTTTTGTGCTCCGTCGCTTTGCCGACGGTGCGACTGCAACGACGGTGGCTGAGGTCTGTCCGCTGGAAACGGCGCGTTGATGGAATCGTCTGGCGAGGAGCGCAACGCGAGGCTTCGTGACGCAATCGGAAAGCTTCGCGTCCGCGGGGATGGGAGACGCAGAGCAGATCGCTGGTTGATGATTGCCGGCGCCGCTCTGATCGGGATCGGGCTGCCGGTGATCCTTCTGGGTTGGTGGGGCGCGTCGCGCACGCCGTACGTGTTCGAGCAAATTCCGTACCTTATTTCCGGTGGCGTGTTCGGCCTTGCGATCGCGGTGGTCGGCGGCCTGTGCTACTTCGCGTATTGGATGGCGCGTCAAGGCCAGGAATCGCGGCGTCAGTCCGACGAGTTGCAATCCTCGCTCCGTCGCATCGAGACCTTGCTGGCGACCGGGGTGGCCGGGGGATCTCAAGCCACTCACGGGTCGAATGGCTTTGTGATGACGCCGACCGGCACGATGTTCCACCGTCCCGACTGTGTCGTCGTCTCCGGGCGAAGTGGCGTGAAAGCCGTTCCCGAGGGCACCGAGGCAAAGCTGGAACCGTGCCGAATCTGCGATCCACTCGGCGACACAAACCCGCGAGAGAAGGCCGGTCAGAACTGACCTTGCATTCAGAAACGAGAACGTGTTCTACTACGCCGGATGGACTTCAATCTCGCCGACATCTTTGAATCGGTCGTAGACGCCGTTGCCGACCGCACTGCGCTCGTGGTCGGAGACCGCAGCCTCACGTACTCCGAGATCGACGCCCGTTCGAACCGGATCGCGCACCACCTGCTCGCTTCCGGCGTGAAGGCCGGCAACCACGTCGGAATGTACCTCTACAACGGTTTTCCGTACGTCGAGGGTCTGTTGGCGTGCTTGAAGATTCGCGCGATTCCCATCAACGTCAACTATCGCTACGTCGAAGGCGAGCTGAAATACATATTCGACGAAGCCGATCTCGTAGCGCTCTTTCATCAGCGCGAGTTTTCGCAACGTGTTGTTGCGGTTCGGTCGCCGAAGATGCACACGCTGGTCGTGGTGGATGACGAAAGCGACGTTCCGTTCGAGGGGTCCGTCGAATACGAGGAGGCGCTGAACGCAGGATCACCGGATCGCGACTTCGCGCCCCGCTCGCAAGACGACTTGTTCATCATCTTCACCGGAGGCACCACAGGTATGCCGAAAGGCGTCATGTGGCGGCACGAAGATCTCTTCTTCGCGGCGCTGGGCGGCGGTAACCCGACCATGGATCCGATCTCCAAGCCGGAAGAGCAAGCGGAGATCGCCCGCCAGCGCTACGCGCTGTCGCAGTTTCCCGTTCCCCCGCTCATTCACGGAGCCGCACAGCTCGCCGTTCTCATCGGCTTCAACTGGGGCGACACAGTGACGCTCATTCCGCGTTTCGACGCGCATGCGGCGTGGCGCGCGGTTGAAGACAACAAGGTGAACACGATGACGATCGTCGGAGACGCGATGGCGCGTCCGCTCGCCGACGCGCTCGAGGAAAAGCAGTACGACACGTCCACGCTGATGTACTTCGGCTCGACCGGTGCGGTGCTTTCGGAAGCTGTCAAGGAACAGCTCCGAACGCTGCTGCCGAACTCCATCATCGCGGAGAACTTCGGCGCGACCGAAACGGGATTTCAAGGCGGGGAAGCGTTCGGCGCTGGGTCCCGGCATTACATGATGAACGAGCGCACCGCGGTGCTCGACGAGGATTTGAAGCCGGTCGTGCCGGGATCTGGCGCCGTCGGCAGGCTCGCGCTGAAACGCTACATCCCGCTCGGGTATTACAAGGATCCGGAAAAGACCGCCGCGACGTTCGTGGAAGTAAACGGCGAGCGCTGGGTTATCCCCGGGGACATGGCAGTCGTCGAAGCCGACGGGATTGTGACCGTGCTCGGGCGTGGGTCGGTCTGCATCAACTCCGGCGGCGAGAAGATCTATCCCGAAGAAGTCGAGTCGGCGGTGAAGGGTCACCCCGATGTATACGACGTCGTGATCGTCGGCGTGCCGGACGACCGGTGGGGCGAGCGAGTTGCGGCCGTCGTACAGCCGCGTCCCGGAAAGAGTCCCACGCTCGAAGCGATCCAGGACTTTTGCAGCCCGCTCATCGCCCGCTACAAGGTGCCGCGCGAAATTCACCTCGTCGATCAAGTTCAGCGGCAACCGAGCGGCAAGCCCGACTACCCGTGGGCGAAGGCCGTCGCCACATCTGCGTAAGGAGCCTGGAATGCGTACGCCAATCTGCGACATGTTTGGCATCGAGTTTCCGATCTTCGCGTTCAGCCACTGTCGCGACGTCGTCGCAGCCGTCAGCCGCGCCGGAGGGATGGGCGTCCTCGGCGCCCTGTACTTCACGCCGGACGAGCTCGAGATCGAGCTGAGGTGGATCGACGACCATGTCGACGGCAAGCCGTACGGCGTCGACGTCGTCATGCCGGCCAAGTACGTGGGCGCCGAAATCGACGCCGGGTCGTTGATGGAGGAGCTTCAAAAGTCGATCCCCGAAGAGCACAAGAAGTTCGTCGAAGCCATCCTCGACAAGTACAACGTCCCGAAGCTGCCTGCCGACGAGCCGGCGCCGCACCAGCTGCTCGGTTGGACCGACCAGACGGCGCGTCCGCAGCTCGACGTTTGCTGGGAGCACCCAATCGCGTTGCTGGTGAACGCATTGGGAGCCCCGCCGAAGGACGTAGTCGACGAGGCGCGCCGGCGCGGCGTCAAGGTTGCCGCGCTCGTCGGCCGCATCGAGCAAGCGATCGCGCAGAAGGAAGCCGGCGTCGACTTCATCGTGGCGCAAGGCACCGAGGCCGGCGGTCACACCGCCGAGGTAGCAACGATGGTCCTCGTCCCGGAAGTGGTCGACGCGGTGGCGCCCACTCCGGTGCTCGCAGCGGGCGGCATCGGATCGGGGCGTCAGATGGCGGCCGGGCTTGCGCTCGGAGCGCAAGGCGTCTGGACGGGATCGATCTGGCTGACGGTTGCGGAGGCGGATACGCCGCCGGTCGTCGTCCAAAAGCTGTTCGATGCCTCGTCACGGGATACCGTCCGGTCACGAGTCATGAGCGGCAAGCCTGCCCGCATGCTGCGCACGAAATGGACGGAGGAGTGGGATGACCCGAAGAACCCGGATCCGCTGCCGATGCCGCTGCAGTGGATGCTCACGAGCGAGGCCTACCACCGAATCTACCGCTACCAGCCGGAAGAGTTGATCGGGATGCCGGTCGGGCAGATCGTGGGCTCGATGAAGTCGGTGCGCAGCGCGCGGGACGTCATTTTCGACATGGTGACCGAGTGCGCCGACACACTCGAGCGCCTGAACGGTCTCGTGACCGACTAGTAGACGTTCCGCCAGGCAAACGGCTATATTCGCCGTCCGAATTCCACCCGATTGCGGCAGGAATGAACCCCCGGCGAAGCGAATCCTGACACCGCGTCACAAAAGCCAGAGGGTGAGGGCCCGGCTCGGGGTCCCAAGAGTGGAGGTGCTTCGGTGGACAAGCGCAAGATTCGAATCGTTCTTCTGATCGGTGTCGTGCTGGCGATGGTCTTCGGATTCGCGCCCGCGCATGCAGCCGGTGGCGTTGTCTGTCAAGTCGAGGGCACGGTCCTGCTCGACAACGGCGGCGGCTACGAGAACCTGATTCTCGTCAATGGCGGCTTCGGAACGGTCTCCGGAAACGTGGCTTGTGAGGGTTCTGTGGCCGGAACGTTCCCGTTAAGTGGCGCGTTCTCGTTCTGCAAGCACGGCGACGCGACGCACTCGGGATGCTCTTCGACGCCGCTGACGGGAACCTCGCCGCTCGAGCCCGCGTACAACGCTTTGGCTGCAACGCCCATCGTGACCGACATCGTCGGCAACATGAGCATCACGAGCGGCAGTAACAGCTGCAGCTGGAACCTCCAGGGCCATTCGCTCGGGGTCGTTGCCGATCTTCGCCTCGATTCTTTCAAGTGCAACGGGATTTCCTATCCGACGGCACGTGCAGAGGCGACCGCTGCGCCGGTCATCATTCCCGGTGGTGTCGTGCCGGGTATCGACTGTACCGCCGGTCCCGGCGGATTGAAGGCTTGCTTCAACCAGCTCGCGATCGTCGGTGGCATCGAGGCCGTCCAGTAACAACACCGAAAAAAGGCGAGGTTTTTGTTGTGGCGCTGGCGAGAGGCGCGTGGAAGCGCGTGAAGGAGATGTATGCGTGAGTTGCGCTCGGCGTGGCTTGCGCAACGGCGAAGCTGCCGCGGGATTCGTCTCGCGGCGGTCATCGCTGTTCTTGCACTGATTCCCGTCTTTCCCGTAGCGGCGAATGCCGCCCAACCCGGACTGCATGCCGTCGGTACGATTCCTCTCACCTCGGGAAGCCAGCTCGTCGTGGACAACCATGCGCGGCGCTTGCTCGAAGTCGGCGGCGACCTCGATCGCCCTCTATGGATCACGGCGTACGACGGCAATGATCTTCGTAAGGTTCGCAGCGTGACGTACCCGTCCTACTGGCAACAAAGTGGTGGCGGGGGAAAGCCGCGCGTTCTCGCAATCGACGAAGCCGCGCGCCGTTTGCTTCTCGTCACGTATCCGACATCGGAATCCATGGACAACACGACGTTGCCGACGCTCGTAACGATCAATTTGGACTCGTTCGACGTTGCGTCGGAACTGCCGCTGGCAACGGTGTTCCCGCCTGGGCTTCGCCCTCTCGGGATGACGATTCCAAGTCAAAACCGGATCCTCCTGATCGGACAGGCTGTTCCGGGGCTGAAGGCTCGTGTACTCCCGTCGGCCGACGTGCCTCGGATGACCGGCGTGTTCGTCGTGGAGATTGACCGGGTCGGGGGAGATGCGACCTGGGGACCGGTTGTTCTGCGCGGATGCCAGTCGGCAATCACCTACTTTACGCAAGCGGAAGCACTTACAACGCCGGACTCCGTCATCGTTGGATGTGGCGCGACGCAAGCGCAGTCGGTTGTCGCTCCGGGCGTCCAAGCCGTCGCTGCGGTCGAACGCAAGGACACGAGCGTCCAACAGCTCTATTTCCTCCCCGGGAGCTACGCGCGAGGCGACGTGTACGCAGATCAAAAAGCGAAGCGCCTCGTGTTGGTGGCATCCGATCCAAATTCCCCGGCGCAATCGGTGTGGGTTTTCGACGGCATTCACAAAGTGTTCGTCGGTCAGATCGCGGCTGGAAACCTCAACGTTCTGGGAGCAGGGCTCAACGCGGAGAACGGAAGGATGTACGTGGACATCGACGGTGCCGTGCTCGTGAGCGGGGACAGAGGTTACGAGATACCGCAAGCCACGAGCTTCGGATACGGTCCGAACCTCGGGGCGGTCGTCACCGTCCCGTTCAACTCTTCGATCGTCGTGCCCATCCGGGGACCGAACTCCACGTGGGTCTACACGGTCTTCCGCGACACGCTTTCGGACGACGAGTTTGCGCCGGGAGGAACCACGGATTTCACCCGGCTGGATTCACTCACGACCGAAGAACCGCAATTTGCCGCCGACGCGCAAGCGTTCGGGCTGCGCATCGAACGCATCGGCGGCGTGAATGCCGCGTTGCAAAACGTCTTCTCGTTTGGGGGCGATTACTGGGGTGCCTTCGGCAACGCCACCGGATTGAAGGACGGAGACCGCAACTTGTATTTCGCGCGGATCCGGCGAACCCATTTGAGCAACGACGAGTCGAGCACGGAAGCCGTTGCCGTGGATCGCGACGCGAACACCGTCTCCGATTACGACACGATAAAGAAATCCGTGTCGCTTCCTGATTGGCGATACGAGGAAGCCCAGTGCGGCGACTTCGGCGGCACGCCTTCGAGCCCGCACGTGCACGCACGCGCGCTCGACGGCGAAGCGCCGCAGGGCGACGGCGATGCGACAGGGGCGTGTTCTCTCGAGAAGTCTCTGGCGAGGTCGAGTGCCGAATTCGGCGGCGTTTCGATCCCGAACCTCATTTCGATCGGATCATCGCTGAGCGGAACGGAGCTGCACCGCGACGCGACAGGCAAGCTCGTCGGAACCGTCTTTGCCGAGGCGCGCAACATACGTATCACCGGTGGAGTCTCCATTGCTTTTGTGCGATCGGAGATCAACGTCGGCGCGACCGGTAAGCCCGGCGGATCGTCGGCGACGTACGAGCGTATTTTCGAAGGCGTGGAGACGGACACCTACAGTTGCGGCGGAGCCGAATCGTGCGACGCGTCTAAAGTCGCCGAGGGAATCTCATCGCAGCTCGGCGCGCAAGTTCGGGTCGAGTTGCCCTCAGCCGATGTGCTGAAGACCAAAGGTGGCGCACATGGTCACGCGATTCGCGACCCTTGGCAACAGCAAGAAGACATTGTGATCAACAATCAAGAGAAGACCGAGACCCAAGTGCCGGCGCTGCGCCTGACATTCGTGAACGACCGCGCGCTCGCCTCCCGTCTCATTTTCGACTTCGCGGCGACGAAGGGTGACGCGACGTCGATTCGGATCGTGCCGGCCGTTGTCGAGCCGCCCGCAGTACCACTGCCGCCGGTGGTTGTGCCGAAGATTGAGGTGCCTCAACTGGAGCGGCCGGTTGTGACGCCGCCGAAGGAAAGCATCGTTGAGCGCGTCGTCCGGACGATCGGACATGGATGGAAGGTTCTCGTCGCCGGTGAAGGAGGAATGTTCGCGCGATCGGTTGGGCTTTGGGTTTTGTTTGTCGCGCCCGTCTTTTTCGCGGCCCGGCGCCGGGTCTTGCGAAGGCTGACGCAGTCGTGAAGGTACGGCTGCCGTTCCGTCGATCGGGTGATCATTACCGCATTTCGCCCGCGTGGCTGACGTTAGCGGTGCTGTCCGGGGTAGCCATCGCTGCCTCTGCCGTCGTCGTTGCTCCCCCGAAGAAGCCGACGAGCTCCGTGGTTCGAGAAGTTACGCAATCAGGTGGAAAGCTCGGATCCGTCGCGCCGGTCGACTCGTCTTCGCCGAACGACCTGCAGAAGACGTCGGTGTTGCCGCCGGCGCCGGCTTCCTTTCAATGCGCAGCCGGTCGAAACGGGGGGGCAACGGACGTCGGCGTCACGGGAAGCGAGATCAAGCTCGGCGCGACGATCGTCAATACGGGAATCGGCGCGAGCTTCCTCCACGACGCGCGATACGGTATGACGGCCGTCGCGAACGCAGTGAACCGCACCGGCGGCGTGTGCGGACGCAAGCTTAGTCTTCTCTTGAAAGACGACGGATGGAAGTTCGACCTCGGCGGTGACTACATCCGGAATCTGGTCGAGGACAAGAAGGTCTTCGCCCTCGCGGTCGTTCCCTCGTCTGAGGGTCTGCAGAACGTCTCCAACGCGGGCTATCTCAAGAAGAAGGGCGTTCCTGTCGTCGGCTCTGATGGGATGCTCATCCACCAGTACCTTGATCCGTATATCTGGCCGGTAGCAGCGTCGACCATGTCGGCGATGCACATCATGGTGCAGCAGGCGTACGACGCCGGGGCGCGGCACTTCGGCATTGTGTATGAGAGCACGTATCACTTCGGCCTCGAGGGAGCGGTCGCGTTCAACGCCGCAGTGAAGCGCGTGACACACGCAGAGGTTCCCGGCTTTTCCAACCCGTTCAAGAACGCACAGTGCAAAGAGCGTTTCTGTGGGATTGCGAATTCGCAGGTGAGCTATGGTCCGCAAATCCAGGTTTTCAATAATGCGTGTTTGAGCGCGCCGAAGTGCGACTTCGTCGCTCTGTTGCTCGAGCCGGCGACGGCGATCAGCTGGCTGACGGCCGGCGCGCTGAGCCCTTCCGATGGCATCCGGATGGGCGGGCCCCAACCGCTGTTCACGCGTAGCTTTGCGCAGCAATGCGGGACGCGGTGCAACGGGCTGTGGCTGTGGACCGGGTACAACCCGCCCATCGGTGCGAATCTTGGCAGGCGCGCAGTCAGCGATTATGTCAACGCTATGCAAACTGGGAGCAGCGCCGACTTCACCAACACGTTCGTGGAAGGCGCATATCTCGGTATGACAATGATGGTGAAGGCGCTTCAAGACGTCGGGCCGCAACTCACCCGCGAACGGCTGATTGCCGTCTTGAACAACATGACACTGGATACGGGACTGACGCCCCCACTGTCGTGGCGAGCCGGGGATCACTTCGCCAATACGCGCATGCAAGCGTGGTCGATCCAGTACAAAGACCGGTTCTCCGGATGGCGCGACGAACGCGTCGAGCTCGAGGATCTAGATGCCGGCAAGGACATTCCGACGTAGCGGCGCATGAGCCAGGTTCCGGTCTACTTCCTTCTTTCGCTACCGCTCGTCGGGGCCTTTGCGTTATTCGCGGTTGGCATCGTCGTCATTCACCAATCGTCGCGCGTGTTGAATCTCGCGCACGGCACGATGGCGATGGTTCCCGCGTTTGTGACGTACTCACTGGTGCAGCACCACGTGCCGGCTGTGGCAGCGCTCGTCCTTGGAGTCGCGTTCGGTGCCCTGATCGGGATCATCATCGAGCGAGTGTTTGTACGCGCATTGCGGCGTCAAGGGCCGACGGCCCAAACAGTAGGCACAATTGCCGCGCTCGGCATCTTGCTCAGCCTGGCGGTGAAATTGTGGGGCACGACACCACGGGGGGCCGTCCGGCTCTTTCCGGAGGGCGGCATTCACGTCGGCGCGTCGATCCTTCGTTTCGGGCAGATCGGTCTTTTGGCGGTCGCTTTTACGTGCGTCGCTTTGCTGTTCGCTCTCTTCCGGTTCACCGAGGTGGGGCTTGCGATGCGATCGGCGGCCGACAACCGCCGGGCTGCGTCGTTGATGGGAATCGATCCCGACGCGACGACGCGACTTGCGTGGGCGCTCGGAGGAGCACTTGCCGCGTTGGCGGGCATTCTTCTCGCGCCCGTCACGGTGCTCGAGCCGATCAACTTGACCCTCATCGTTTTGCCGGCGTTTGTTGCGGCGTTGCTCGGCGGACTCAGCAGCCTTCCGGGTGCGGCGACTGGATCTGCCGTCGTCGGGATCGTGCTCGGCATGGTGCCGGCGATCGCCCTTATACCGGGCATCGGCGGATTCGCGACGCAGCTCGGCGCGCCGCAGCTTGTCTTGACGCTTGTTGCGCTTGTCGTCATGGCACTCCGCGGCGAACGTTTCGTCGGAAGCAGCGCCTCGCCGGCGTTGGACGAGCCGGCCCAATCCCGACTGCACCTCGGATCAAGCTTTCGCCGCACTCTCGCCCGCCTTACCGGCGCCGGCGCCGTGGTCGGTGCGCTCCTTTTTCACCGCGCATGGGTCGCGATGTCGTTGGTTGTGGTTGGGGCCTTACTGCCGAGCGCCGGAAGGGCCGGTCGTGCTGTAGCTCGTTTGGTCGTTCGGCTGTTCCGCATGCGGCTTGCGAAAGCGGTTCTCATCCTGATCGTTCTTGCCGGCCTTATCATCGGCCCGTTTATCGGCGCACCGTTTTCATTGCTCGGCGACGCGATTCAAGCGTGCATCATCTTGCTTATCGCCGCCTCGCTCGTTCTCCTCACGGGATGGGTCGGTCAGATCTCACTCGCGCAGGCGGCGCTGCTGGGCATCGGTGCATTCACTACTGCGCTTTTGAGCAATCGCGCCGGTTTGCAGTTTCCGCTCAACCTTCCACTCGTCTCGGTGGCGTCGGCAGGATTTGCCGCCGTTGTTGGGCTCGTCGCGCTGAGGGTGCGCGGCCTGTATCTCGCCGTGGCGACGCTGATCGTGCTCTGGATGTCGAACGAATATCTGTTCAAGTCACCCTGGTTGGTCGGGGGCGCGGGAGGAAGCACTTCGATCAGCGTGAAAGCGATCGGGCGATCGGGCGCATTTCCATTCTTCGATTTCGCCGAGCGAAGGACGTTCTATTACGTTGCGCTTGCCGTTGCCGCAGCCGTGCTGTGGGCGCTCTTCAATGTGCGAGACTCGAAAACCGGCCGTGCGTTCTTCGCGGTCCGCGGCTCCGAGACGGCGGCAGCCTCACTCGGTATCGACGTCACTCGGTACAAGCTCCTGGCGTTCGCCATTTCGGGAATGCTCGCCGGAATCGCCGGCAACTTGTTGATCACCGGAGCAGGATCGGTAAATGCCGAGGCACAATTCGGGTTCGACAAATCGCTGTTCTATCTCGCCGTTGCGGTCGTCGGCGGAGTGAGCAGTCTTGGCGGAGCAATCGGCGCAGCGATCTTGTTCGCCGGCTTGGGCGAGCTCTTTTATCGCGTCACCGTTCCCGGCGGCCTGGAGCTCGTGAGTGCCGGGCTGCTCGCCGGAGTTTTGCTGATGTACCCCGGTGGTCTTGCCGGCATTCCACAGGCTCTCGCCCGACGGATGAATCTCTCGCCGCGCCGACGCACCCGGGCTCGTATCGGTCCGGCCTTCGCTCCACACATCGATGCGCCGACCAATGGTTCTTCGAAGAAACAAACGGCGATGCGACGGCCGTCGGTGGAGCGCACTGAAAACCTCGCCGTCCTCGACGTCGAGGGCTTAACGGTTCGCTTCGGCGGGCTCGTTGCAGTCGACGATGTGTCGTTGTCGGTTCGGGAAGGGGAAATCGTCGGTCTCATCGGCCCGAACGGCGCTGGGAAAACGACGACGTTCAATGCGATCTCCGGTCTCGTGGTGCCGACGGGTGGGCGCGTGCGGATCTTCGACCATGACGTCACCGACTGGCCGGTGCACAAGCGCGCCGGGCTCGGTGTCGGCCGCACGTTCCAAGTCGTCCAACTCTTTCATCAGCTCTCGATCTTCGAGAACCTGCTCGTCGCTACGCATTTGCAAAATCCCACCGGTGTGCTCGCACACGTCGCCGTCACGTCGGCCGCACTTCGCGGTGAGCGCGCCGCGCGCGAGAAAGTGGCCGGCGTCATCCACTTGCTCGACCTCGACGACATCGCCGACCGGCCGGTCGCAGGATTGCCGCTCGGAACGCTGCGCATGGTCGAGCTCGCGCGCGCGCTCGTCAGCGGCGCGAAGCTGGTTATGCTTGACGAGCCGGCGTCTGGTCTCGACAACACCGAGACCGCGAAGCTTGCCGAGCACCTGTATCACGTGCGTGACAACCTCGGCACGTCGATCCTGCTCATCGAGCACGACGTGCACATGGTGACGTCGGTTTCGGATTACATGTACGTCGTCAACCGCGGCAAGCTTCTGTCCGAAGGGCTACCCGCGCACGTTCAGCGGGACGATGTCGTCATCGCGGCGTATCTCGGCTCGTCCGAGGAGCAGCCGGCCGCTGTGTGATCACACACACGCTGCGTCCGGACCCGCCACCTTGTTCACCGTCGTGCCGCTGATACAGATCCACGTCGACCGCGCGTTGTCCGTGTAATCAGATTCAACGAGCGTGTTGCCCGGGTCCGCGATGATTTCAAGGCGGTAGACCCCGTCCGCGAGTCCTGTGATGTCGATGAATTGGTCGGCGAGGAACCAGTTGTAGACATCGGCCCAGCCGTTATCGATTCCCATGACCACGTCGCCGCCTTCATCCGGATCGGGAACGAGGCAGCCCGGCGCTGAATAGCTGCGTGGCCCGTTTCCCTTTGCGCCCCATCCTTCGAAGTCGACGTCGATCAAGCAGAAGCCTTTCTTGTTGCTCTGACGGACCGGCGTCGGGTTGCCGTCGACGTACAAACGCCCGAGACCGAATCCCGAGTAATGCCAGTGCCCGTGGATGGGGTGAAACTCCATCGCGTCTTCGGCGGTGACTTCACGATACGTGCCGTCGCTCGAATAAATCCGCTGGCGCAACCGGGGTGATCCGGCATTGCTCGGATCGATCGGATTGAACCGAAGCTCGAGCGGGCCCGCGCCTTGGTTGTAGGCGATTTGATCGAAGCGTAAGCAGCGCGTCGGCGTTTGCTCGTCTGGATCGGTGATCTCTTCGGGATAGCAGCTGACGGCTTCGTTGTGGACCGGATCGATGTAGTACTCGCCGGTGGCGATCATGAGTGTGTGCGGCTCGAGCGTCGTCATGTTCGGCAGCAGATCGCGCACGGGTTCGACGGCCGGCGGCGACTCGACTTCGATGCGGCCGCTGTATTGCAAGGGCTCGTCGAGCGTGACCGGCGCTACCCACACGTCGAACGTGCCGTTGGACACGGGAATGTGCGCGACTTCCGCCGAGGAATCGAGACCCGTCGACTGGCCGACCACCGCGCCTTCTTCATCGGTGACGAACAGGTCGAGGTCCGTGTCGGTGGATTCGCTCAGCCAGCGCACTGCCACTTCGATCTCCTCGGTCGCGCTCTCAGCAAGGTTCACCGTGTACGTGAACTTGTCGCAGATGCCAAGGCTGCACTCCGCGAGGATGCCCGGCGTCACGATCGCATCGAATGAGCCCGACCAGCTCAATGCGTCGTTTGACGAGCTCACAATCCCGCTCGATGGCGTTGCCGCGCGCGCACTCATACCGGTTGCCAGAAGGCCGGCTGCGAAGAGAATTGTCAGAACACGAGATCTGCCCATAGCACCGTCTCCAGGTAGTCGTTTTCCAGTGGGTCGTCGGATGCCGGCGCGAGCCGGGTCGATGTCGCTCGCAACAGTTCGCGGTCGTCGGTGTTGTTCACCCACGGCGCCAGCGTGACGAACTGATCCTTGTCGCCGATGTAGAAGCTGTATTCGGGATCTCCCTGTTCGCTCTCGGCTTCCGAAGAAACGTTTCCCACGTAGTGGGCAGCGGGGTAGCCGCCGTCGCGCGATGTTATTGCCGTCTGTCCGTCGAAGGCCAGGTCGAGCAAGTTCCCAACCATGTGCGGTGTGATGTTGTACCGGAAGTTCACCGTGGGATCGGCGACGGCACGCCACGTGGAACCCATCCACTCGAACGGTTGCCACTCCGCTTGCCCGCCGAGGGACGCCCATCGTCCTGGGTTCGCTTCTGCTTGGACGACGACGTTGACGCCGAGATCGCTCATGCACGGCATGTAGTAGACGGCAGTGTTGCTGCAAGCGTTGACCGCGGGACGAGGCGAACCTATGTTGTAGCCGTACACGAACGCGGGAAGGCTCGTCGCGAATCCGAGCTTTGCGTCGCTGCCGGGAATGGCTGCTGCGCCGATGTTCGCTGCGGCACCCGGACCCGTCGACGGTCCTTCATCGAGCGCGATGAAATCCTTTTCAATTGCCGTCAGCGGAACCTTCTTGTTTCGGAAAAGCACATTCCGCTCCGGCGCCGGCGCATCAGGAGCAGTGTCCTCCGGCCCCCACAAGAACACTTGATTCCACACCTCCGGACCCGTCGCCACGTACACACTTGAAACGCCGGGAAGGAGATCGGGATCTCCGAGTGCTGCAACGTCTGCCGGGTCGGTCGATTCTTCGAAAAGGCCTTGGTTGTTGGACGCGACCACGTAGACGCCGTAGTCGCGCGCGATATCGCTGAACGTTTGGGAGAATGCTCGCGCGAAGGTGTCGGTCGCAGCGAGGAACACTTGCTTGCGCGGGTCGATCCCCGGGAACTTGGCTTGGTAGTACGCGACTTGGCTTGCGTACGCGCCATTCGCCAGCCCGAGTGCTCCGGCCGCACCCGCCGGCGCTCCACTTTGGTCGCCACCCGCCTTTCCTGCTCGGCTCTTCGCGAATTCGCGAACGGCCTTCCCGCGCGAGCCGATCGCAAGCGTCATGAGCCCGATGTCCTCGTTGAACACCACGAGGTTCGGGACGTCGGGGGAGAGATTCGGCACGACGTATGTCTCCATCATGCACCGCATCTTTTGCCGGTACGTCGCGTAGCTTTCCACGAAGCGCAGGTCTTGTTTGAACTGCACGGCGAACGCGCGGATGCCGCGGCGGTCGGCGGTATCCGTCCGGGGCACTCCGCTCGCCGGGGCGCTTCGGTGCGCCGCGAGCGGCCCGCAATTCTCCGGCGTCGCGCGCGACACCATCTGGGCGCCGAGGGACGACAGCGCCGTAAGGAGTGCGAGGACGAGTGAGTATCGCTTTGTCACGTTGCACTGATTCGCCGCGAAGGCGGGGATTCCTTGCTACCCGAGCCGTTCGGAAAAGATCGATTCAGACCGTGAACCGGTGACGCTGACGAACAACCCGTCGGCTTCGGCCGTAAGCGTCTCGCCTGCATAGAGCGCTCCGGCGGTGTAGATCTTGCGCCCGTCGACGCTCTTCGTCTTCGCTTCGAACGCGAGATCGGTATGAAGCGGTGTCGGGAGCAGGTACCGGATCGTGAGCGTTCCCGTCATCCCCGGGTTGCCGCTCGCGATATTCGCGAGGCCGAGGAGCATGTCGAAGATTCCCGCCACCACGGCGCCGTGCACGTATCCGGGCGGGCCTTCGTACGGGTCGCCGAGGCGCACGGCTCCCCGAATGAGTTCTCCGTCGACGAGGACGTGGACCGGTGGAGCCATCGGGTTCGCCTCGCCGATGATCGGGTCACCCGAGAACGAAGCTTGGATATCTGTGAGATCCGGCAGCGCCGGGCTTCGCGGGGCTCGTCTCGGAAATGACTGGAAGTGCGCGTCCAGCTTTTCGATGTCGGCGGCAACTCGTTCTGCTTGTTCGTCCGGGACGTCGGCGGTGACCGCGTGCTCGACCAATGCGCGGATCGCCGCTGCGATGCGAGGCCGCACTCAGCGTCCCTTGAATTCGGGCGGGCGCTTCTCCGCGAACGCGCGCGGTCCTTCGCGCGCGTCTTCCGTCCCGAAGATCGGCATGCCGATCTCGAGCTCGATCTTCATTGCTTCTTCTTCCGGCAGTCCCTCGGTTTCCTGCACGGAACGCTTGATGGCTTGGACCGACAACGGTGCGTTCGCCGCGACCTTCTCGGCGAGCTTCTTCGCTTCGTTCAACGCTTCGCCTTCGGGCACCACGCGTCCGATCAGGCCGATCTCGAGCGCATCGCGCGCGCTGAGGAACTCACCGGTGAGCATGATCTCCATTGCCTTTGTATACGGGATCTGGCGGCGCAACCTCACCGTCGAGCCGCCGAGCGGAAACAAGCCGCGCTTTGCCTCCGCGATGCCGAACGTCGCTGTTTCTGCCGCAACGCGAATGTCGGTTCCTTGCAAGATTTCTGTGCCGCCGGCCACGGCGTAGCCTTCGACGGCGGCGACGAGGGGTTTCCGCAAACGATGGTTTCGCAGGAGCGCTTTCCATGGGAGGAACGGGTCTTCCGCCGTGCGCGCGGTCCATTCGTCTTTGCCGTAGCCGCCGGCCATCGACTTCAGGTCGGCGCCGGCGCAAAAATGTCCGGCCGCGCCCGTCAAGATTGCGACACGTATCTCCGGATCCTCGTCGATCATCACCCACGCATCGGCGAGCCGGACGATCATTTCCGACGACAATGCGTTGCGCGCATCGGGACGGTTCATCGTCAGCGTGACGATGTGCCCGTCTCGGTCGATGAGAAGGTGCGGCCGGTCGCTCACGGCAAAAGTAGAACACATTCTAGTTCTTCGGGCAACCGGAACTGTTCGCTCTATGGAACGTTGATTTTGCCGGGTGTTGCACTCGAAAAAAGAACGTGTTCTACTGGCTTGCCGGATGATCCGGGAGGGGGTTCACGACGTGAAAGTTGATCTCTACGACATGGATCAGTTCGTCACGGGCGTGCCCCACGACGTCTTCGATTGGCTGCGCGTGAATGAGCCGGTCTACTTCAATCCTGAGCCCGACGGCCCAGGTTTTTGGAATCTCACTCGCTATGAGGACGTGGCCCACGCATCGAAGGATTGGATGTCGTTCACGTCGGCTAAGGGCACGAACATCATCGATCCCGAAGGCGGATACGAGCTTGCGATGGTAAACCAGGATCCTCCGGCGCATACGCGCCTCCGCACGCTCGTCAATAAGGGCTTTCTCCCGAAGATGATCACGCGCATCGAGCCGCACGTGCGCGATATCACGCGCAAGATCGTCGACGCCGTTGCGACGAAAGGCGAATGCGACTTCGTGACCGAGGTTTCGGCGGAGTTGCCGCTGCAAGTCATTGCCGAGCTCCTCGGTGTCCCGCACGAAGAACGGCACAAGGTCTTCACCTGGAGCAACACGATGATAGGCCTGGAAGATCCCGAGTATGGAACCAGCATGGAAGGCGCCCGCACGGCGGCTCTCGAGATGTTCGCGTACGCAGGAGAGTTGGCAGCGGAACGCAAGGCCGAAAAGCGGGACGATCTTGTTTCCATCCTTGCGCACGCCGAAGTCGACGGCGAGACGATGAGCGAGATGGAGCTCGCGGTCTTTTTCCTCCTCCTCGCCGTCGCCGGAAACGAGACGACGCGCAATCTCATCTCGGGCGGCATGCTCGCGCTTTTCGAGCATCCCGAGGAGCGCGAGAAGCTCCGCGACGATCCCTCGCTGTTCGCGCCGGCAGTCGAAGAGATGCTGCGGTACGTCACGCCGGTCATGCACTTTCGGCGAACGGCGACGTGCGACACCGAGATCGGTGAACAGAAGATCGCCGCAGGCGACAAGGTTCTTTTGTGGTACATCTCCGCCAACCGCGATGAAGCGAAGTTTCCGGAGCCCCATTCGTTCAAGGTCGACCGCACCCCGAACGAACACTTGGCGTTCGGCGGCGGCGGTCCGCATTTTTGTCTCGGCTTCAGCCTTGCGCAGCTCGAGATCAAATGTATGTTCGAGGAGCTTCTGACGAGACTTCCCGACATGGAGCTTGCGGGTCCGGTGTCCCATATGCGGTCGAACTTCATCAACGGCATCAAGCACATGCCGGTGAAGTTCACACCCGAGAGGTAGTTATCCGGCCGCGGAAACGGACGGTCCGTCGTGGCATGCACCGGCAATCACCCGCGATAGTAGATGCATACCACGATGCCGAGTTGATTATTTGAATTGAACTACGGAGCGGATCACTTCGCCGTTCTTCAGGGCTTCGAAAGCTTCATTGATCTCCGAGAGGTCGATGCGCTGCGAGATCAAGCCCTCGAGATCGAGCCGGCCTTCGCGCCAGAGGCGCAGCAAGCGAGGAAAGTCGCGGCGCACGTCTGCGGATCCGTACCAGGAGCCGATCAAATTGCGCTCCATGTAAAAGATCTCGAACGCGGAGAACATCACCATGTCGTCGATCTTTCCGGCGCCGACGATGCATGTCGTGCCGCCCCGGCGCGTTGCATCCCACGCCGCACGAATCGTGCTCGATAATCCGACCACTTCGAATGCGTAGTCGAACCCTTCGCCCCCGGTCAGCTGCATGCTGAGACCGGCAAGATCGTTCGGAGAAACCGCATACGTCGCGCCGAATTTCTTGGCGTTCTCGCGCTTCGATTCGAGCAGGTCCACGGCGATGATCTCTGCAGCGCCGCAAATGCGCGCGCCTTGAATGACGCTGAGGCCGACGCCCCCGCATCCGAACACCGCCACCGATGATCCCGGGGTCACTTTCGCGGTGTTGAGTGACGCGCCGACGCCGGTCATGACGCCGCAGCCGATGAGCGACGCGACATCGAGAGGCACGTCCTCGGGAATCGGGATGGCCGCCTCGGCGCGAACGACGATTTCCTCGGAAAAAGACCCGTTGCCGGCGTAACCCCAGTGCGGCATACCGTCGACGACGAAACGCGGATTCGTGAGCGAGTCGGTCATGATCACGTTGCAGAGGTTCGGCTGACCGCGAAGGCACGATGGGCAGTCGCCGCACGGCGCACAAAAAGCCATGATGACGTGGTCGCCTTCTTTGACCGATGTGACGCCGTCGCCGACGGAGAGGACTTCGCCGGCTCCCTCGTGTCCGGGTATGACGGGGAACGGATGCGGGAGCGTTCCATTCTGCAGCGACAGGTCCGAATGGCACACGCCGCTTGCTGCGATGCGCACGCGAACCTCACCGGGACCGGGCCCGTTCACCTCGACGTCGTCGCGGATTTGAAGCGTTTCATTGAGACCCGGCAACACTGCGGCCCGCATCGGAACCTCCCGTGTTCAGTCTGGAGAGGCATTAGAACACGTTCTGATTCAGGACTTCAAGCGGATGCCTCGCCTGTCGAAAGCGAATTTCAATCCGTGCGCGTCGCCTGTCAGAGGCTGCCCATCGAGGTCGCCGGTGCGTAATATCAGTCGTAGATGATGAAGCCGTTGACGTCGCCATTAAACGGTGACATCGGGACGGCGGATGCGCCGCAGTACGGATCCGTTGGGCTTGGCTGGCCGCCGACAATGATGATACCGACCGTGTCGGCGCCGCCGGGACCACCGTCGAACGCTTGCACTGCATAGTAGTGCCCATCGCTGCCCATGCCGAAGCCATAGAACGTGCCGCCCACCTTCACGGGTGTGGCAGAGGTGCTCGGCGCGGGGGCGAAATAGGCACAGGAAAGGCTTGCCTCTACCGGCGCCGCAAGGGGCGTCCCCCCAACGATGATGATCCCCGCCGTCCCCGCACGGCTGGAGTGCCAGTTGACGATGATCCCGTGCGTTCCTTGAACGCCGGCTCCTTCGAAGCCGCCGACGATAACTATGGCGTTCGCTCGGATGGGGATGAGCAGGCCGAGCACGCTCGACGCGAGCAGCAGTTTCGTTCTCCGGCGCATGGCGCCACCTCCCGGGCAATGGACGTGACCTCGGCCGTCCCGGCCGCGTCATCCCATATTCGCCGCCGGGTGGTGTTTCACCTGTGTCGGTTCTTTCGGCCGAGCTGTGGGATTGCTCACACACGCGGTTGCGATGTCCAACGAGAACGTGTTCTAATTTCGCCCATGTCGGGATTTTGGGTCGCGGCGCAGACCGATCCGGAGCACCTCGCGCTCGTCGAGCCGGACGGGACCGAGCACTCCGCCGCTCGTTTGCTCGCGAGCTGTAACCAAGTTGTGCACGGGTTGCGTGCGCTTGGTTTCGATCCCGGCGACACGGTGGCGGCGATGTTGCCGAACGGCGCTGCGATCATCGAGCTGTACCTCGCAGCATTACAGGCGGGCTGGTACATCGTTCCGATCAACTATCACCTGACGGCGCCGGAGGTTGCGTACATTCTGGCGGACTCCGACGCGAAGGCATTCGTGGGTCATGAGGCGCTTGCCGACGCGTGTCTCGGTGCCGTCGGCGAGACGAAGTTCCACGAGAAGGCGCGGTTCTCCGTCGGAACGTTGCCGGGTTTCCGTCCGTACGCGGAACTCAAGGAGGGACAGCCGACCGATCTTCCCGAAGATCGCTCGACGGGGGCCGTCATGACCTACACGGCAGGTACGACCGGCAAGCCGAAAGGCGTGCGCCGGCCGACACCGTCGGTCGACCCCGACACAAACGGCATGCTGAACGGGCTCTTCCTGACGCTGTTCGGCATTCAGCCGCTCGATGACAACGTGCACCTGACAGTGTCGCCGCTGTACCACACCGCCGTCGTCAACTTCACGCTCGATTCATTGCACCTCGGGCACAGTGTCGTATTGATGGACAAGTGGACGCCGGAGGAAACCCTGCGGCTCATCGAGCGTTATCGCGTGACCACGTCGCACATGGTGCCGACGCAGTTCCACCGGCTTCTGCAACTCCCCGACGACGTGAAGAAGAAGGCCGATGTGTCGTCTCTGCGGGTCATGGTGCACAGCGCGGCACCGTGTCCGCCGGACGTGAAGCGACGGATGATCGAGTGGTGGGGCAACGTCATTTACGAGTACTACGCGGCGACGGAAGGCGGCGGAACACTCGTAACGCCGGAGGAGTGGATGAAGAAACCGGGAACGGTCGGCAAGCCGTGGCCGATCTCCGAAATCAGCATTCTCGACGATGCAGAACAACCGGCACCCGCCGGCCAGCCGGGAACGGTGTACATCAAGATGGGCGACTACGGCTTCGAGTACCACAAGGACAAAGAGAAGACCGACAAGTCGTGGAAAGAAGGCTTCTTCACGGTCGGTGATATCGGCTATCTCGATGAAGACGGCTATCTCTTCTTGTGCGATCGCAAGATCGATATGATCATCTCCGGCGGCGTGAACATCTACCCCGCCGAAATCGAAGGCGTGCTTCTGTCGCATCCCAAAGTCGGCGACGCAGCGGTCTTTGGCATTCCACACGACGATTGGGGCGAGGAAGTGAAAGCGGTGATCGAGCCTGCCGCCGGCGTTGCGCCCGGTGACGCATTGACGGGGGATCTCGATGCATTCTGTCGCGAGCGCCTTGCGAAGTACAAGTGCCCGCGTACGTACGATTTCGTCGATGTGCTGCCGCGTGATCCGAACGGCAAGCTCTACAAGCGAGCGCTACGCGATCCCTACTGGCAAGGCCGCGAACGCGCCATCTAAAGCCGCCTTGCACAAAAAATAGGAACGTGTTCTACTTTGGGTCCTATGGCAGAAGAGACTGAGGCGCTGTCGGCGCTGCATGTCCTTGAATACAACTACACGCGCAGCGTCGGTCCTGTTATCGGACGCTTTCTGACAGGACTCCGCGACGGCGAGCTGCTCGGCATCAAATCTTCATCCGGCAAAGTGATATTCCCCCCGGTCGAGTACGACCCGGAGACGGCGGAGACGCTGATCGAATTCGCTCCGGTCGGTCCCGCCGGCGTCGTGACGACGTGGGCGTGGGTGTCGCAACCGCGTGCGAAGCATCCTTTGCAGAAGCCCTTTGCGTTCGCCCTCATCAAGCCCGACGGCGCCGACACCGCGATCCTGCACGCCGTCGACGCCGGGTCCGAAGAAGCAATGAAGACCGGCATGCGCGTGCGCCCGCGCTGGCGCAAGGAGCGCGTCGGCTTCATCACCGACATCGAATGCTTCGAGCCGGAACCATGAGCGACCCGGTCACCGGAATCATCACGCCGGTCCGCCTGGAGTACACCTATACGCCGGGTGTCGCGGCCTCGCGCTTCTTGAAGCGGATCGCTTCGAAGGAGATCGTCGGCCAAAAATGCCCGCGATGCGCCAAGGTGTACGTTCCCCCGCGTGGTTCCTGTCCGAAGTGCGGCGTGCCGACGGAAGAGGAAGTTACCGTGGCAGACAGCGGGACGGTGACGACATTCTGCATCGTGAACATTCCGTTCGCCGGATCCGTGCCTGTGCCGTATGTCTCCGCGCACATTCTCCTGGACGGTTCCGATATTCCTTTGGTGGGCCTCCTACAGGAAGTCGCGGCTGAAGACGTGAGGATGGGTATGCGGGTGAAGGCCGTGTGGGTGCCGGACGAAGAGCTTGCGCCGACGTTGCTCAGCATTAAGTACTTCACGCCCACCGGCGAGCCCGACGTCCCAATTGAAAAGATCATGGAGTACCGCGATGCGTGACGTCGCCGTGGTTTCCTTCGTGCAGGCGCCGTCGGTCCGGCGGGATCCGGCGCGAAACGAGGTCGAGATCCTCATGCCGGTGGTGTCCGCGGCACTAGAGCAATCGGGCATCCCGCTTCGAGACATCGGCTTTACCGTCTCGGGAAGCTGCGACTATCTCGCCGGACAACCGTTTGCGTTCGTCATGGGGCTAGATGCAATTGGTGCCTGGCCGCCGATCGAGGAGTCGCACGTCGAGATGGACGGCGCGTGGGCTCTGTACGAAGCATGGATCCGGTTGCAGGAAGGCGACATCGATTCCGCGCTGATTTATTGCTTCGGAAAGTCGTCGATGGGCGAGCTGCCGGAAGTGATGTCAATGCAGCTCGATCCGTATTACCTCACGCCGCTGTGGCCGGATGCGATCAGCATGGCGGCGCTGCAGGCACGAGCAATGCTCGATTTCGGAAGCCATGACGAGCGTGAAATGGCATCGGTCGCGGCGCGAAGCCGGCGCGACGCCGCATCGAACCCGAACGCGCATCTGAGTGGCGACTTCGACGTGGACGTTTTGTTGAAGGAGCCGTACCTTGTGTCGCCGTTGCGCAAGCACGATTGCCCGCCGATCTCTGACGGGGCGGCGGCAATCGTTCTCGTTGCCGGAGACAAGGCGCGCGAGATCTGTGAGCGGCCGGCGTGGATCCGCGGGATTGATCACCGTGTTGAGGCGCACCAGTTGGGGTCGCGTGACCTGACTGTATCGTCCTCCACGGCGCTCGCGGCGGAACAGGCGGGAGGTCGCGGCGGAGCATTTGATGTGGTCGAGCTTCACGCACCGTTCACGCACCAGGAGCTGATTCTCCTCGACGCGCTATCGCTTTCGAACGGCGCTCGTGTGAATCCATCCGGAGGCGCGCTCGGCGCTAACCCGATGATGGCGGCCGGGCTCATACGCATTGGTGAAGCTGCCCAACGCATCATGGACGGCTCAGCCGCACGCGCGCTCGCACATGCCACGTCCGGTCCGTGCTTGCAGCAAAACCTCGTGTGCGTGCTGGAGGGCGAGTAGATGGAGCTCTGCGGCGTCATCGGCATCGGACAAACGAAGCACGACACGGCGCGGACCGATGTGTCGATAGCCGGTCTCGTACGAGAAGCTGCTCTGCGTGCCTTGGAAGATGCGGGGCTGACGTGGAGCGACATCGAAGCGGTAGTTCTCGGCAAGGCACCGGACATGTTCGAAGGCATGATGATGCCCGAGCTCTATCTCGCCGATGCGCTCGGGGCCGTGGGCAAGCCGCTCCTTCGCGTCCACACGGCCGGCAGCGTCGGCGGGTCCACCGCGGTTGTCGCAGCGCATCATGTGCAGAGCGGCCGCTTCAAGCGCGTCCTCACCGTCGCGTACGAAAAGCAGTCCGAATCCAACGCGATGTGGGCGCTGGCGCCGAAGATCCCGTTCCAGCAGCCGATCGTCGCCGGCGCCGGAGGCTACTTTGCGCCGCACATCCGCGAATACATTCGCCGATCCGGAGCGCCGAGCGATATCGGCATCAAGGTCGCGCTGAAGGACCGGCTCAACGCGCTGAAGAATCCGTTCGCGCACCTGCGAATGGAAGGGATCACGCTCGAGCAGGTTGCCGCGTCGCCCGTGCTCTGGGATCCGATCCGATTTCTGGAATGCTGCCCGTCCTCCGACGGCGCCTGTGCGATGGTGCTTGCGTCTGAAGATGTCGCAACCAGAAATGAGCCGGCGTGGGTGCTTGGTACCGCCGTGCGCAGCGAACCGCTCGGCATGGCCGGCCGAGACGAGATCAACCCGAGGGCCGGCCGCGACTGCGCGGAGGCGGTGTACGCACAGGCCGGCATCAAGGATCCGCGGAACGACATCGATTGCGTCGAGATGTATGTGCCCTTCAGTTGGTACGAGCCGATGTGGCTCGAAAACCTGGGCTTCACCGAGATCGGCACCGGCTGGAGGCTGACCGAAGACGGCGTTACCGCACTCGACGGGGATCTCCCAGTCAATATGTCCGGCGGCGTCCTTTCCTCGAACCCGATCGGTGCTTCCGGCATGCTGCGTTTCGCCGAGGCGGCGTTGCAAGTGCGTGGCCGAGCAGGCGAACATCAAGTAGACGGGGCGCGGATCGGCCTGGGACACGCATACGGCGGCGGATCGCAGTTCTTCGCGATGTGGGTTGTTTCGGGCGAGAAGCCGTAGGAGGCTCGTGTGAATTTCACCTTCAGCGACGAACAGGAAGAGCTTCGCCGAACAATCCGTCGTTTCCTCGAAGACAAATCGCCGTCGGCGGAGGTGCGCCGGCTGATGGAAACCGACGAGGGCTACGAGCCTGCGGTATGGAAGCAAATGGCGCAGGAGCTCGGCCTGCAAGGGCTCGCGATTCCCGAAGAGTACGGCGGACAGGGTTTTTCGTTCGTCGAGACCGGCATCGTCCTGGAGGAAATGGGACGCGTGTTGTTGTGCGCGCCGTTTCTTTCCTCGGTGTGCGCGGGCGCGAATGCCATTCTCAATGCCGGGTCGGAGCGCGACAAGGAGAATTTGCTGCCCGGCATTGCCTCCGGCGAGAAGATCGCCACGCTCGCGCTCGGCGAGCCCGGCGGCGCGTGGGATGCGGATGCCATCACTCTTCGCGCGCAACGTTCAGACGACGCGTGGACGCTCGACGGCACGAAGTCGTACGTGCTGGACGGGCACATCGCCGATCTCATCGTCGTCGCTGCGCGACTCGAAGGGACCGCGGGGACGAACGGCGTCGGGCTGTTCGTCGTCGATGGAGATGCAGACGGGTTGACCCGCACGCTGCTCGAAACGATCGACAAGACGCGGAAACAGGCTCGCCTCGAATTCTCGGGAGTGCGAGCGGCGCCGCTGGGGCAACCCGGCGCTGCGTGGCCGGCGTTGTCGAAGACGCTCGATCAGATCGCTGTGTGTTTGTCGGCGGAAATGACGGGAGGGGCTACACGCTGTTTGGACATGGCCGTGGAATATGCCAAGGAGCGCGTGCAGTTCGGCCGGCCAATCGGCTCATTCCAAGCGATCAAGCACAAGTGCGCCGACATCCTGCTGCGCGTCGAGTCGGCGAAAACCGCTGCGTATTACGCCATGTGGGCCGCCGCCGACGACAATGAGGAGCTGCCCGTAGTCGCGTCTCTCGCCAAGGCGTATTGCGCGGAGGCATTCTTCTTCGCCGCAACAGAAAACATTCAAGTGCACGGCGGAATCGGCTTTACGTGGGAGCACGACTCGCACTTGTACTTCAAGCGGGCGAAGTCGTCGGAGCTGCTGTTCGGTGACCCGACATATCATCGCTCGCTGCTCGCGGACCGCATCGGAATCTGACATGGGCCGACTCGACGGAAAAGTTGCGCTGATCACGGGCGGCGCCCGGGGCAGCGGCGCGGAAACCGCTCGCTTGTTCGTGGCGGAAGGCGCACAGGTCGTGGTGGCAGACGTGCTCGACGCGGACGGCATCGCAACGGCAAAGGAACTCGGCGACGCGGCAGCATATGTGCACACCGACGTGACGAATGAGGCCGATTGGTCGTCGGCCGTCGAGGAAGCGCACTCGAGGTTTGGCGGCCTGCACGTCTTGATGAACAACGCGGGGATTCTGCGATTCGGAAAGATCGTTCAATCGACGCTGCAGGAGTACATGGACGTGATCAACGTCAATCAGGTAGGTGTGTTTCTGGGGATGCGGGCCGTCTATCCACTGCTGAAAAAGCAGGGTGGTTCGATCATCAACATTTCATCCGTCGAAGGGTTGCGTGGCAGCGCAGGATTGGCCGCTTACACTGCGTCGAAGTTTGCGGTGCGTGGCATGACGAAGGTAGCGGCGTCCGAATTCGGTAAGCACGGAGTTCGAGTGAACTCGATTCATCCGGGCACGATCGACACGCCCATGCTGCGAGCACAAGGTCTTCAGGACGTCGATTTGGATGCGTTATTCGGCGCGGTTCCATTGCGGCGCGCCGGCAAGCCGCTCGACATCGCGCAGATGGCATTGTTTCTCGCGTCGGATGAAAGCTCGTACTGCACCGGCGCCGAGTTCATCGTTGATGGCGGCGCAACGTCGTTCATCGGGTGGGGCGGGCCGATTCCGCGCCCAAGATAGGCCGGTATGTACGTCGATTACTCACCGGAGCAAAAGGCGCTTCGTGATGAGTTGCGCGCGTACTTCGCACATCTGATTTCTCCTGAGGTGCGCGCCGAGCTCGGCCTCAATGCCGGCGAGCATCAGGGTCCGCTGTTTCGTCGCCTGGTGAGGCAAATGGGGTCGGACGGCTGGCTCGGGCTCGGCTATCCCGAGGAATACGGCGGTCGCGGTGCGACGCCGATCGAGCAGTACATCTTTTTCGACGAGGCGCGGCGCGCGATCGCGCCGATTCCCCTCGTGACGTTGAACACGGTCGGCCCGACGCTGCTCGAACACGGAAGCGACGAACAGAAAAAGCGATTCGTCCCGGCGATCGTGCGCGGCGAAGTGCACTTTGCGATCGGCTACACCGAGCCCAGCGCGGGAACCGACTTGGCGTCGCTGCGCACACGTGCGGTGCGCGAGGGCGATACCTACATCATCAACGGCCACAAGATCTTCACGACGGGCGGGCACGACGCCGATTTCATTTGGCTGGCGGCTCGCACCGACCCAGACGCTCCAAAGCACAAGGGCATCAGCATCTTCATCGTGGATGCGTCGGTGCCCGGCTTCTCCTGGACGCCGATCGACACGTTCGACGACGGTCGCACGAACGCGACGTTCTTCGAAGACGTCCGCGTGCCGGCGTCGTCGCTCGTTGGGGCCGAAAACGAAGGCTGGCGGCTCATCACGACGCAGCTCAATCACGAACGCGTCGCGCTCGCTTGCTCGGGCCGCCTCGACGGTTTGCTCGACGACGTTCGCGCATGGGCGTGCGAAACCCGACGCGCGAACGGCCAACGGGTTATCGACCGGCCGTGGGTGCGGATGAATCTCGCGCGCGTCCGCGCGCGAACCGAAGCTCTCAAGCTTCTGAACTGGAAGATGGCGTGGGGCATGACGCGCGGCACGATTAACCCGGCCGACGCGTCGGCTGCAAAGGTGTACGGCAGTGAGCTCTTCATCGAGGCGTACAAGTATTTGATGGAAGTCGTCGGCGAAGCCGGTACCGTGCGGCAAGAGTCCCCTGCCGCGATCATCGGCGGCCGACTCGAGCACACATGGCGCTGGGCGACCGTGCTGACGTTTGGCGGTGGCGTCAACGAGGTGCAGCGCGAGATCATCGCCACCGCCGGGCTGGGTATGCCGAGGGCGAAACGATGAGCGTCGCGGAGCAAACCTTCATCGAGCGTCTTCGCGGTTACGTCGGCCGCGAGATCGAATCGCCGCGCACGGCGCCGTGGCCGGTCAACGAAGCGATGATCCAGCACTGGTGCGACGCCGTTGGTGACACCAACCCCGTTTACACGGATCCATCGTTTGAATCAGTACACGACGGCATCGTTGCCCCCCCGACGATGTTGCAGGCGTGGACGATGCGGCGTCTCGGTGTCAAACCGGAAGAAACCGGAGGGCAGTCGTTGTTGTTTGCCGAGCTCGACGATGCAGGGTTCACGTCGGTGATCGCAACGAATTGCGATCAGGAGTACGTGCGGTACTTGCGGCCGGGCGACCTTGTAACCGTCACAGCGTCGATCGCCGGCGTGTCGAATGAAAAGCAGACCGGTCTCGGCGCGGGACACTTTGTCGATACTGAGTCCGTGTGGCGCGATCAAAACGGCGAGATCGTCGGAATGATGCGATTTCGGATGCTGAAGTTCCGCCCGGCGTCACGCGCCGCCGCCACCCCTGTCGGAGTGCGCGCGCATCCGTCGATGAACGACGACACGAAGTTTTTCTGGGACGGCGTGGCGCAAGGGAAACTGCTGATTCAGCGTTGTTCGTCCTGCGGATCGTTACGCCACCCCCCGAGACCGATGTGCGGCGCCTGCCGTTCGCTGGACTGGGACACCGTCACATCGAGCGGCCGCGGTGAGGTGTACAGCTTCGTCGTGCATCATTACCCGCCGATTCCGGGATTCGAAACTCCCTACGTCGTTGCGCTTATCGCTCTGGAAGAGGGCGTTCGGATCGTGTCGAACGTAATCGGAGTCGAGCCGTCGGGGGTCGCGATCGGGCTGCCGGTGCAGGTTTCGTTTCAAGCGGTCGACGATTCATTGACGGTGCCGCTGTTTCGCCCGACGGAGGCATCATGAATCTTGCCCTGACCGAAGAGCAAGACGCCGTTCGCGGGCTGGCGCGACAGATCTTCGACGGCCGGCTGACGGCCGACCGGCTCAAGGAGATCGCGGCGACGGAAGACGCGTTCGACCGGGCGCTGTGGGAAGAGCTTGCACGGGCGAACCTTCTCGGCATCGCAGTCTCGGAGGAATTCGGCGGCAGTGGCCATGGGATCATCGAGCTGTGCTTGTTGCTCGAGGAAGTAGGTCGGGCGGTAGCACCGGTGCCTGCGTTCGAAGCACTCGTTCTCGGCGCGCTTCCTCTTTCGCAGTTCGGTACCCCGGAGCAAAAGACGCGGTACTTGCCGGGGGTCGTTGAAGGAAAGATCATTCTGACGGGCGCACTGCCCGAAGACGAGTCCTCCGTAACGGCACGACGCGACGGTGCTGCGTGGGTGCTTGACGGGCTTGCGTTTGGCGTGCCTGCCGTGCATCTCGCATCTGCGATTGTTGTCGTCGCGTCGAATGCCCTGTTTCTCGTCGATGTGGCATCCGTTTCTACCGCGCGCAACGTTGTCACGAGTCATGAGCTGCGTTTCGACGTGTCGTTCGGCGGCGTTTCTGCGGAATTGCTCGGCGAGGCGACTGCGATTGCCTGGCTGCGCGAGCGAGGTCTGCTCGGGCTTTGCGCGATGCAGACCGGCGTAGCCGAGAAGGCGCTTCGCCTCACAGCCGAGTACACGTCGTCGCGCGAGCAGTTCGGACGCCCGCTCGGAAGCTTTCAGGCCGTACAGCAACGTGTGGCTGATTGCTACATCGACGTCGAAGCGATGCGGTGGACGATGTGGCAGGCAGCCTGGCGCGTCTCCGAAGGATTCGAAGCAACGGAGGAGGTCCTCATCGCGAAATTCTGGGCGTCCGAGGCAGGACAGCGAGTGTTGTCGGCCGCGATGCACTTGCACGGTGGCATCGGTGTCGATGTGTCGTATCCACTGCACCGGTACACGCTCTGGGCAAAGCAAATCGAATTGACGCTCGGCGGGGCAGCCGCGCAGTTGGAGAAGCTTGGGGACGTGATGGCGACGTGCGACTGAAGACGTTGCGTGCGGACCAGGTATCCGTCGGCGACGAGTTGCCGCCGCTCGATGTCCCTATAACGCCTACGTTGATCGTCGCGGGTGCGCTCGCATCGCGAGATTTCCAAGACGTGCACCATGACAAGGACATCGCACAGCGAAGCGGCTCGAAGGACATCTTCATGAACATCCTCACAACCAACGGCTTCGTCGGACGAGACCGGTACTGTGACGTCGAAGGACGCGAGCGGACGCGTCGAAATTGCGATTCGCGGCGCGAATTCTCTCGGCGACCACGTGACCGGGACCATAACGCTCACGCTGCCTCGAGGGTCGTCGTGATTTCCGGCCGCGCGGCGATCGCCGGCATCGGCGCCACGGAATTCTCGAAGGATTCCGGCCGCACCGAGCTGCGCATGGCGGTTGAATCAGTGAAGGCCGCACTCGACGATGCCGGCATTGCTCCGGAAGAAGTCGACGGCATGGTCACGTTCACGATGGACACGACCGAAGAGATCGAGATTGCCCGGAACCTCGGCATGGGCGACTTGACGTTCTTCAGCCGGGTCCACTACGGGGGCGGCGCTGCGTGCGCCGTCGTTCAGCAGGCCGCGATGGCGGTCGCGACCGGCGAAGCGAATGTCGTGGTGTGCTACCGCGCGTTGAACGGCCGTTCGTGGCGGCGGTTCGGCTCGGGTGTTCATACGCGGCCCGCCGGACCGACACAGGAGCTCGTTCATTACAGCTGGTACACGCCGTTCGGGCTCGTGACGCCGGCGAGCTGGGTGGCGATGGCGGCGCGCCGTTACATGCACGAATTCGGCGCGACGAGTGAAGACTTCGGCTTGGTCGCGGTCGCGGATCGTAAGCACGCGGCGACGAATCCACATGCCTGGTTCTACGAACAGCCGATCACGCTCGACGAGCATCAAGCGTCGCGGTGGATCGTCGAGCCTTTGCATCTGCTCGATTGCTGTCAGGAAACGGACGGCGCTGTGGCCGTCATCGTCACGTCGGTGGAGCGCGCCCGTGACTTGAAGCAGCCGCCGGCGGTGATCAAGGGCGCGGCGCAAGGCTCGGCCGACGATCAAGAGGGCATGACGAGCTACTACCGCGACGACATCAGCGGCTTGCCGGAGATGGGTCTGGTAGCGCGTCGCATGTGGGACCAATCGGGTCTGGGACCGGACGACATCCAAACCGCCGTTATCTACGATCACTTCACGCCGTTCGTACTGACGCAGCTCGAAGAGTTCGGCTTTTGCGGCCGCGGCGAGGGCCGTCACTTCGTTCGCGACGGTGCCATCGAGATCGGCGGCCGGTTGCCCGTCAACACGAACGGAGGGCAGCTCGGCGAGGGCTACGTGCACGGGATGAACGGAATAACCGAAGCGGTTCGGCAAGTGCGCGGCACCGCGGTGAATCAGGTCGACAGCGTCCAGAACGTACTCGTGACGGCCGGCACTGGCGTGCCGACGAGCGGTCTCATTGTCGGAAAACCGTAATGGACTTCAACGATTCCGCTGAAGAGGCGCGCGTTCGAGCGGAGGCGCGCGCGTGGCTCGAAGAGAGCTTCCCGGTGTGGCGATCGGAAAACGGCGACCCGCCTTATACGACAGAGCAGGCGCGGTCGTGGCATCGTGCGCTGGCTGCCGGTGACTATGGGGCGCCGCACTGGCCGGTTGAGTACGGCGGGCGCGGGTACGGGCCGGTCGAGTCGGCAATTTGGGCGGAAGAAAAGGCGCGTGTGGGTGCGAACATCGTTTTCAACATGGTCGGCTTCGGGATGGCCGGACCGACGATCATCGCGCACGGCACCGAGGAGCAGAAGCAGCGACACATTCGCGCGATGCTCAACGGCAACGAGATCTGGTGCCAACTTTTTTCCGAGCCGGGCGCCGGCTCCGACCTCGCGTCGCTCGCGACGCGCGCATTCCGGGACGGCGACGAGTGGATCGTCAACGGTCAGAAGGTGTGGAGCTCGCAAGCCGATGAGGCCGATTACGGGATCCTTCTGGCGCGGTTTGATCCAGACAAGCCGAAGCACGAAGGGCTCGCGTATTTCATCGTCGACATGCACACTCCCGGCGTCGAGGTGCGTCCGCTTCGCCAAATCGACGGAGATGCGCACTTCAGCGAAGTGTTTTTATCCGACGTGCGAGTGCCCGACGCGAATCGTATCGGCGAACCGGGTGACGGATGGCGCGTGGCCACGACCACACTGATGCACGAACGGATGTCGATCGGCACCTCGACGGGTGGGTACACATTTCCGTTCGTGAAACTGGCGGAGATCGCGCGCTCTCGGTACGCACTCGACCCCGTCGTGCGCGACAACCTGGCGCGCGTCTATACCCAAGAACGGATTCTCGACTTCCTGAACAAACGCATTTTGTCGAAGCTTCGAAGAGGCGAGATCCCGACAGCGGAAGGGTCGATCTTAAAGCTCGCCATAGCGAATCTGTCTTCAGACGCCGCGTTGCTCGGCGTGCATCTGCTCGGACCGGACGGAGCACTCGCCGGCGAGGGCCCTCAGCAACACTTCTTGTGGGAACGGTCGCTCCACATCGGCGGCGGCACCGACGAGATTCAGCGCAACGTTATCGCGGAGCGCGTTTTGGGGTTGCCGCGGGAGGCTCGTCCCGATAAGGGCTTGCCGTTCAGCCAGACACGGACGGCGGGATGACGTCCCGCGCCACGTGGGTTCGCGGAGGGCTGCTCGCTCTTGCTGTGTCGCAAGGGGCGACCGGGCTATGGGCGCTGGCATCGCCGCACGCGTTTTGGTCGTCGTTCCCCGGATTCGGCCGGCATTGGCTGCGGCCACTCGGTCCGTACAACGACGAGCTCGTGCGCGATTTTGGGGCGATGTACGTCGCGCTTTCCGCTGCGTTGTCGTATGCGTCGCTGGTGATGGACTCGGGCGCGATCCGTGCGGCACTCATTGGCCAAGTTGCTTTCTTGGTACTCCACGCCTATTTCGTATCCTTCAAGCTGTCGCTGTTGCCGGCGGGTGACGCTGCCGGACTGATGGGCGGTATCGTCGTCACGCTCGTCGTTGCGTCGGCATTGCTGGTGGCGACGCGCCACGATCGTTAGGGGGACATATGCGGTTCGGCATAACGATGTTCGTGACCGACACGACCATGGGTCCGGGCGAGCTCGCTCGTGAAGCAGAGGATCGTGGCTTCGACTCGATCTTTTTCCCCGAGCACACGCACATTCCGATCAGCCGCACGACACCGGCGCCGATGGGGGAGCCGCTTCCCGAGCAGTACCGGAGAACGATGGATCCTTTTGTCGCTCTGACCGTCGCGGCATGTGCGACGACCAAGATCCGGCTCGGGACGGGCATCTGCCTCGTCGCGGAACGTGATCCGATCGTCACGGCGAAGGAAGTGGCTTCGCTCGATCACGTGTCGGGCGGGCGTTTCGTGTTCGGTATCGGGTTTGGCTGGAACGTCGAGGAAATGACCGATCACGGCGTTGATTTCCGGCAGCGTCGCGAGATCACGCGGGAATGCATGCTCGCAATGGAGGCGCTGTGGACGCAAAACGAGGCGTCGTTCGACGGTGAGTTCGTTCGATTCGAGCCGAGCTGGGCGTGGCCGAAGCCCGTGCAGCAGCCGCGACCGCCGGTGCTGATCGGCGGCGGCGCGGGACCGAAGCTCTTCGCCCACATTGCGGAGTACGCCGATGGGTGGATTCCCATCGGCGCGCGCGGTGTCGCGGCCGCGCTGCCGGAGCTTCGCGCGGCGTTCGAGAAAGCCGGGCGCGACCCCTCGAACATCGAAATCGTTCCGTGCGGGAGCATTCCCGATCCGAAGAAACTCGAGTACTTCCAATCGGTCGGCGTCACAGAGGTTGTCGTCGGAATCACGGGAGGCTACGTGGACGAAATCCTCCCGGTGCTCGACGACTACGCGAAGACCGTGGCGGCGTTCCGCTAGGGCTCGCAAGTGGAGACGCGCGGAGACTTGTTGTGGGGAAGCATCCCCGGTGTGATACACACGTCCGCCGAGCGATTCGGGTCGAACGAGGCCGTTGTGGACGGTGACGTGCGCTTGACGTTCACCGACCTGTACCAGGCTGTGCGCGAAGCATCGCGCGCGTGTATCGCCGGGGGAATCGATCCCGGCGACCGTGTTGCGATCTGGGCCCCGAACATGCAGGAGTGGATCGTTGCGGCGCTCGGGGCCCTGTCGGCGGGCGGTGTTGTGGTACCGATCAATACTCGCTTCAAGGGACGTGAAGCCGCTTACGTGCTCGAAAAGAGCCGTGCAAAGCTCTTGTTCACCGTCACAGGCTTTCTCAACACCGACTATGTGCATTTGCTGCGCGACGTCGGGCCGATTCCCTCGTTGGAAAAGATCGTTGTGCTCCGCGGTGACGAACCGGACGGCACGATCGGGTGGAAGGAATTTCTATCGACTGCCGTTGACCAAGTGCGAGAAGTCGGCGCGGACGACCTATCCGACATCATCTTTACGTCGGGCACGACTGGTCATCCGAAAGGCGTCATGACGACGCACGGGCAGACGTTACGTGTGTTCGAGGTGTGGTCCCGCATCGTCGGGCTCCGCGAAGGCGATCGCTATCTCGTCGTCAACCCGTTCTTCCACACGTTCGGCTACAAGGCGGGATTCCTCTCGGCGATCATGCGTGGCGCGGTCACAATCCCGCACCCGGTCTTCGATGTTCCGTCGGTCTTGCAACGGATCTCCGAGGAGCGAGTGACGTTCCTGCCGGGCCCGCCGACGCTGTATCAGTCGATCCTCAATCACCCGGACCGGACGGCATACGACCTTTCGTCTTTGCGTGTGGCCGTAACGGGTGCAGCAGTGGTGCCGGTCGAGCTCATCAAGCAGATGCGGAAAGACTTGACCTTCGAGACGATTCTCACCGCGTACGGCCTAACGGAGTCCACAGGCACCGCGACGATGTGCCGCCCGAATGACGACGAGGAAACCATTGCGAACACGTCGGGATGCGCCATCCCGGATACGGAGGTTCGCGTCGTCGACGATGCCGGCGCCGAGGTGCCGCGAGGAGATCCCGGCGAGGTCGTCATTCGCGGCTACAACGTGATGCGCGGCTATTTCGAAGATCCAGCACAAACCGCGGAAGTGATCGACGCCGGCGGGTGGTTGCACACCGGCGACATCGGCGTGATGGACCATCGCGGCTATCTCCGGATCACCGATCGAAAGAAGGACATGTTCATCGTCGGCGGCTTCAACGCCTATCCGGCGGAGATAGAGAACGAGTTGCTGCGTCATCCACGTGTTGCAGCGGCGGCCGTCGTAGGTGTGCCGGACGATCGGCTCGGCGAGGTCGGTGTCGCGTTCGTGGTGCCGCGTGCGGGCCAGGCGATCGATGCATCCGAAGTCATTGCGTGGGCGCGCGAGCAGATGGCCAATTACAAAGTGCCGCGGCGCGTCGTGATCGTGGACGCCCTGCCGGTGAACGCAAGCGGTAAGGTGCTCAAGTACGAGCTGCGCGAACGAGCGCAATCAATCTGAGGAGGGGAGCGATGGGCAAGTACGTGAGACTCGGTTCCGATCCGAACGCAGAGCGGTGGACGCTCGCCGAAGACACCGATGTTGCGACCGCTCAGAAGCAGCTCGAAGAAGCGATGCGGGATCAGACGACGACCCGCCTTTCTGTGCTCGTAGGAGAGGACCGGCTCATCGATCTGATCGTGAACGGCCGGGTACTCGAGGCCGCGATGGTTTGGGAGGTCGGCACCCAGCAGCCGACGTTCTCGATCATCGACTAGACATGGATGATTACCCCGTGAAGCTCGGCTCGATGCTGCTTACGATCGTCGAGCCGTGGAAGGATCACCAAGTCGCGTACAACCGTTGGTATGAGCGCGACCACTTTTACGCGGGTTGCATGGTCGGGCCCGGAATACTCGCGGGACGCCGCTTCGTCGCGACGCGTCCGTACAAGGAGCTTCGGTACCCGGCGGACTCACCGATCGCGCCGGATCCGATGGTGGGCTCGTACCTCGCGCTGTACTGGATTTCGAAGGCGCAATCGCAAGAGTGGGGCGGCTGGGCGGCGAAGGAGGTGCACCGGCTGCACCGCGAGAATCGGATGTTTGCCGAACGAGACCACGTCCACACGAAAATGTATCGCTACGATTTCGGCGCCTTCCGTGACGACGACGGCGTTCCGGCGGAGCTTGCGCTGGATCACCCCTTCCGCGGTGCTGCGGTGGTGATCGGGGAAGCGACGGCCGGCGTGGATCGCGCGCGTGTCGGCGCGTGGTATCGCGACGAATACTTGCCGAACACACTTGCCGGCAGCGCGGTCGCCATGTGCTTGTACTTCACACCCGTTCCGATCCCCGAAGACGCCCCAGCCGACGTGCCGCGCGTGGCCGGCGACAAGCAGCGTTTCGTGACGTTGTGGTTTCTGGATCGGGACCCGATGGATGTGTGGAACGACCGCCTGGCGGCGCACGGCAAGGAACTAGAGCGAATGGGGCTGGCGAACTTGTTGTGGGCGTCCCCGTTCATCCCGACGATCCCCGGTACGGACACGTACACCGACCAGTTGTGGTGACGCTCGTCCGACATGACGCCGCAATGCCAACATGAAAATCGACCTGGAGTGACAATGACATCGAGCGATCTGGAACAGAGAATGCTCGCCTTTCAACGGTGCGTGGAAGAGCGGGACGCGAAGGCCGCGGAAGACTTATTGGATGATAAGTTTGCGCTCGTGCTTGCGCATCCGGCCCGTGCCGTCATGCCAAGACAGCGCTGGCTCGATGTTCTGCCGGACTACATTGTGCATTCATACGAGGTCGAGGAATTGAGCGTCGACGTAGACGGCGATTGCGCCACGGTGTTGCAGCGCGCCGGGATGAACGCCACGGTTCTCGGTCAAGACAGGAGCGGTGTGTTCGTGATTTCAGATGTTTGGAGACGTCGCGGTGGACGCTGGCTTTTGTGGCGCCGCCACTCGACACCCATTTCGGCCGGCGAACTACCCGGTGCCAACTAGGCAGCTGGACGGTCATCAGAGAGTCCTTCCGACGGCGCCTGACACACCGTCAGATTCCTATTTATACTGGTCGCCCGGTGGATCTCAGGTACTCGGAATCAGAAGAACGCTTTCGCGCGGAGTTGCGTGCGTGGCTCCTGAATGTGCTTCCGGCATTGCCGCCGAAGCCTTCGGGGGAGGAGTGGCACGCACGGCGCACCTACGACACGACGTGGCAGCGGATGCTGTTCGAGGCAGGTTACGCCGGCATCGATTGGCCGCGTGCCGTCGGCGGGCGCGAAGCAACGCCTGCGGAGCAGTTGATCTTTCTCGAAGAGACCGAACGAGCCGGCGCGCCGTACGTCGGCGTGAATTTCGTCGGCCTGTTGCACGCCGGGCCTACGCTCGTCGCGGAAGGTAGTGACGAGCAAAAGGCTCGATTCTTGCCGAAGATCCTGCGCGGCGAGGAAGTTTGGTGCCAATGTTTCTCGGAGCCGAACGCCGGCTCGGACCTCGCCTCGTTGCAGACGAAGGCGGTCCGAGACGGAGATCACTACGTCGTCAACGGCCAAAAGATTTGGACCTCATTTGCGCACGTTGCCGATTACGGGGAGCTGTTGGTGCGTACCGACGCGGATGCTCCGAAGCACGAGGGCATTACATGGCTCATCCTGCCGATGGACGCGCCGGGCATCGAGGTGCGGCCGATGCGGACGATCGCCGGCTCTCGCGAATTCAGCGAAGTGTTCTTCAACGACGTGCGGGTGCCGGTGGCGAATCGCGTTGGGGACGAAAACGACGGCTGGCGCATCGCGATGGTGACGTTCAGCTTCGAGCGTGGAACCGCATTTGTGAGCGAGCTGCTTTCGTCCTTGCGGATGCTCGAACGTCTCGCCGATCTCGCACGAAAGATTCCACGCGCAGACGGAACCGCGTGGGACGACGCCGGCATCCGCAGGGACTTGGGACACCTGGCGGCCGACTTCGATGCGCTGTGGGCGCTGACGAAGCGCAATGTAACGCAAGCCGCGCGCGGGACGGGCGTCCCGGGCCTCGGAGGGTCGGTGTTCAAGCTCCACTACACAGAGGCTCGTCACCGGATGGGGGACCTCGCGATGCGCCTCCTCGATCGCTCGTCGCTATCGCTGGAGGATCAGGAGACAGCCGAACATGTCCGCGGCTGGCTTCACGCGATGTCGATGACGATCGCGGCCGGAACGTCGCAAGTGCAACGCAACATCGTGGGCGAGCGCATTCTTGGATTGCCGAAGGAGCGCTGAGTGGATTTCGAGTTGAGCGCCGACGATCTCGCTCTGCAAAGCGGGATCGTCGAGCTGTGCCGGGGCCGTTTCACGATGGACCGGATCCGCGCCAGCGAAGAGACGGGAGCGCTAGATCAAGAGATGTGGTCAGAGCTCGTGGACGCCGGCGTTTTCTCGTTGCGCCTACCGGAGGACGAAGGCGGCGTCGGTCTCGGCTGCACGCAAGCGGTGCTCGTCTTCGAGCAGCTCGGCCGCGCACTTGTTCCGGGGCCGCTCGTCGCGACGCATCTTGGTGCCGATTTCGGGCTGACGGGAATTGTTGGGATGGTTGATCGCGACGTGTCGCCTCTCCTTGTGGAGCACCTCGATTCGTTAGATCGCCTGCTGATCCTGGCGCCAGACGGTGTTTGGGTTTGTGATGCGGACGACGTTCAGGGCGGGCAGGTTGATGCGTTTCTTGATCCCCTGACGCCACTTTATGCGGCTGCGTCTCTCCCGAAGGGTCAGCTTCTTGCATCGGATGGTGCGGGAATGAAGTTGCGCGGCGCGGCGCTGACCGCTGCATATCAAGTCGGCATCGCGACCGCCGTTACCGAGCGCGCCGTCGCGTACGCGAAAGAGAGGCGGCAGTTCGACCGCCCGATCGGATCGTTTCAGGCCGTGAAGCACATCTGCGCGGACATGCTCGTCCGCGCCGAGGTGGCACGCGCGGCCGTCTACGCCGCGGGCGTGATTCTCGACGACCCGTCCGCTGGGGACGAAACGCGCGCAGTCGTCGCGGCGCAACTGCTCGCGAACGAAGCAGCCGTCGCGAACGGCAAAGCGTGCGTGCAGGTGCACGGCGGCATGGGATTCACGTGGGAGGTAGACGTGCATCTTTTTCTGAAGCGCGCGGCTCTCCTGGCGACGCACTTCGGAAGCAACGATGAGCGAGCCGAAACGATGGCAGCATTCCTATGAGCCGCAAAGCGGTCGTCGTCGGCCTGCACGGCCTGCCGTTCTCGAAGAACATCGGAATGACCGAGCGACACTCGGGCGCCCTCGCCATTCTCGGGGCGTTGAAAGACGCGGGCTTGACGGTCGCCGACGTCGACGGCATGTGCCGGTATGTGTGGCAGCCGACGACCGAGATGGAGATGGCGCGCGTGATCGGCGTCCAGAACCTCAGATTCTTCGGCGCGCAAGATTACGGCGGGGGAGCGGGTGCCCCGACTATGGCACTCGCGTCTATGGCGATCGAGCTCGGTCTCGCCGAAGTCGTCGTCGTGTGGCGCTCGCGTAATCGCTCGTCGGGAGGGCGTCCCTGGGTCGGGCAAATCATGGCGGAAGGACAAGATCAGTTCGAGCGTCCGCATGGTCTCGTGCGTCCCGCCGACGGCATGGCGTTGCACACTCGCGTCTGGATGCACAAATACGGGTGGAAGCGCGAAGACTTCGGCAACGTTGCGATCACGCAACGCCGTCACGCGCAGGCGAACCCGATGGCGATGATGCGCAAGGATCTGACGATGGAGGAGTATCTGAGCTCTCGTTGGGTCGCCGAACCGCTCTGTCTGTTCGATAACTGCTTGGAGACCGACGGGGCGCTCGCGATGGTGCTGACGAGCGAGGAGCGGGCGCGAGATCTCGACGTCACGCCGGTGTACGTCAGGGGCTACGCGCTGGGAAGCGGCCCGCAGGGGTATGCGATGACGTTCTACTACGGCGACGAGTTGGGGGTGACCCCGGCGTCCTACGTTGCGCCGGAGTTGTGGCGCAACACCGGCTTGAAACCCGACGACATCGATGTCGTCCAGTTCTACGACGCATTCACGCCGCAGGTTTTGCTGTCCTACCACGAGTACGGTTTTTGCGATGAAGGCGACGCCCCCGCGTACATCGCGTCGGGTGAAGCGCCGCCTTACAACACGAGCGGCGGCGGGCTGTCGGAGGCATACGTGCACGGATTCAATCTGTTGGTCGAAGGGGTGCGCCAGGTTCGGGGCACATCGACGACACAAGTCGAGAGCGTGAATCACTGCCTTGTGACGAGCGGGGCCGTCGTGCCGACGGGGGCGATCGTCTTTTCGAAGGAGCCGGCATGAGCGCCGCCCCACCGCTTCCACCGCGACCCGTTCCGGATCAAGACACGCTGCCATTTTGGGACGGGGTCGCCGAACGCATGCTCATCGTTCCGCGTTGCGCGAGTTGCGGGCAGTGGATCTGGCAGCCGCGTCCGGTGTGCTACCGGTGCCGGGCAACCAATCCGGTGTGGACGCAAGTGAGCGGCAACGGGCGCGTCGCGTCGTGGACGGTTCTGCACCCACCGGTCCTTCCGGTATGGGCGGATCGACTACCGCTCGTCGTCCTGCTGGTCGAGCTGGACGAAGGCATTCGCATGGTCGGCCAGCTCGTCGACGACGAGGGCACGTTGCTGCAGACCGATGGGACCGCGGAAGGCTTAGCGATGGGTGCGCGCGTCGCGCTTCGCTGGCGGAAAGAAGCCGACATTACACTGCCTGCTTGGACGCTGGTGGGGGACTGATGCAACGATCACGCGGAGGGGGATGTCGATGCTGGCGGCAGACACGATCTGGCGGCTGATCGAGAAGAGGGCTGCGGAAACGCCGGACGCGACGACCGCGGTGGATGAGCGCGGCGAATCGCTGACCTTCGCTGCATTGCAACAGCGCGCCGAGGAAACCGCCGCGGGGCTCGCTGCCATGGGTGTCGGTAAGGGAACGGTGGTGTCGTGGCAGTTGCCGACGTGGATCGATTCAGTTGTGCTGGTCGGCGCACTCTGCCGGCTCGGGGCGTTGCAGAACCCGATCCTTCCGATTTACCGCGAGCGCGAGGTCGGATTCATCGCCAAGCAGGCGGCAACGCGGCTTCTCATCGTTCCGTCCGAGTGGCGCGGCTTCGAATTCGAAGCGATGGCGCGCGGCATTGCCAAGAACACCGATGGCCTGGACGTTCTTGTTTGTGATCGGGAGCTTCCGGCCGAGGATCCGTCGACGCTGCTCGACGCATCGCCGGCGAGCGATGCGGTGCGCTGGCTGTTCTACACGTCGGGCACGACGGCGGACCCCAAGGGCGCGCAACACACCGACAAGAATCTCGTCGTCACCGCCGCGGGGATGTCGGAGCGACTCGCGCTCGTTTCCCAGGATCGCAGCGCGCTCGTCTTTCCGTTCACCCACATCGGCGGCATCACGTGGATGGTCGCGAGCCTGCTGATCGGTTTCACCAATCTTCTCGACGAAGCGTTCGATCCGGTGAAGACCGTCGAGATGTTGCAACGCGAAAACGTTACGATCGCCGGCTCGGGGACGTTCTTCCACCTCGCCTACCTAAAGGCGCAGCGTGAGAATCCATCCCAAAAGCTGTTTCCCAAGGCGCGCTGCTACCCGGGCGGCGGCGCAACGAAGCCGCCACAGATTCACTACGACGTGAAGAAAGAGCTCGGAGGTGCGGGCGTGGTATCGGGGTACGGACTGACCGAATCCCCGATCCTCACGATGGCGAGCGTCGACGATCCCGACGACGCGCTTGCGTTGTCGGAAGGGCGCCCGATGGCCGGCGTCGAGCTGAAGCTCGTCACGCTCGACGGCCGCATAGCCGGTCCGAACGAAGAAGGCGAAGTGCGGGCGAAAGCCCCGCAGATGATGAAGGGATATCTTGACTCGTCGCTGGACGTGGAAGCGTTCGATGAAGACGGGTATTTCCGAACCGGCGACCTCGGCCGCCTCGACGAAAACGGCTTCCTCGCGATCACCGGGCGCTTGAAAGACATCATAATTCGTAAGGGCGAGAACATCAGCGCGAAGGAGCTCGAGGACTTCTTATTCACGCATGAAAAAGTGGCCGACGTCGCGGTCATCGGGTTACCGGACGCCGAGTCCGGCGAGCGCGCATGCGCCGTCGTCGTCTGTAAGGACGCCGGCAATGCGCTGACATTCGACGAGATGGTTTCATTCCTCAAGGGCAAAGGCCTCATCATCCAAAAGCTGCCGGAGCAGCTCGAGATCGTCGACGCATTGCCGCGGAACCCGGCCGGAAAAGTCGTGAAGATGGAGTTGCGCACGAGGTTCGGCGTATGAGCGACACGGTTCGCCTCACTTTTGACGGCGCGGTTGCGGTCGTCAGCCTCAACCGGCCGGAGCGACACAACGCCTTCAACGACGAAATGGACGCTCGATTTTTCGACGTTCTCGCCGAGCTTCACGAGCGGCCGGATGTCCGCGCGGTCGTCTGGCGCGGCGAAGGGAAGTCGTTCTCTTCCGGCCGGGACACAGCGGAGTTGGGAGTGCGCGCGAAAGGGGAGAGTGACCTCGAGTTCATTGCGGCGGGTCACGCCAAGACGAAGCTGCTCTTCACGATGCCGGTGCCGATCATCGCAGCCCTGAAAGGCTGGGCTCTCGGCGGATCGTTCGAGCGCGCGCTGCTTTGCGATCTGCGAATCGCCGCCGAGGACGTACGCATGGGATTGCCGGAAACCGGCCACGGTGTCATTCCCGACTCCGGCGGCATGGCGCGCCTGTTCCAAATGGCCGGTCACGGAGTCGCGACGGAGCTCGCGCTTACCGGGCGCATCATCGGGGCCGAAGAGGCTCACCGGCACGGCATCGTGTCGAAAGTCGTGCCGCTCGACGCTCTCGACGAGGAAGCCCTGGCGCTCGCGCACGAGATCGCAAAACGCGCGCCGCTCGCGGTGCGCATGGCACGCAGCATCATTTCCTCCCTTGCTACAGCTGAAGTCGAGCGGTCCATGCATGAAGAGATGCTTGGTCAGACGATCGTGTTCGGCTCGGAGGATTACGCCGAAGGAAAGGCTGCCCGAGCCGAAGGACGAGAGCCGAAATTCCGCGGTCGATGAACCGGGCGGAAGCGCAGCGCGTGATCGGTGCCGTCCTCGACGAGCTGCGCGACATGTCCTACGACGAGCTTGTCGAGACGTTTCTCGACGACCCGCACGCGCGAGAAATCGAGGGACCGGACAGCGGAACGCTCTACCGAGTGGAGATCGAAGCCTTCTGGGACGACCGGGAGGGCGAAAATCTGCGCGTGCTGGTTGCCGTCGACGACGGAAACGGGCTGCGCGGGTACGTGCCGGTGACCGAGGATTTCACCATCGCGCCGAACGGATTGTTCGTCGGCGAGTGATGCCGCGCTAGGCGAGGCCGGTGAGCTGCTCGCTGATCATCCATAAGCGCTCTTGCGCCGCGACGTCGTACGTGGGCTCGGTCGACTCCTTGGGACGGCTTTTGTAGAAGTACTTTCCGCTCACTCCGTCCACGTCGGGCGAGGACGCGAGGTAGATCGGTGTCTCTGCGCCCTGTTTCGGGCTCAGGACGAAAAGACCGAGGATCATCATGACCGGCTTTACCGGGACTTTGTTCCCACTGCCGAAATTGCTCGCGACGAATCCGGGATGCAGTGCGTTGACGGTGACACCCGTGCCTTCGAGTCGTCTCGCCAGCGCATACGTGAACATGATGTTGGCCATCTTCGAGCGCCCGTACGCAGTCTGCGCCTTGTAGCGCTGTTCGCTTTGCAGGTCGTCGAATTCCATCCTCATACCGCGGTGCGCATCCGACGCAACAACAACGATGCGTGACGGCGCACTTGCGCGCACGGTATCGAGCAGAAGGTTCGTGAGCAGAAACGGCGCCAAATGATTCACTGCAAACGTCTCTTCGAAGCCGTCGGCCGTTGGCGTGCGACGGAGCCTGTACACGCCGGCGTTGTTCACCAGAACGTCGATCTTGGGATACGAATCGATCAGGATCTTTGCAAGATCGCGCGTGGATCCGAGCGTCCCGAGATCTCCGACGACGAGGTCGACTCCCCCGGGCGCATCTTTTCGAATCTCTTCAGCGGCGCGCGCGCCCTTTTCGGGGTTACGGCACACCATGACGACGCGCGCTCCCTTTTGCGCCAGCCCGCGCGCGGTTTCCTTGCCGATTCCCGAATTCGCGCCGGTTATGACGACAACCTTGTCCTGCATAATTAGTCCTCCAACGCGAAGGGCTCTTTGCCGAGCTGTTCGCGGATCGCGCGGAATTCGGGCTGCAGCATTGCACGTCGTTGCCAATTCGCCCCGTCGACCGTCAGCGTTGCGCCGGTGATATACGACGCATAGGGCGAACAAAGAAACGTCGCAGCCCAGCCGATCTCTCGCGGTTGACCGACGCGCATCGCCGGCGATCGCGCGTCCTCGTTTTGGCCGCGAGACGGAACCGCCTTGATGTCGGCTGTTTCATCGGCATGCGGGACCAATCCGGGGACGATCATGTTCACGCGGATGCCGTAGGGCGCCCATTCGACGGCCAGCGTTTCTGTGAGGTTCTTCACGCCGGCTTTCGCCGCGGCGGAGTGGGCGAAGCCGGGTCCGCCGGTCCAGGCGTAGGAGGCACCGATATTGACCACCGAGCCCGGGATGCCGGCCGCAATGTGCCGGCGCGCGAATTCCCGCGAGCAGAAGAACGTTCCGTCCAAGACGATTTGCGTGACGGAACGCCACGCGTTCGCGCTCATGTCTTCGGCCGGAACCGGAAAGTTTCCGGCTGCGTTGTTGATCAGGATGTCGGGTAGGCCGAGCTCGTCGGAAACCACGTCGAACGCCGACGCCACGAGCGCGGGATCGCGGATATCACAGGCGGCCGCGCACGACTTTGCCCCGAGTTGCTCCACGGCCAGGCGGCCGGCCGACAAATGCTCCTCGTTGCGACTGACGATCGCGATCGCTGCGCCCAGACGTGCGAACTCCATCGCGATCGCTTTCCCGAGCCCTGTTCCACCCCCGGTGATCAACACAACGGACCCTGCGAATGCGCCCTCGGCCAGGACGGTGCTGCCGTCGGGTGGCGGAGATGGTAGCCCGGCCATCAGCGAGCGACGACGAGCGCGTCGAGTGCGACGGCGCGGTCCGGGAGCGCGACCAGCGGATTGATGTCGAGCTCGTCCATGTCGTCGGATAGATCCATCGCGAGGCGCTGCACCTTCATGATCACGTCAACGATTGCCCTGAGATCTGCCTTCGGCCGGCCTCGAGCGCCTTGCAGCAAAGGAAACGCCTTGATCTCTTGGAGCATCAACCGCGCCCCGCGTTTGTCAAACGGCGGCACCCGGAACGTCACGTCCTTGAATACTTCGACGGCGATCCCGCCGAGACCGAACATGATCACCGGGCCGAAGATCTCGTCCCGGGACACGCCGACTACTGTTTCTATGCCACCCGAGATCATTTCCGACACCAGAACGGCGTCGACCCGGTCGATCTTCATCAAGTCGGTAAAGGTTGTACGAACTTCGTGCGCGTTCGGAACGTTCAATCGAACGAGGCCGAGATCCGACTTGTGCAGCAGGGACTGCGAGGAACCTTTCATGACGACCGGATATCCGATCAGCTCCGCAGCGCGCACGGCTTCCTTGGCGCTCACCGCCAATGATTCCTTTGTCACCGGGATTCCGTATGCCGCGAGCAACTCTTTCGATCGATGCTCCGATAGCGAAGCGCCGTCTCTCAGCAAAGCTCGTGCAGTGCGTGCGGCGGGTAATGGGCGAACAACCGGTTTGGCATACGGGGACTTGTAGGAGGAAAGAAATGCGTGGTAATCGAGGTACGCTTTCACCGCGACCAAGCAGTTCCGCGCGCTGCGGAACAACGGGACCTGGGAGCGAACCAAAACCTCACGGTATCCTTCTTCGTCGGCCGTGGGCGACCCCCAAATCACGCACACGGGCTTGTCGGCCTTTTCAGCAGCGGCAACAAGGTCCCGTGCAAGCTTGTCGCTGATCGGCGAGAACGAGCCGGCCACCGGCGCGATGAGCACATCTACATGAGGGTCGGCGAGAATCGCATCGAGGATCTTCGGGCCGCGCTCGTCGCCGGTCGCGATGCCGCCGCTGTCGATCGGGTTCGAGACGCGCAAGAATCCTGGAATCCACTCGCGCAACGTCCTCTGTGTTTCCATCGTGAGCTCCGGCATACGCAGACCCATCGAGGCAGCCCAGTCGGCCATGTGCGCGCTCGTCCCGCCCGAGATCGAGTAAATCGCCACGCCGTCTCCCGCCGGCGACGCCGAACGCGCGAACATCTTCGATACGTCGAGCAATTCGTCGAGGCCGTCGACACGTGTCACGCCGTATTGGCGCAAGACTGCGGACGTCACCGCATCGCTCCCCGCGAGATGGCCGGAATGGGACTTTGCCCACGAGCGGCCGATGTCGCTGCGTCCGACCTTGATCATCGTCACAGGCACCCGTTTCTGCGCGGCGTGATCAAGCGCGAGCATCAAGGTGCGACCGTCCTTGAAGCCCTCGAGGTAGCACGCGATCGCACCCACCTCGGAGCGATCGGCGAAGTAGCGGATGAAATCGGCGGACTCGAGATCCGATTCGTTCCCGGTCGGCGCCCACCCGTCCAACGCGACGCCGAGCTCTTGCGCTTGATAAATCGGACGGCCTTGGTGTCCCGACTGCGTGATCAGGCCAATGCGCTTGCCGGGAAGATCCTCGCGGAACGGCTGAAAGCTGTTCAGCGGTGTGTTGGGACCGAGGACGTGGACTCCGCTCGACGCGATGATCTCTTCGATTTCCTGTTGCCGCGCCACTCCTTCATCGCCCGTCTCGGAAAATCCAGCGGTAAAGATGACGACGAAGGGGATGGCAGCGTCTGCGGCATCGCGAAGGGCACCTGCGGCGTCGGACGTGATCACCACGGCAACGTCGATCTCGTCCGGCGCATCCTTCAGAGATGCGTAGCACTTCTCGCCGCCGACCGAGTCTCGATTGGGGTTGATCGGAACGACCTTTCGTCCGAGCGTATCCGACCACCCGTGAATCATCCGGTAATTCAGCGCGCTCTGGCTGCCCGGCGAATCTGACGCACCGACGACTGCGATCACTTTGGGACGCAGAAGCCGTTCGAGGTCGATGTTGCGTGACGCAACGGGGCGACCGGTAACGTCGGTCGTTGCCAACAAGATTCCTTTCTGCCTCCGAAACGGTGCGATGCTAGCATCCGCGTACTGCAACGGCCGAACGACACCGGAGCACCGCGATGACGTCCACGATGGTGGTTGGGGCGCTCTTGCGCGAGCGCGCAAATGAGATTCCCGACGATTTGTTCCTGTGGTGCGCCGACGATCAATTGACGTTTGCTCAGACAAACGATCGCTCCGAGCGGGTCGCGGCAGGGCTCGCGGAGCTCGGCGTACGAAAGGGCGATCGTGTCGCCATCATTTCTTCGAACCGCATCGAAATGCTCGAAGTGTTCTTTGCGTGCGCAAAGTTGGGTGCGATCCAAGTGCCGCTCAATATTTTCCTGAAGGGCGACTTTCTTCGGTACCAGCTCGACGACTCACGGGCGGAGACGCTCATCGTCGACGAAGCCGGATACCAAGCAGCCGCGGGCATTCTGAGCGACCTGCCGGTCTTGAAGCGCATCATCGCGTTCGACCATACGGAGGGAGCGATCCCGTACGCCACGCTGCACCACACGGAGGCAGCGGTCCCCGACGTGGAGATCGAGCCGTCGGACGTTCTCTCGATCCTCTACACGTCGGGAACAACGGGGATGCCGAAGGGGTGCATGCTGCCCAACGGCTATTACCTGACCGGTGCGACGATGGCGAGCGAGATGTGCGAGTACATAGCCGACGATGTGCTCTTCACGGCTTTGCCGCTTTTTCACGCGTGGGCGCAGGGAATGGTGATGGGCGCTCTCGTGCACAAGCTGCCGGCGGTCGTCGATCCAATTTTCTCGGTCGGACGGCTTCTCGAGCGAAGCATTGAGACCGGTGCGACCGTCTTCGCCGGCGTCGGTGCGATGGGCATGGCGATGCTCGGGGTGCCGCCGAGCGAGAAAGACCGCGCGCACAAATTGCGCGTCGCGCTCATGATCCCTTTTTCGGAGCAGCAGCAGCACGAATTCATGAAGCGCTTCGGCGCGACGGTGCTCAGCCAGCTCTACGGGCAGACCGAATGCGGTGCGATCGCGTACAGCGTTCTCTCCGGGCCGCGCAATCTCAACAGCGTCGGCTCGCCGGCGTATTACTTGGACGTCCGCCTCGTCGATGACGACGATATGAAAGTGCCGGTCGGAGCACTCGGAGAAATCGTGGTTCGTCCGAAGAAGCCGAACACGATCTTCAAGGGGTACTGGCGTAAACCCGAGGAGACGCTGAAGGCCTGGCGCAATTTGTGGCACCACACCGGCGACTACGGTCGCGCAAACGAGGATGGCTCGATCACCTTCGTCGACCGCAAGAAGGACGCGCTTCGCCGGCGGGGGGAGAACATTTCGAGCGTGGAGCTCGAAATGGCCATCATCGCGCACCCAAAGATCGCGGAAGCTGCCGTGCACGGCATCCCGAGCGCGATGACGGAAGATGACATCAAAGCGTGCATCGTGCTCGTTGCCGGGGAAGAGATTTCACCGGAGGAGCTCTTCTTTTTCTTCAAAGACGCGCTGCCGTACTTTGCGATCCCGCGTTACGTCGAGCTTCTCCCCGAGCTACCACGCAATGCGACGATGCGGGTGATGAAGCATCTGCTCAGAGATCGCGGCGTGTCCGCAGAAACCTGGGATTTCGACGCGCTTGGCATTACGGTTGCACCTGAGGAGCGGCGGTAGCGGCCTCGTTTCGTGTGCAATAGACGTAATCGACGAAGCGCTCGAACGCGCGGACGACGTGTGCGGTCCGAATCGACGGAAATACATCGAAGGCATGTTGCGTTCCCGGTAGCTCGGCGTACACGACCGGTGCTTTCGACACGGCGCGCAACCGCTCGACGAAATGCCGCGCCTCTTCGACCGGGACGAGCGAGTCGTGCGCGCCGTGAATCACGAACATCGGCGGCGCGCCCTCGTGCACGCGGAACAGCGGCGACGCCTGGTGGAACTCATCCTGCGCATCCGCGTACTTCTTCTTCCACACGACGACCTCTAGCATCTTGAGCCGCTGCGCGAGACCTTTCAAGCCGGTCTCGTTCGCGATGTCGTACACGCCGTAATGCGGCACTGCGGCTTGTACCGACGTGTCGGCGGTTTCGAATCCCGGCTGATACGCGGGATCATTCGCCGTCAGCGCCATCAGCGCCGCCAAGTGTCCGCCGGCCGATCCCCCGGTCACCACGACAAACCCCGGATCGGCCCCGTAGGCCGCGCCGTGCTCACGGATCCACGCGAGGGCCCGCTTCACGTCGACGATGTGCGCCGGCCATATCGCACGCGGCGACAACCGGTAGTTGGGTGCGAAGCACACCCAGCCTCGCGACGCGAGATGGAGCATGATCGGTTTCCCTTGCTGGTTCTTGTTCGAAATCACCCAGCCCCCGCCGTGGATCTGCAGCAGCGTCGGCGCGCCGGTGGGATGGGACTTGTGCCGGTAGACGTCGAGCAAGTTTCGTCGGCGAACTTCGCCGTACGGCACGTTCTTGGTGCGTTCGACGTCGGGATGGCGCATATAGAACGGAAGGAGTAGCTGCCGCCACGGCACACGCAAGTCGTATCGCGACGCCCGCTCCGGCACGATGCACGACAAATAGTCGGCCCGCAAGTCCTTTTGCAGCGCGTGCTCGACAACCTCACGGGTTCGCTGCGACTCGACGATCAACGCGATGAGCCCGGCTGCCGTCACGAGGGAAAAACCGAGCGCCAGCCAGCCCTTGAGCCCGTGCAGAGCTCCCATCGAAATCAGCACTGCGCTCACGGCCACATTCGCGGCGAGGTGGTGCGGGGCGAGCTCGGTCGTCAGCCACGCGACGAAGAAGCTGGGGACCGACAGGAACGTCCACGGAAGCGGGCGGAGGGCATTGACGGTCGACGCCAGAGCAATGATGCTGAGGATCAGATAGGTTTGTGACACACCGTCAGTTTGCCAACCGGCCGGGTGAATGCCAACTCGGGACGCGCTCGAACAAGCCGGCGAAGCGGCCTGAGGAGGGGCATATGCAGCGACTCAGCGGACTCGACGCTTCGTTTCTGTATTTCGAAACGCCGACGATGCACATGCACGTGTGTGCGACGATCGTCGTCGATCCGTCGACGATGCCGGGCGGCTACTCATTTGAGACGCTCAAGGGACACATCGCGGGCCGGCTGCATCTCGTTCCGCCGTTCCGCCGCCGGCTGGCGCACGTGCCGTTCAACTTGGCACATCCGGTGTGGGTCGAGGATGCGCACTTTGACCTCGACTACCACGTGCGCCGCATCGGGTGCCCGGCCCCGGGAAGCGAAGACCAGCTCGCAGAGCTCGCAGGCGACGTGGCAAGCCGCCCGCTCGACCGCACGAAGCCGCTGTGGGAGATGTGGGTCGTGGAAGGTTTGGAGAACGGCTACATAGCGATCGTCGCCAAGATGCATCACGCAACGATCGACGGTGTGTCCGGCGCGAACATGCTCGTGCATCTTCTGGATCTCGAACCGAACCCGGCGCCGCGACCTGAGCCGGATGAATGGACGCCGGAACGCAAGCCGTCCGACGTCGAGCTCGTCGGAAAGGCGCTCGTGCATCGTTTGACGAAACCGGTGGCCGGGGTTCGCGTCGCCGCGCAAACGATCGGTTCGGTCGTGAAGTTCGTGCGAACGCGAATGAGCTTGACGCGACCGGGCATGGCGACGCCGCTCACCGCTCCGCGCACGTCCTTCAACACGACGATCACGCCGCACCGCAAAGTCGCCTACGCGCGCATCTCGCTCGACGACGTGAAGATGGTGAAGAACGCTTTCGGCACGACGGTGAACGACGTTGTGCTTGCGGTCACCGCAGGCGCGCTCAGGCGGTATCTCGAGGAGAACAAAGAGTTGCCCGACAAATCGCTTCTCGCCGTAGTCCCTGTGTCGGTTCGTCCCGACGACGGCGACAAAAGCACGAGCGCCAATCGCGTGTCGGCGATGTTTTCATCGCTCGCCACCGACATCGAAGATCCCGTCGAGCGGCTCATGCACATTCACGAGGCCAACAAAGGAGCGAAAGAAGAGCACAAAGCGATCGGCGCCGACATGCTCCAAAACTGGGCGGAGTTCGCCGCGCCGACGACGTTTTCTCTCGCCGCGCGGCTGTATTCGTCGATGCGGCTTGCCGAACGCCACCCGGTCATTCACAACCTCGTGATCTCGAACGTCCCGGGGCCGAATTTACCGCTGTATTTCGGGGGTGCGAAGCTCGTCGCGCTGTACCCGCTCGGCCCGATCTTCGACGGCGCGGCGCTCAACATCACCGTTCTCAGCTACATGGACGCGATGAACTGGGGCTTTATCAGCTGCCGAGAGACGGTGCCGGGCTTGTGGAATCTCGCCGCGGCCGTCGGAGACTCAATCGCGGAACTTCGCAAGGCAGCCGAAGCGGCGAATCGCACCATCACGCTGCCGGAAACGACGTCGGTGGAGCCGTAACGCATGGCGATGCCGGAAGAGTTCCTCGCGCTGGCGAAGAAGGTCAACAACTGGGGACGCTGGGGCCATGAGGACGAGATCGGAACGCTGAATTTCATCACCGACGACGTCGTGCTGCGCGCCCGCGATTGTATCAAGAAGGGGAAGCGTTTTTCGCTCGCGCTTCCGCTGTCCTCAGACGGGCCTCAAATCGGCGCGATTCCGGGGCGGGTCAATCCGTCGCGAACGATGGTGTCGCTCAACCGGCAGCTGTCGCGCGACCCCGACGGCGCACGGACGAGCGACGACGTCGTCTACATGGGCCTGCAATGCGCGACTCATTGGGACTCCCTGGCGCACATGAGCTACCGCGGGGTGCTCTACAACGAATTCCCGGCGTCGTCCATCGACGAAGACGGCGCCGCGCGGTGTGGCGTCGACAAGTACAAGACGCTCGTGACGCGGGGGGTGTTGCTCGACGTTGCCCGAGTGAAAGGCGTGGACCGGCTCGAGCCCGGGTACGCGATCACGCCGGAGGACTTGAGCGGGGCGGAAGCTGAGGCGTCGGTGCGGGTCGGCGAAGGAGACATCGTTCTCCTGCGCACCGGACAGATGCAACTGCTGAAGGGCGGCGACAAGCAAGCGTACACAGCGCCCGCCCCGGGGCCGGGCATGGCGGCCGCGGAGTGGTTCCACGATCGCGACGTCGCAGCGGTCGCCACCGACAACTTGACGTTCGAGGTGTATCCCGCCGAGATGAAGGGTCTGCGCTATCCGGTGCACCTGTTGCATCTCGTCGAGATGGGCATGACGCAGGGGCAAAACTTCGACCTCGACGAGCTCGCAGCCGACTGTGCGGCCGACGGCGTGTACGAGTTCTTCCTCGATGCCTCGCCGCAGCCGTTCATTCGCGGTCTCGGGAGCCCGGTCAACCCAGTCGCGATCAAATAAACAATGGTCACGATCGCGCTTCGTTACGACCTTCGTTCACCCGAGTGGGCGGCAACCTCTCATGCCGAAGCGTATGCAACCACGCTCGATCAATGCGCGTGGGCGGATGAGAACGGCATCGACATGGTCGTTCTGTCGGAGCACCACGGCATGGAGGACGGCTTTCTGCCGGCACCGCTAACGCTTGCTGCGGCGATTGCCGGCCGAACCAAACGAATCCCGATCTCCGTCGCAGCGGCGCTCATTCCGCTGCACGATCCCGTCCGGCTGGCCGAACAGCTGGCCGTTCTGGACCTTGCGAGCGGCGGGCGCGTATCGATCGTCGCCGGCGCGGGGTACGCGACGCACGAATTCGAGATGGCAGGGGTGGACCGGAAGAAGCGCGGAGCGCTGCTCGAGGAATACCTCGGAGTCATGAAGCAGGCGTGGACCGGCGAGCCGTTCGACTACAAAGGGCGGACGATTCGCGTGACGCCGAAGCCGATGTCGAAGCCGCACCCGCCGATCTTCATGGGCGGATCGAGCGAGAAAGCCGCGCGGCGGGCCGCACGCCTCAATTTGTGGTTCTTCCCCTCGATCGCCGACGTCGAGCTGATGCGGATGTACAAAGAGGAATGTGAGGCGGTTGGCTATGCGGGCTTCTGCGTGCTGCCCGGCGGGCCGGGGTTTGTGCTCGTCACCGAGGACCCCGAAAAGGTGTGGAGCGAGATCGCGAAGTACGCGTGGTACGACGCGGACACGTATCGATCGTGGCAGACGGGTGGCAACCGATCGGAGGTTGCGACGAAGGCCGGAAACGTCGAGGAGCTGAAGAGCGAGGGCATCTATCGCGTCGTCACGCCGGACGAATGTGTGGCGCTCGCCGAAGAGCTCGGGGCGTTCGGGGTCATCACGTTGCATCCGCTGATGTCGGGCATTCCCGTCGAGCTCGGCTGGGAAAGTCTCGAGCTGTTTCGCTCGAAAGTCCTTCCGAGGATTCGTCCCGCCTGATGGCACGCGCGCTGTCCGACGTCATAGCTCCGGCGCACACGGCGCTCGTCACCCAGGAGTGTCAGAACGGCGTCATCGGCGAGCAAGCGGTCCTGCCCCTACTCGCCGACGCCGCGCGCAAGGAGATGATTCCAAATGTGTCTCGTCTCGTGAAGGCGGCGCGCGCGGCCGGCGTGTCGGTCATTCATTGCACCGCAGTGCGCCGTGCAGACGGAAAGGGATCCAGCACGAATGCCCGGTTGTTCATGGCGGTGCGGAAGTCGCCGGTGACGTTGCTGCCGGGGAGCGAAGCTGCGCAGGTCGTTTCCGAGATCGGCGTGGAAGCCGACGACGTCGTCCTCTCGAGGTTGCACGGGCTCGGACCGATGGCCGGAACGGATCTCGATTCGGTGTTGCGCAATCTCGGTGTTCGCACAATCGTCGGCGTCGGTGTGTCGGTCAACGTCGGCATGACGAACTTTGCGATGGACGCCGTCAATCTCGGCTACGACTTCGTGCTGCCGCGCGACGCGGTCGCCGGCGTGCCAGAGGAATACGCAAACGCCGTTATCGAAAACACGCTGTCGCTCATCACGACACTCGTGCGGACAGAAGACGTCATCGAGGTGTGGTCGTGAGCCCGGTCAAGGCCGGAAAGCGTCGCACGGACGGCGCGCGTGCAGCGGACGGGCGGACGCCGGGCAATCGCGGGCGGGCGACGCGTGAGCGGTTGCTGAAGTGCACCGCGGATCTTTTGGAGAAAACGTCCTACCGCGATCTCACCGTTATCGAGATTGCACGGTGCGCGGGAACGTCGCCGGCCACGTTCTACCAGTACTTCTCCGACGTCGAGGCAGCGATCTTGATGCTTGCGCGTGCGATGGCCGGCCACGGCGCCGCCCTCGCGACACTCATCCGCGAAGCGAACTGGAAAGGAAAAGCCGGCTTCGACACCGCCGGTGAGCTCGTCAATGGGTTCCTGGAATTGTGGGAGGAGCACCGTTCGCTGCTGCGCGTGGTCGACTTGGCGACGCTGGAAGGCGACTTGCGTTTCCAGAACATCCGTACGCATTTGCTGAACCAAGTGACGGAGGCGCTTCGCGACGTCGTCGAGACGTTTCGCTCGCAGCATCCGTCCGATCTCGACCCGACCGCGCAGGCGGCAACGATCGTGTCGTTGCTCGCGCATGTCGCCTCACACCGGTACGGCTTCGAGTTCTGGGGAATCCGCACGGATCACATTCGCCGGAGCGTGACGCGGACGTTGTACTGGACGGTGACCGGGCGGCAGCCGCCCGGTGCTTGATCCCAAGTCATCGCGGTGCTGCGCCGACGCGGCGACCCCTATAG
>JAIVGO010000206.1 GCA_020201525.1 Actinomycetota bacterium | reverse complement strand
CGTTGCAAGCATTACCAGGAAGGCCACAGTCAACCTGCTTTTCAGTCTCCTGGGCTGCAACGACTCCCCCTTTATGCGTAATCAATTCTTCAGTTCGGTTAGGTTCGCCGCCGGAGGCCTCCGTTCCTGCGCCGTCAGCGAAGGCGGCGCAGGTCGCCGATCCGACGGGTGAACCCCGCGGCGTCGAGGTATTCGAGCAGGGGAATCAGGTATTTCCGCGACGTACCGAGCAGGTCGCGGATGTGGGCCGCGGTCAACGGACCGTTACGTTCGATAGCGATGCGAATTGCTTCCTTAGCGTTCTCGACTGAGGCGCTCGCGAACGCGAATTCACCGATCCGTATGACCTCGCCGGACGCTACCGTCGTTTGCAGGAGGGAGCGTCCAAATCTTTGCTCGAGATGTTCCATTTTTGGGGGGGCAAGTCCGCTGATCTCGTCGAGGAGACGATCGCGCTCTGCGGCTTGCTGAGGAGATAGTCGCACTTCATGTGATGCGAGACGAAGAAGCGTTCCGTCCGCGGTAATCCTTGGGGAGTGCTCCACGACATCGGCGAACAGCGCTGCGTCGGTGAAGCCCGATTCACGGCGGGCGAAATCTTTCGGCATGCCTCGCTCCAGCGGGGAGCGCGCATGGAATTGCCCCAAGGTGTCTTCGATGCGCGCCACGGCCGCCGCAAGCCAATCGGGGTCGGCGACATGTGAACGCAACACGATCGTGCTCGGCGCGAGATCTCCGGCAAGAGCGGGCACGGACTCCGTCGCGATGGCGCCGCGCTCGTGCACGGCAAAAGATCCCGCTCGGCTCGGCAGAACGCTCGCTCGCCGGACGAGCCTTTCACGAAGGATCTCGCGCGATACGCGGTGCGAAACCGGATGCGCATCCAGGATCACGCCGCCGCCGACGGTTTCGTCTCTGCTCGCATCGCGCAGGACGAAGCGGTCGCCTTCGGTCGCAACGACGGGCTCGCTCAAGGTTAGGCGTGCGAACGACGTGCCGGCAACGGAAGGCGACGCTTCCAGTAGCGTCACGCGTGCATCGACTTCTGCCGAGCCGACGTAGAGCTTGTATGCCCCTCTGCTCGTTAAGGGATGAGACAGCGTTCGCGTCGTTTTGATCTGCGCGCCGACGACGGCCGTTGCCAGCCATTGGCCGGGCTTGATGATTGCATCGCCGCGCTTGATCTCGTGCCGTTCGAGCCCGGCGAGATTGAGCGCGACCCGGCTCCCCGGCTCCGCACGATCGCGGCCGCGTTTGTGGGTTTGGATCGACCGAATCTTCGTTCGGATGCCTGCCGGCGCCACGAGGACGTCGTCGCCCGCCCTGAGCGATCCGTGCGTCAGCGTTCCCGTCACGACGGTGCCGGCACCTTTGACGCTGAACGACCGGTCCACGAACACGCGCGGGCGGCCGGTGTCGGGGGACTCCTCGATGTGATCGAGCACGTTGCGCAGCGCGGCGCAAAGATTGTCGAGCCCAGCGCCGGTAGTCGCAGACACCGTAATGATCGGAGCGCCGTCAAGCGCCGTGTCCTTCAATCGCTCGGAGATCTCCTTTGAAACGATGTCGATCTCCTCGGCGTCCACCATGTCGGCCTTCGTCAGCGCGATCACGCCGCCCCGCACGCTGAGGAGGTCGAGAATTTGGAGATGCTCCTCGGACTGCGGCATCCAGCCTTCATTGGCAGCGACCACGAAGATCGTCGCGTCGACGGAGCCGGCGCCGGCGAGCATGTTGTGCACGAATCGTTCATGGCCCGGCACATCCACGATGCCGACTTCCCGCCCGTCTTCGAGCTCGAGCCACGAGAACCCGAGATCGATCGTCAGCCCGCGTCGTTTCTCTTCGGCCAGCCGATCGGGATCAATTCCCGTGAGCGCATGGATGAGCGTGCTCTTGCCGTGATCGACGTGGCCGGCGGTTCCGAGAACGTACATTTACAACGCGGCGCGGAGTGCCTGCTCCAATGCGGCGTCGTCTTTCGGATCGACCGTCCGCATGTCGATGACGAGCGCACCGTTCTCTACGCGCGCCACGACAGGCGGCGTCCCCCGCCGAAGCGCGCGCGCGACGTCCGCCGGCCGCTCGTGATCGACGGCGACGAGAACGGTCGGAAGGCCGAGGCCGGGCAGCGATCCGCCGCCGGACAGGCTTTCTCCCTCGGCGCACCGTCCGCCGGTGGCTGCGGCCATCGAGGCGGCCCGCGGACGAATGTCGTCGGGGGTCAGCTCGAGCATGCGCCAGATGGGAATCCGAGAACGGTCGCCCCGTGCATGTGCGAGCAACGTCGCTTCCATCGCTGCGAGCGACATCTTGTCGGCACGCAAGGCGCGGGCGAGTGGGTGCCGGCGGCACGCGGCGACGAGGGCGGCTCGCCCGGCGATGACACCGGCTTGCGGTCCGCCGAGAAGCTTGTCTCCGGAGAAGCACACGAGGTCGGCGCCGGCCTGTAAAGACGTCGTTGCATCGGGTTCGCCCGGAAAACGCTCGTCGGGAGTGAGAAGCCCCGACCCGATGTCGTGCAGCAACGGAACGCCGGCTTCCCGCGCGATGAAGGCGAGGTCGCCGAGCGCGGCCTCGTCGGTGAATCCGAGGATTCGGTAATTCGACGGATGCACTTTGAGAATGAGGCCGGTGTTGTCTGCGATCGCCCCTCGCACGTCGGAGGCGCGCGTCCGGTTCGTTGTGCCGACTTCGCGCAGGACGGCGCCGGATACCTCCATGATCGACGGAAGCCGGAACTCGCCGCCGATCTCGATGAGCTCGCCGCGCGACACGATGACCTCGCGGCCGCGCGCGAGAACGGCCAGCGCCAAAACGAGAGCTCCCGCGTTGTTGTTCACGACGAGCGCAGCCTCCGAGCCGGTGAGCGCGCACAGCAGTTTTTCGGCAGCGGGTGCGCGTGAGCCTCGTTCGCCGGCGGCGAGGTCGAGTTCCAAATTCACCGCGCCGGCCGCGAGCGAAGCAGCGAGCACTGCGGCTTCGGACAAAGGTGCGCGTCCGAGGTTTGTGTGTAGGACGACGCCGGTCGCGTTGATCACCGGTCCGAGAAGCAAGCGCGCAAGCTCTCCGCCGCGCGCTTGCACGTCTTGCACTATCGCGCCTGGGCTGACGTACTCGTCGGCGAG
>JAIVGO010000151.1 GCA_020201525.1 Actinomycetota bacterium | reverse complement strand
CATCATCAGCGACCTGTGCGCAGGGCTCGTCGGCGGTCTCGGCGTCGCGCCCGGTGCCAACTTCGGCGATGAGGTCGCGGTGTTCGAGGCCACGCACGGCAGCGCCCCGAAATACAAAGGACAGAACAAGGTCAACCCCATGGCCATGATGTTTTCCGGGATGCTGATGCTCCGGCACCTCGGAGAAGAGCAAGCGGGAGACAAGCTCGAGTGGGCGCTAAGCGAGGTCCTTCGTGAGGGCAAGTCGGTGACGTACGACCTCAAGACGTCCCGCACCGATCCCACCGCAGTCGGTACGAGCCAGGTCGCCGACGCGGTGATCGAAAAGCTCCAGAGCAGCTAGCAGCGCCCCCCGGCAAACCGAGTATTTCGGGACTAGCCTGATTCGAAGGTCGAACGCGAAACAGTTTCTCGCGCGCTTCGTTTGGGCAAGTGGATCCAAGGGGCCCAGGGCTCCCCGGATCAGATTCGGGAGGGTGAAAGATGGCTCGGAAACGATGTGTCTTGTCCGCCTTTGTCATGCTTGCTGCACTCTCGGCATCGCTTGGTTCGGCCGGCGCCGCTTCCTCGATGCACGTCGGCCGGCTGCAACCTGCGCCCGCGCCGGCTTGGTTCACGAGGAGTATTGCCGATCGAGTGCTCTCCGAAGGCTCCGTGGCGCTCCCGGCCGCCGCACAAGGATCGATCAACACGTCGTCGGTTGCTTTCCTCGGGATCCGGCCCGGCCAGCTGATCATTCTCGACGATGGAAAGACGACATCGCTGTGCACCGCGAACTTTGTTTTTTACACGGGTTCGGCTCCGCCGGCCGGCCTCGTTACCGCGACGTCGTCAAAGAGCGCGGTGAGTACAAAGAAGCCATCGTCGGGCACCGCTCGCGTAAAAGGCGGCGGCTCGACGGCGTCGAGCTACTACATCGGCACGGCCGGTCACTGCGGAAAGGCCGGCACACAGGTTGACATGGTCTTCTTGCCCGCCGGGATCGCGCACATCGGCCAGATCGTCAAGAGCACCGGTGACCCGGGAGACCGCATCGGCGCAACGGACTTCGCGCTGATAAGCATCGACCCGAGCTTCAATCAATACGTGAGCCCGTCGATGGCGTACTGGGGCGGCCCGACCGGCGTCTATACGCCGCCGTCGAACGATGCGATCGCGCCGGTGCTTCACGCCGGCTGGGGTCTCGTGATCGGGACCGGCGGCACGCCGCGCGCCGGCCTTGCGTACAAGTGGAACGCGGGGAGCGAGTATCGCTTCGAAGGCGCGGTTACTCCGGGCGACTCCGGCAGCGGAGCCATCGTCGCCGGAGGTCTCGCCGCCGGCAACATCACGCACATCGCCGTAGACACCCGGCAATCGGTGCCGGTGTGGAACGGCGGCACCACGATGGCGGCGATTCTTCAATACCTCGGTACGTCGTATCACCTGGCAACGTGTCCGACTGCGATTCCGTGGCCCCTCCCAGGCTGTCCGCCGGTGTAAGCCATGGATCCGCGAAGACGGGGCCCTCGGGGCCCCGTCTTTCGTATGCGGTAACCTCGCGCCCGTGGGTGGGACGATGAGCGGCGCGGCGCGCGACGCGACTCCGGGCGTTGATCGATGGGTTTCGCTCGCGGCCGTGGTCGCCGCCGTATCCGTCCTGTGGTTGCCGTACCTGCGGTCGAGCTACTGGCTAGATGAAAGCGGGACCGCGTGGGTGGTCAACTCGGGCCTCGGCGAGGCGATAAGAAGGTCGAAGTTCGAAGGCCAGTCACCCGCGTACTACGTCGTTGCGTGGGTGGCACGAAAAATCTTCGGTCACGGCGAAGTCGCGCTTCGCATCCCCTCGCTGATTGCAGCTTTGATCACGCTGTGGATCGTTTACCGGCTTGGCGTCGCTCTGTTCGATCGTCGCGCCGGATTGATCGCGGCCGTGTCGCTGGCCGTGCTGGCGCCGTTTGCGTTCGCGGCCGTCGATGCCCGCCCGTACGCGATAGCCGTACTCTTTCTCGCTGCCTCCACATTGTCGCTTGTCCGTTGGGAGCAACGGCGCGCGCTTCGTCACGGCGTGGGGTACGCGCTGTTCTCGGCAGCGATGCTCTATTTCAGCTACTTCTTCTCGCTTGCCTTTATCGCGCACGCTGCGTATGCCTACGCAAAGGACAGAGAGAAGTCGGGCGTCTCGCTTCGCGACTATGCCGTGAGCGTCGGCGGTATCGTCGTTCTCGCCGCGCCGTCCGCCGTCCATCTTCGCGCGTTGCTCGGCCAAGGCGACATCCTCGCCTGGGTCCAACAGCCGGGAATCGTCGCGAAGCTTCTCTCTTCGCTGCTGCCGATTCCTTTGGTCGCCGGGCTGGTCGCGTCGGTTGCCCTCACGGCGGCCCGGAAGGACCTCCATCGCATTCGAGACGGCGAACCAACGTCGAGGCTCCTCGCGTTCACGCTGGCGATTATCCCCCCGGAGCTTTTGTTTGTGTTATCGATCGTGATCGCGCCGAAGTTTTTCCAGCCTCGCTATTACGTGTCCTTTGCCGTGGGCATGGCGGTTCTGGCCGGATGGCTGATTGCCGGCTTGTCGAATCGGGCCGGACGAACGGCTGCGGTTGCCTTCATGGTTGTCGTCGCCGCATTCACGTATGACGGCGGTTATCGAGCCACGCAAGACTGGCGCGCTGCCTCTCGGGTGGTGAACGCGCACGCCGACCGCGACGAGCTGATCCTCTTTTCGCCCGGGCTATCGAGCCGGAAGATCGATGATCCGGCGCGAGCGGGTCTGCTGCGGGCACCGTTCGAGGCGTATCCCGTCGAGGGACGAATCATGCTCCTGCCGTTCGATCTCGTCGGCAAGAACGGTTTTCGTGTCTACAACCTGGTGACGCGCGACCTCGCGCACACCGACCGATTCTTGTTGGTGACGGGCTTCGAAACCGGTCCATTTCGCGCGAACATCATAGGGTACGCCGAACGTGCCGGCTTTGTTTCGCGAACGCTCTATCGCCAAAAGTTCTTACACGTGACGGAGTTCGACCGTCCCTAGAAATCACGGGTTCACGGGAGTGATCGCGAACAGCTGCGGGAAGGGCGCGCCGAGCGCACCGCGACGTACCAGCTGCAGTCCAGCAGCGCGCAGCGCGTCTCCGTAGGGCTGGATGTCTTGTGGGAAATCGTACAGGAGGTACAGCGGGATGCCGCGAGCGCGAATGCGAGAGGCGACGTCCGCAAACCGTTCCGGCGACGGCAAGTTGTCCCACTGGCTGACGGCAGTATCGACGGAAGAGCTGTCGAGGTTTTCCAACAAGTACGTCATCGTCAGGGTCTGACGCTCCGGGAACAGATCGCGGTCGGCCAGGCGCGCCGCGATGAGCGCATTTGGTTGGGTGTGCCGCATGACGAGCGCTCGCAAGACTTTGTGGCGGCCGATCTCTCGCGACCTGTTGATGATGCCGCCCGGCCCGGCCATCCCCAAACTAACGGATGCAAGGATGAGAAGGACAAATATGACCTGGGTTGCTCGCGTCCGACGCATGGCGAATCCATAGACGCCGAGAGCGATGCCGATCGCAATTGCCGGCAATATATAGCGAACAAACGACGCGTTGATCACCGGCGACACCGATCCGAATGTGCCGAGGCCGGCGTAGTAGGCGACTGTGAGGAACGAGCTCACCAAGAGCACGACGAGCGGCACGCGCAACGCCGACGCTCGGGGCATGCGGCGCACGCCGAGTGCGATACCCAGGAGTGGCACCTCGAGGATGATGGGCAATTGGATCACGTAAAAGTGGAGATGTTTCACGGCGGCCCTCGCGTGAAATCCAAACAGACCGCTGCTTGGGGAATTGAGCGTCTGTTGAAGAACGCGGTTGACGAGCTGATACCCCGTCGCGGTCGGCGATCCGTACACCGCATTGTTGAACGCGAGGACCAGGATGGCAAAAGGCGCGAGGAGAACTGCGGCCTCCGCGATCTGTCGCAGGCGCACGCGGCGGGTGACGAGCAGCATGACGCCCGGCGACAGAAGCGTGATCACGTTCGGGTAGCGCACGGCGACGGCCGCTCCGGCCGCCAAGGTCATCCACCGAAAATCGGCCGGACGACCCGTCTGCCAGAACCGAAGAAAGTACAACAGCGTGGCTAGCACGAACACCATGCTCGGTATTTCCGAACCGTAGATTCCGGAGCCGTTGAAGATCACGCCGGGATGGGCAAACCAGAGCACCAACAAGAATGGCAGCCACCAGGTCTCGAAGTTCCTTTGCGCGCGAAGCGTGGAACCCTTCGGTAACTCGAAAAGTTCTTGCGCAATTCGAAGGAGCAAGACGCCGCCGGCGACGGTTAGAGCCGGTGACAAGAGCAACGCCAGAGGCCTCCACAATGCAACGAGGCCGGCCCAAAGCATCACCGATCCTGCAAAGTCGATCGGAACGGCTTTTCCATGCACATTTGCTGCATCGCGCGGCGTCAGGGCTCGGGCGATGTCGGGCGGCAAATCTCTGGTGTGTTGAAGCGGGATGCTCAAGCCTTTGCCATCGGCAAACCTCGTTGCAGCTTGAAACCCGACGTTGTCACGAGGGGCGTCGAACGTTTGGCGTCCGGTCCACGCGCGTGGGAATGCGAGTATCAAGAAAGCGAGCGTGATCACACATGTGACGAGCATGACGGACTGCCGCTGCTTGAGCTCGACCTCGGAGACGACGACGCCCGTGTCGCTCATCGTGCGGCCTCTTCCGTCTGTGCCGCGCGTCGCGTCCGGTAGAAGATGAGAACGAGTACCAATTCCGTTCCGATGGTCAGCAGCCGCTGCAACACGGACGCCGCGATCGTTGCCCCGCCGCTCGCGCCGGCGAGCGCGAGCATAGTTCCTTCCCGAACGCCGAAGCCGCCGGGCACGGGCAACGCAAGAAACCCGACGATCCAAGCGAGCGCGAACACGGGAATCGCCACGCCGAATCCGGCTCCGTGCAGACCGCGCAACAAGACGGCGAACGCGGTACCGGTTGCCAGCACCGTCAACAGAGTCCATATCCAGGCGCCGATGATCGCTGCCTGAGCCGGCACGATATCCGGCCGCGCGGCTTGTTTTCGCCACCGCATGTATGCGTCGCTGATGCGGACGAGCCATGCTCGATGCAAAAAGACGATCGGAAGGAGCCCGGCAAGGGACAGCAAGCGCGTCGGCGTCGCGGCGCCGCTGCCGAACAACGCCAGCGACGCGCCGACGATGCCGGATGCGGCGACTTGGATTGCAATCCATATCGGAAATGCCGCGACGACTCGATCAAGGCCGATCCCGCTTTGATGGGAGAGACCGACTTGGCCGACCACCTGCCACGCGCCTCCCGGGATGTACTTCGCCGGCTGCGATACCAGAAACGCGCGTACGAGCGCCCCATCGATCCTTCGTGCGAAGAGCCGGGACCATCCGATGCCGCTGAAAAGAGGGCCGAGCATCATGAGCACTCCGGCAAGGACGAGGCGCCACACCGCCGGGGAAACAACGGCACGCGAACGGTTCCACGTGTGGAAGAACGTCAGAACGATGAAGACGATTCCGGCGATGCCGAACGCGCCCCGGACGATGCGGAGCGCGAGCTTGCGTGCGTCCGGGGTCATGACGGTCTGCGTGCAACCGCTATGAGACCGGTGCCACGTGACGGAAAGATTCGTTGAAGGACGCGAAACGGAAACGACGAGGCGCGGGTAGCCCAGCCAAGCCAATCCGGCGGCTGCAACCACCGGCCGCTCGCCGCGGTGCGCGTTTCGATCGGGCCGCTTTTTCTGCTGCGCTTGGCGATCGTATTGCGGCCCCACTCGAGGAGGTATCCGAATGGAAAACCGTAGAACACAACTTTCGGCTCGACGTACCCCGCCTTCGTGAGAACGGCCGTGAGCACGTCGGGATCGTAGCGTCGGAAGTGACCCGCAATGTGATCGGCAGCCGCGAAGCGCTCTTGTAGCGCCGGAACACTGAGGATGAGGTGCCCGCCGGGGCTCAGATGCTCGCGCCACGCTTGTAGGGCTCCGACGTCGTCCTCGATATGTTCCAAGACCTCGAATGCGCATGCTACGTCGAACCTCTTGTGGGCCGTGAGCTGGGAAAGGTCCGCGAGCATCGTTCCCCTGTGTATTCCCTGCTGCGCGACGGCCCGCGAGCGCTCGTCTGGTTCGATCCCTGTGTACTCGTATCCTTTCGACAACCGCGCGCCGACTGCGCCCCGCCCTGCTCCGAACTCCACGACGGTTTTTGCATTCGTCGTGGTCAAGAGACGACGGACGACGTCGTACCGTAGCCAGGCATTGAGCGTGAGCGGTGGGCTGCTCATGCTCGAGTCAGCTCACGGCGAAGTTGCTCGGCGATCAGGCGAGGGTGGAACGCCGCACAGGCGGTCCGGTAGGAAGCCTCGCGCAACGTGTGCACTCGATCGGGGTCGCGCGCGAGGCCGTCCAAGGTCGATGCGAGGGCCTGTGCGTCGCCTGCAGGAACGAACACGGCCGCGTCGCCCAGAATGCGGCGCTGCGGCTCGGTGTCGGCCGTGACGATTGCGCAACCGGCTGCGGCGCCCTCGAACGCCTTGTGCGGCACGACCCGCGCCGCTTTCGGCCCCGTTCCGAAGATTCCGAGACAGACGTGATGCGTCGCGACGACGGACGGAAGCGCGGAGGGCTCTATCCAATCGATCCATTCCACGTTCGGGTTGTGCGCTGCGAGTGTGCGTGTTGCCGAGTACTCCTGTCCGGTTCCCGCGATCGTGAAATGGATCGGCATGTCCGTGCACGCGGCGATAGCTTCTCCGATCGTCCGCGTTCCTTGCAGCGGCGAGAACGTGCCGTAGAAGATCACGCGGAGCGGCTCACCGATCGGTTCCGGCTCCCGAAACCATGCCTTCGTCGCGCCGCGCAGAAGTACGACGGACCGGCTATCCGTGGGCAGCATCCGCCGGTGCTCTTCCGTATCGACGCACACGACGCTCGCCGTTCTCACGGCGGCGGTGTCGATCTTGTTCAGCATCGCCAGCACGGGACGCGAGCCGATTCCGCGATCGATCGCCGTGTCACGGAAAAAGATCATGTGATCGAGGGCAATCAACGCTTTCGGCCAAAGGCGGCGCGCCAGATGGACGTCGAAGTGGCCCATATAGCCCACAAAAACGGCGTCGACGTTGCGCAGCGTCCGTGCGCGGCGCCACAGCCTCCACCAGCATCGAGCGACGCGTGCGATCAGCGCGAGCCCCAACCACGGCCGGCGAACCATCTGGACCCGTTGCGCCGTTGAGAAGCCCAACGGCTCGTTGCATTCGATCACCGTGTCGCCCAGCTGGTCGAATCCTTCCTGCAGAACCCGCACGTGGGGATGCCGACCGGCGTCGTACGTGCCGAAGAAAAGGATCCTCATATCGATGCTGCGGGATCGACCAAGTCCTCGGGACGGCTCGAACGGACGATGAGGTCGGCGACGAATCCGATGCTGATCAGTTGAAGCGAGGCGAAGAATATGAGCAGCGTGTTTGCGGCGAGACGGAAATCCTTGGTCGCCCAGTCGTAAATGAGCTTCGAGGTGCCGACGGCGAACAACGTAAATCCAATTGGAACGAAGATGCGGAGCGGCTCGTAGGACAAGATGAGCCGGATGACTTGCGTTGCGTAACGCTTGGTGTCTGTCCACCAGTGAAACTTCGACCGCCCCGCTCGCTTTCCGTAATCGATCGGCAAGTACCCCACGCTGTAGCCGTTGGACAGGAAAGTCATCGTCATCGTTGTGACGCACGAAAACCCGCGAGGCAGCAAGTGAAGAAATTGCAAGCCGACATCGCGGCGGAACGCCCGAAAGCCCGAGTTCAAATCCGGGATCGGCTCCTGCACCAAGTAGCTTGCCAATCGCCGGATGATCCACTTTGCGAACGAGCGCGCGTGACGTACCGTGCCGCGTTCCACGCGGCGCGCACCGACGACTTGGTCGTAGCCGTTCAATGCCTTGACGAGCGTCGGCATCTCGTCGTTCGGATACGACATGTCGACGTCCGTCCACACGACGACGCGACCGCGTGCAGCCTTCGTTCCGATTCGGCGCGCGTTCCCCACGCCGCGGTTCCGCGCCAGCTCGATGAGCCGGATGTCCTCCGTCGCTTGGAGGATCTGCCTGGACCCATCCGTCGACGCGTCGTCGACGACGACGATCTCGAAGGCGTACTCGGATGCCGTCATCGCCGCGCGGATGCGTTCGATCTCAGCGCGAACATGGCCGGCCTCGTTGTAGACCGGCAGAACGATCGAGACGTCGATTTCATTCATCGCCCACGAGAATCTAGCAGGGTTCCCGAAGGCGTCTAGAGGCCCGGGACGGCGTGTTCGGCATGTGCCGGATTATTCTCTAGTCTTCCAACACCCCAGGAGGATCACACGTGAAGATCACCGTCGTCGGAGCAGGCAAGTACGGGTCGACCACCGTCCAGCGCCTCGCCGAAGCGAAGATCGCAGACGAGGTCGTCATGACCGACATCGTCGAAGGCCTGCCGCAAGGGCTCGCGCTCGACATGATGCAGTCGCGTTCGATCGAAGGCTTTGAGACAAGGATCACCGGCACGAACTCCTACGAGGACACCGCCGGATCGGACGTGTGCGTTGTCACGGCCGGCCTCCCGCGCAAACCCGGCATGAGCCGCATGGACCTGCTCGAAGTCAACGCGAAGATCATTCGCGACGTTGCGACGAAGTTTGCGGCCGGCTCGCCGAACGCGGTCGTCATCGTCGTCTCGAACCCGCTCGACGAGATGACGTATTTGTTTCGCGAAGCGACCGGCTTCCCTGCGGAGCGCGTGATGGGTCAGGCCGGCATGCTCGACACGGCACGCTTCAAGCACTTCGTGGCCGAAGATCTCGGCGTGTCGCCACTCGAGGTGGAGGCGATCACGCTTGGCTCGCACGGCGAGACGATGGTTCCGGTTCCGTCGCAGGTCCGTGTTGCGGGGAAGCCTCTCACCGTTGTCGCCGACTCCGCGACGATCGAGAAGCTCGTGCAGAAGACGCGCGACGGCGGTGCGGAGATCGTCGGGCTGCTGAAGACCGGAAGCGCGTACTACGCGCCGTCGTCCGCGGCAGCCGCGATGGTGGAAGCAATTGCCGGCGACACGAACGAAGTCATGCCGGTCTGTGCATGGATGACGGGGCAGTACGGAATCTCCGACGTGTACCTCGGCGCGCCGGCGAAGCTCGGACGGCGCGGTGTCGAGGAAGTCGTCGAGCTACCTTTGGACGACGCCGAGATCACAGCACTGAAAGCCGCCGCCGAATCGGTTCGCTCAAAATGCGCGGACCTTGCCAATCTCCAAGGCTAAGATCAGACCATGACGCGAGTTCTGTCCGGCATTCAGCCGACCGGTGAGGTTCACCTCGGCAATTACATCGGGGCGCTGCAACACTGGGTGACCGACCAGTACGAACATGAGTCGTACTACTGCATCGTCGACTTGCACGCTATCACGACCCCCCAAGAGCCGGAGCGGCTCCGTGCCGCTACGCTCGATCTCGCGGCCACATTGCTGGCCGTCGGGCTCGAACCCGACCGTTGCACGCTCTTCGTTCAGAGCCACGTGCCGGAGCACACGGAGCTTGCGTGGATCTTGAATTGCGTCGCAACGTTCGGCGAGTTGCGCCGCATGACGCAGTTCAAGGACAAGGCTGCGAAGCAGAGAGAGGCCGGCGTATCTGTCGGTTATTTCGACTATCCGGTGTTGCAAGCCGCAGACATCTTGATTTATCAAGCCGACCGCGTGCCGGTCGGAGAGGACCAGCGGCAGCACCTCGAGCTGACGAGGAACATCGCACAACGATTCAATGCTCGCTTCGGCGACACGTTTATCGTGCCCGAACCTGCCATTCCCAAGGTGGGCGCGAAGATTCTCGACTTGCAGAACCCTCTGGCGAAGATGTCGAAGTCGGCCGACTCGCCGCAGGGCACGATCAAGCTGACGGATTCACGCGACGTCGTCGCGAAGAAAATCAAGGTCGCGGTGACGGACTCCGGCCGCGAGATCCTGGCGTCACCCGACAAGCCGGCCATCACGAACCTGCTGACGATCTTGTCCGTCGCGACCGGCAAATCCTTGAGCGACTTGGAGGACTCGTTTCGCGATCGGGGATACGCCGACCTGAAGCGCGAAGTGGCCGAGGGTCTCATTGCGTTTCTGGAACCGATTCAAGAGCGGTATGCGGAGCTGCTCGGCGATCCCGCCGAGATCGGACGCCAACTGGAAATCGGCGCCACCAAAGCGCAGAAGGTCGCGCAGGCGACGATGGCCGGCGTCTACGACCGCGTCGGCTTTTTGCCGCGAAAATAAACCGGTTCTTTCCCGGACAGATGGGGCGCTTCGCCAAAATCAGGCACTTTCCACGCTGCGGGAGGAAGCACGTACGCGGGTGCAGAATTCTCGCTGCCGTCAGAGCAAAGGGGTCTGAGATGAGCAAACGTATGGTTGGCTTGGCGGCTGCGGCAGTGTTGGCGCTTGGATTCGTTCCGTTTTCCGCGCACGCGCAATCTCCGACGCATCACACGGAAGTCGAAGTCCCCGGCACCGGTCTCGCCGTCGGCATTCAAACACCGGAAGGGCGCACGTGCGCTTACGTGGATGTTCCGGGCGCGGGCTGGTACGCGGTCAGCCTCGGAGGCGGCCTTGTTCCGGTCAACTACACGCAGGGATCTGGACGGTACGACCCGGACTCGCGCGACGGCAACAACTTCTGCGACAACAACTGGGAGTACGACGACTAAAAACTAAACAAGCTCGAAGCGCAGGAGGCGGTCATGGGGGGCCGTCTCCTTTGCTTTGCACCGATTCACGAACTTTATGGCGTAGCCTGTGAACGCCGGGGCAGGGTGTGCCGATAATCCCTCCGGTAGCCGTCGTAGGCTGGCTTGTCGAAAGGGAGTTCATGACGGTAGCGGCAGGTCAACGTATCCAAAGGAAATCCCGGAGACCGTTGTTCGCCGATCCGACGCGGCGACGCCGCTGGTGGATGCGCTATTTGCGCCGGAGCGCCGGTGTCCGCGTGCTCCTCGTGCGCGGCGATCCGTATCTGGCGCTTCTCCTTCGCATGCAGCTGCCGGGGTCCGAGATCGTGCAGGCCGAAGACGAGGATCAAGCAAGCGAATTATTGAACGCGGGCGGACACGGCTTGGTCGTGATGCCGGTCGGCGGGGACAGCCGTTTCCTCGACACGTTCCTGAGCCGGCCCGACCGCCCGCCCGTCGTTGGCCTGATCGATTCCGACGGCGCCCGGAAACAACCGCCGGAAGGGATCGATCAAGTGCTCGTCCGCCCCTTCCTGCCGGGAGAGTTGCACCAGGCGGTTCGGCGCGCGCTCGACCTTCCGGATCCCCGTCCGCCGCGCGCCATGTTTCCGATCGTGCGCCGTTTCGTTGCCGGCGCCCGTCTCGGGACCGTCTCTCTTGCGGCTGTGCTGATGGTGAACGAACGGCTGCCCAGCTGGCGAGCCGTCATCCTGGCGTTCGCGTTCTTGTACGCAACGATTCGCCTTCCGGCGACGCGGTGGCTTCGAGCGTTTGCGATCTCAGACGCAGTTGTCGCGGCGACGATCCTCGCGCTGACCGGCGCTCAAAATAGCGTCTTCATCGCC
>JAIVGO010000205.1 GCA_020201525.1 Actinomycetota bacterium | reverse complement strand
CAGCAAGGGTCTTTGGTTGATCACCCTTGCATTCCTCGGCGTGGCCGTCCTTGCCAATACGTACAACATCTCCAATGTTGGCCAGCGCATTCACTGGATCTGGCCCGACTGGGCGGCGAACCTCGCTTTCGCGGGAGGGTTCCTCGTATTCGCCGGTGTCGTATCTCTCATCGCTCTCGGTCGAGGAGGCGTGCGCGATGAGTCATCCCGTTAACGGGCTCGACGACGTCGTCCACCAACGCACGCGACTCGGGATCCTCGCGATCCTGAACGAGACGACGAAAGCAGACTTTAGCTATTTGAAAAACGCGCTCGAGCTGACTGACGGGAACCTCTCGCGTCACTTGACGGTGCTCGAAGACGCCAACCTCATCGAAGTGCAAAAAGGCTACGAAGGGAAGCGGCCGCGTACGTGGGTGAAGATCACCAAGCTCGGCAAGAAGGCGCTGGCGTACGAAGTCGAAGCATTGAAGACTTTGGTGCATCGCGTCGAGCGAAGCCGTTAAGAGCGAGGTGCACGCGCCGGGCAGGTCATGTCGCGCGGAATCTCGTTGAGACGCCGGGGCCAACTTGGTAGCGTTGTGCCGCGAGAGACGCGAACTTGAAGACGCAGACACGTTTCGTGGGGGCGACATGACCAGCAGGTTCACCGAGATCGTCATCGACGCGCACGACGTCCGGAAGATGGCCGCATTCTGGACCGCGGTCCTCGATTACAAGATCATCGACGAGGGCGACGACCTCGTCGAGATCGCACCCTGGGACTACCCGGACGAGTGGACCGAGGAATCCACGCAGGATTGGAAGGCAAAGGTTCGCGCCCGTCCTCCGGCACCGACGATCGTGTTTGGCACCGTCCCCGAGGGCAAAACGGTGAAGAACCGCTTGCACATCGACGTGAGCCCGATCGCCTCGCATGAAGACGAGGTCGAACGGTTGGTGAAGCTCGGCGCGACCAGGGCCGACATCGGCCAAGGCGACGTCCACTGGGAGGTCATGCGCGACCCCGAAGGCAACGAGTTCTGCGTGCTCCGCAGCGTGGAGGCATCAAGATAAGGCGTCGATCCTCGGGTCGGTGGCCGCTGCTGCGAGTCGTGACGTCATCCCGTCCAGCCAGGCTCGCACGGCGGATCGTCCCTCAAGCGTGCTGCTGCTTGCGTCTTCGGTTGCGACAAGATCTACGATTACGAGCTGGCCGTTGGACTGTGCGTAGATGACGCGGACTTCATCGGCCGGGAGATCAACGCCATGCGGCGCCGCCGGCTTGTACTCGCCGGGGTAATAGCTACTTGCCTGCACGTGGACGGCGTGTCCACCGGGAAGGACGCGCTGCGTGCACGCCGCTCTATGACTGCCCTTTTCGATCATCGGTGCGCAGAATTCCTCAAGCTGGCCGACAGGTATGCCGCCGCGGCCACCATAGAGAAGCTGTGTCCAAAGGGTCACTCCGGCCGGGAGCCCATCGGCAGACGCGGAGCCGGGACGCACGGTGACGTTCCCGGGAGTCGGACCAGTTTCACCGCCCGGACCGACCACGAAGTCATCTCCAAATGCCTCCTGGAGGATTTGTAGGTCGCCGGCTGTTGACCCGGTCGAGCGCGGCGAGTCCAGCGTGCCCGAAGAGGACGGAGAAAGGAAGAGTCGATCGTTGGTTCCAGCCCGTGCCATTGCGATTAGGAGTGCGACGACGCCGATGATCGCAACACTCGAAGCCGGCACCATCAGCACCCGGCGCCGGCGACGGGCTCGCCGACCTTCGGCTACCACGTGCTCGATTCCATGACGCAGAGGCGGGCCCCCATCCTTCGCCACACCGCGCAGCAGCTCGATCAATTCAGCATCGTCCACCAGCGTTTGATCTGCGTGCTCCGTCATCCCGCTCCTCCTTTTCTTGTTGCGGCAGTGGGTAGCTCAAGCTTTTTGCGCAGTGCTTGAAGGCCCTTGGCTGCCTGACTCTTGACCGTTCCTGATGAGATCCCAAGAAGGTGCGCCGTCTGCGCGACATCGATGTCTTCGACGTAGCGCAGCACAACGACGGCGCGCTGACGCGGAGGCAACGACAGCAAGGCATCAACGACGGCCGCGTCCATAGGCTCCTCGCGAACGGCGGGACCGTCGGGGAGCTCTTGCACCGGTCGCTCTCGACGCCACGGACGTCGCCGTTCGTCGATCGCGGCGTTCACCACCGCCCGTCGCGCGTAGGGGCCCGCGCCTTCGTCGCGCCGGATGCGCGACCAATGGACGTACAGGTTGGCCAGCGCCGTCTGAACGACATCTTCGGCGCGGTGCCAGTCACCGCACACCAAGTAAGCGAGACGCCGCAACTCGACTTGGGACCCGAGGACGAATCCGATGAATTCGTCCTCGGCCATCTCTATCTTGCGCCGGCGCCTCACCAACTCACGCCCTCCTCGCTCAACCGATCTACGGAATGACCCGCTCGCAGGTTGCACAACGTCCCGTGTCGCGATACCAGAGAGCGGACCGCTCTTCCCCGATCCTCGAGTCTCCGGATCAGACTGTTGCCTTGGTGAACATCGTCGCCGTCGCAGCTCGTTTCGTACACGCAGGGGAGGGAAGGCTGTGTCATGCCGCGCGCCCACGATGTCCTTGATACGTGCCCGCAGGACGGTGAGGCGCGATTTGGCAGCGGCGCCCCTGGCGCTTGCACGAGATCACGCCAGGATGGAGTTGAAGGATCTTAGAACGGCAGCATGAAAGTGAAGGTATCGCCTCGGTGGAAGCATCCTCCGTTGTCCGACCAACCCTGCGAGGTGCGAGATGAATGTTTTTGAGAACCCGAAAGGAATTTTGCAATTGCAATGGCGTCTGTTGCGCCTTCCGTACACGATCGTCGAAGCAATCAAGGCGAGGAACGAACATCCCCAGACGCGTGAAGAGGAAGCTCGAGTCGCGTTCCTAGAGGACCTTGTGCGAGGAACGCGACCTCGCGGAACAAGAGCGGGTCCGTGCCGCCAAGCTTGAGGCCTCGCGAAAGAGACGCGCTTTGGCGGACGCATCGAAGAGCAAGGCCCAGATCGCTGCTCGGGCATCCGGCCAGCGTGGGGCCACGCGTTTGACGGCAGACGCCCACCGCGTGGCGCTCGAGGAAGCCGAGGGCCGCGTAGAGCGGGAGTATTCCGGGCATCTTCGCGATGCGGCAGTTCAAGAGCGATCCGCGGAGCTGGCAAAGCGAGACGCTGAAGTCTTGCATGAGGCAAGAACAGCGCGGAACTCCTGAACGGATCCAATGTGCGAGTGGAGGTGTGGTCGGTATGGAGAAAGTCGAGCCGAAAGAAGAAGTGACCAAGGGTGCTTGGGAGGGCGTCAAAGGAAAGGTCAAGCAGGCGCTGGGTTCCGCCATCGGAAGCGAGAAGCTCATCGATGCCGGGGAATTACAGCAAGCGCAGGCCGAGGCGCACAAGCAGGCCGCTACGCGGCAGGAAGATGCTGATCGTCTCCGGGATCAAGCCAGGGCGCGATTCGCTGCTCAGGAAGAGGCAATTGTCGACGAGCGTGCTCGGACAGCCGCGGAAGAGGCGCGTCGCTTGGCTCAGGTTGAGCAGGAGAGGCGTCTGCAAGAGCGCGCCGTGGATGAGGATGCCCAGGCACGCTTGCGGGCCACCCGCCTGCGCGCAGAAGAAAACCGCCGGCAGATCGAGCTACAAGAGCAACGCGCCGCCCAGGAGCGGGAGGAGGCTGGTCGCACGGCGGCAGAGCAGCGTAACGCCGCTGTTGAGGCACGTGCCGCGGCTGCCGACCTCGACGCGATCATAGAAGAGTCCGACGATGGCTCTTCGAAAATGTAAACACAAGGGTGGCGCTTCGATCAATCGGGATGATCGTTGCTGCTCGTTATCCCGCTGGTTTCGCTACCTTTAACGAGCCCGACAAGACGGCTCTCCACCGCATACCCGAGCTGTGCGAAGAAACCGAGAGTCGCCTCTCCGAATATGTCGGGTTCCTTAGAGCTCAAGCTCAGGAGTCCAATCACGGATCCGTTCCCGTCGTGTAGCGGGATCGATATCCACGAGCGTATGCCCTCGGCGCGCACCAGCTGCTCGACGAACGACATCTGGAACGCCGGATCGGCTGACCCCACGGGTCGATCGCGACGGACGACCTCGGGGAAGGACGTAGCGACCACGGACATGCCGATTCCCGACACGAGCGCGCTTTCACCTTTGGTCCACGCCGCGGCGACGACGAGCTGATCGCGGCCGGACGCCATCCGCACACTTATGCGCCATAACGGGAACTCCGACGACAGCGTCTCGGCGAATCCTGACACAGCTTCCGAACAGGTCCGCGCCCGGCGAGCGACATCGGTTACCGACCATAGGAGTTGACTCAGACGCTTTGGAGGGACACCGGGGATCGTCCACCCTCCGAACGGTGCCGGGCGGGCGAGGTAGAACCCCTGCGCGCAGGAAACCCCCAACTCGCGTAGTGCGTCGAGCTCCTCTTTCGTTTCCACACCCTCCGCAACAATCGTCGCGTTGATCTGCGAGGCGAACGTGATGAGCGAGGACGCGAGCGCGCGCCGAGGAGAATCCTGGTCGATGTGCCGAGTCAAGCTGACGTCGAGCTTGATGTACTCCGGGGAGAGCTGAAGGATGTGCTGCAAGCTGGCGAAGCCGGCGCCGGCGTCATCCACGGCGAGCCGCAACCCGTGGGCTCGCAGCTCCGCCAAGCGTCTGTTCAGAGCGGGGTAATCGGCAACAGGAGCGTGCTCGGTCAGCTCGATCACGAGACGATTCGCAGCCGGAGCCACGCTATCGAAATCCGTGTCTGTTGCCGCAAGCACATCGGGCGAAAGGTTGACGGACAGGTAGTGGTGTTCCGGAATCGAGGCGAGGAGCGGCAGCGCTCTCGAGAGGACTGCCAGCTCCAGCTCGGCGCGCAGCCCGACGCCCTCGGCTCGCTGGAACCACACGTCGGGCCCCATCCTCGGTTCGATGACGAATCGAGCCAGCGCCTCGTAGCCTACGATCGATTCCTCGACGATGTTGAAGATCGGTTGCAGAACCACGGCGATGCCTTCGCCCCGCAGCAAGGATTCGATGTGCTCGCGATCCTCGGCGCGTTGCTTCTCGAGGCGATCGGCGTTGACGAAGTGACGTCGAAGAACGCCGACGAGTTCCTGAGCTGCCTCGGGGGCGAGCGTGGTCTTTCCCGACGCCGCATCCTTTATCGCCCGGACGATCTCGCTCGGCGTTGCTCCCTTGATGAGGTAGGCGATCGCTCCGGCGCGAAGCATCCTGATCACCGCTTCGCGTTCGCCCGAACCCGAAAGGGCCAAGATCTGGGTAGCAGGAGAAACCTCTCGGATCTCGAGGGCCGCCTTGACACCGCCGCCGTTGGGCATGCCTACGTCCAGAAGAGCCACGTCGGGCTGCGTGTCGTTCGCGAGCCTCACGGCTTCGTCGGCGTCGGCGGCCGCCCCGACCAGGGTGAGAGAGCGGTCGGTGTCGACGATCAACGATAGGAGGCGGCGAAAATCCGTATCGTCGTCGGCGAGGAGAACGTTCACCGTTCCATCTCCGGAGGGAAATGGCTCATATTCACCTATCGACCCGAACGGTGCGGACCATAAGTTGCTCCTATGTCAAGCCGCGACCGATTGCAAGCCGGTCGGGGTCTTGATCGTGTGTTTGATCATCGTGTCGTAAACCTTTCTCGCAATGTGACGCTTCAAGCTGCGGAGCGCTTCGGTTTT
>JAIVGO010000010.1 GCA_020201525.1 Actinomycetota bacterium | reverse complement strand
GAGGAAGGTCGGGATGGCGATCGCGATAAGGATGGCGATGATGAGAACGACCACCATGAGCTCGATGAGCGTGAATCCCTTGTCTTCGCGGTTCAGACGCTCGTTGATACGGATAAGCACTGTGCGCCTCCTTGGGCTGGGTCTTCCGGTCGTTTTCCTATCGGCGCGCACCCGGCGAAGCATGAGCCGCGCTATCCCATTTGGCCTGAGTTCACCCCACGAATGACGTCGAGCCGCTAGTGAGTGCGTGACTCATTCGGGCTACAACCACAGTGGTTTTCCGAAAGACGGTCGCTCACGACGGCGCGCGAACGCCGCGTCCTCGTAGCTACTTGATCAGATTGATGATGTTGAACATCGGCATGTACAGCGCGATGACCATAGAGCCGACGACGCCTCCCATGACGGCAATCAAGATCGGCTCGATCAGCGACGTGAGCGCATCGACTGTCGCTTCGATTTCCTGGTCGTAGAAATCGGCGATCTTCGCGAGCATCGTGTCCAGCGCGCCGGTCTCTTCCCCGACGGCGATCATTTGCACGACCATCGGCGGGAAGATCGAATGTCGCTCGAGAGGTCGCGCGATGCTCTCTCCTTCTTTGACGGATTCCTGCACTTCGACGATCGCTTTCGACACGACGGCGTTGCCGACCGTGTCCTTGACGATGTCGAGGGACTGCAAGATCGGCACGCCGGAACGCATCAGCACCGACAGCGTCCGAGTAAAGCGGGACAGCGCAGTCTTGTGAACGAGCCCGCCGAAAATCGGCGCGCGCAGCTTGAACGCGTCCCACAGCCCGCGTCCCTTGTCCGTTGCGATCCACCTTTTGAAGCCCCAACCGCCGCCGACGATGCCGCCGAAAACGAGGAACCACAGCTTCTTGACGATGTCCGACGCGGCAATCAGAAGCCGCGTCGGAGCAGGCAGGTTTCCGCCGAGATCCTTGTAGAGGTTCTTGAACATCGGGACGACGAAGATCATCATCGCTGCCAGGATCAGTAGGACGAGACAGAACACGACGACGGGGTACGTCATTGCGCTCTTGATCTTCTGCTTCAGCTGGAGCTCTTTTTCGAGCGCTTCAGCAACGCGAATGAGGACGCTGTCGAGCACGCCGCCGATCTCGCCGGCCCGAACCATCGAGACGTACAGCCGGCTGAAGACCTTCGGATGCTTCGCCATCGCGGCGGATAGGGATGTTCCCTTTTCCACATCGGCCCGGACCTCGCCGATGACGGCCGCGAATCGGGAGTTGTCCGTCTGCTCGGAAAGAATGTTCAACGCGCGCAACAGCGAAAGGCCGGAATTGATCATCGTCGCGAACTGGCGCGAGAAGACGGCGAGGTCCTTGCCCTTCGCAACCTTCTTCCACGGGAGGTTGAACTCCTTTTTCCCCGACAGCTTGCCTTCGGCCTGAATGCTGACCGGCGCGAAGCCCATCTCCTTCAGCTTGGTCGCGACGGCGACTTGCGTGTCGGCTTCGAGGCTGCCCTTGACGAGCTTGCCGCTGCGGTCGCGGACTTTGTAGGCGAACGTCGTGGTCATCAGGCCCTCCCGCAGAGCTTGTTGAAGTCCTCGGCGTTGTGGCAGCGCTCGAGGCCCAGCTCGTACGAAATCTTGCCCTTCTTCACGATGTCGGCAAGCGCTTGGTCCATCGTCTGCATGCCGTATTTACCGCCGGCTTGCATCGCCGAGTAGATCATGTGCGTCTTGCCTTCTCGGATGAGGTTTCGCACGGCGGGAGTGGCGACGAGGATCTCGCACGCGACGACGCGCCCGCTCCCGTCTTTCGTGGGCAGGAGCTGTTGCGTGAGGACCCCTTGCAGGGAAGCGGCGAGCTGCACGCGAACCTGCTGCTGCTGATGGGGCGGGAACACGTCGATGACGCGGTCGATGGTCTGCGGCGCGTCTTGCGTGTGCAACGTGGCGAAAACGAGGTGACCGGTTTCCGCTGCGGTCAGTGCCACTTGGATCGTCTCGAGGTCCCGCATTTCTCCGACGAGAATGACGTCGGGATCCTGGCGCAGCACATGCTTGAGCGCGTTCGCGAACGACTTCGTGTCGGTTCCGACCTCTCGCTGGTTGATGATCGCTTGCTTGTGATGGTGCAAGTATTCGATCGGGTCCTCGACCGTCATGATGTGGTCGGGCCGCTCTCGGTTGATGACGTCGATGATCGCGGCGAGCGTCGTTGATTTTCCGTGCCCGGTCGGCCCGGTGACCAGCACGAACCCGCGCGTGAGATGCGCAAAATCGTTGGCCTTCGCCGGCAGCCCGAGCGCTTCGAGCGTGCGAACCTCCACGGGAATGAGCCGGAATGCCGCGCCCATCGCGTCCTTCTGGAAATACACGTTGACACGAAAGCGCGCCTTGCCCGGCAACGTGTACGCGAGGTCGAGCTCGAGGTTCGACTCGAGCTTCTCGCGCTGACGCTGCGTCAAGATCGAATAGATGAGCCGGCGGATCTCGGCGGGAAGCAGCACGGGATAGTCATCGAGCCTCCGCAACGCGCCGCGGACGCGAATCGTCGGGGCCGAATCGGCCGTCAGGTGCAAGTCCGACGCGTTTTCGGCGATGACGCGCTCCAGCAAGTCTTGAATTCGAACGTCTTTCTCCTCGGCAGCCGGCGGCTGTGCCGCGGCGGCTTCCCGAAGGACTTCGTCTTCCAGCGACGGCCGGCGATCCTTGGCGTCGTCGATCGCGCCTAGGATCAGACGCCGTACCGCGAGCGCCGCGTGAATCGTGAATCCCGTCGCGCCGGCGATTTCGCGAATTGCAGCGACGTTAGTCGGCTCGGCCATCGCCACGACCATGTTCATGCCGTCGAGCTCGACGGGAACGGCGGCCAAGCGGCGAGCCATCACGTCGGGGATCAACGCGACGAGATCCGGATCCAAGCGACGATTTGATAGATCCACGTACGGAACGCCGATGCGTCGCGCGACGGCCTCGACGAGCTGGTTTTCCTCGACGGCGCCCATTTCGATGAGGATCCGACCGATCGGCTGGCTCGTTTGCTTTTGGCGTTCGAGCGCAACCTGGAGCTGCTCGCGGGTAAGCAAGCGCTGCTCGACGAGAATCTCGCCTAGCGGTCTGTTCGCGGACAAACGTCTCCCTCCACCGGTGGGTGTGTCATGAATGTCGGCGCGGGAAGGTGCGGCCTTAACCTGCGGTTACACGATGACGCGCATGATCTCTTCGAGAGACGTTTTGCCGTCGAGTACTTTCGCGATGCCGTCGGCCCGCAGTGTCGTCATTCCCTGTTCGCGCGCGATCCGTCCGATTTCTTCCGCCGAACGGCGCTCGGCCGTCAGGCGCTCGATCTCTTCGCTCTTCAACATGACCTCGTGTACGGCGAGACGGCCGCGGTAGCCCGTTTTCGCACAGTTTGAGCACCCGACCGCGCGATACAGCTTGGGAATGTCGCCGTCGATCGGAATCTTCGCCTCGACGAGCGCCTCCTCGGTCGGCAGGTACGGCTCCTTGCAACGTTCGCATAGAACGCGGATGAGGCGTTGCGCCAGCACGCAGTCGACGGCACTCGACACGAGGAAGGGCTCGATGCCCATCTCGTTCAATCGCGTGATCGCTGAGGGCGCATCGTTCGTGTGCAGCGTCGAGAGCACGAGGTGGCCGGTCAACGCGGCCTCGACGGCAATTTGGGCTGTTTCACGGTCGCGAATCTCGCCGATGAGCACGATGTCGGGGTCCGATCGCAAGATCGACCGCAGCGCGCTGGCGAACGTCAATCCGGCCTTCTGGTTGATCTGGATTTGGTTCACGCCGGCGAGGCGGTATTCGACCGGGTCTTCGACGGTGATGATGTTGCTTTCGGCTTGATTCAGGATGTTCAGGGTTGCATATAGCGTCGTCGACTTCCCCGACCCGGTCGGGCCGGTCACGAGGATCATGCCGTACGGCTTCTTGAACGAGCTTTCGAATCGCGTGAAGTTGTTGTCGGAGAACCCCAGATCTTGCAAGTTCAGCATGACCGACGACTTGTTCAAGATGCGGATCACGACCTTTTCCCCATAGACGGTCGGGAGCGTGGCGACGCGCAAATCCACCGCTTTTCCGCCGACAACGAGCCCGACGCGACCGTCCTGGGGGATGCGCCGCTCGGCGATGTTGATGTCGCTCATGATCTTGAGTCGCGAGATGACGCCCGACTGAATCGACTTCGGGGAGCGCATCACCTCGTGGAGGACGCCGTCGATACGCGTGCGGATGCGAACCTCACGCTCTTGGGGCTCGATGTGGATGTCCGAAGCCCGTTCTTGGACCGCTTGTGTAATGAGAAGATTCACGAACTTGACGATCGGAGCGTCTTCGACGAGCTCCTTGACCTTCGAGAGGTCGTCGATCTCGATCTCTTCCGCGGCAGCCGCAGCCGCCACGTCCTCGACCGATTGATCCATTCGGTTTTGACCGTCGATCGCCGCCATGACGTCAGTGCGCGTAGCGACGACTGCTTTGACCTCCAGTCCGGTGATCGTTCGGATGTCGTCGAGCGCGAGCACGTTGGCCGGGTCACTCATGGCGACGACGATCTTGTTGTCCTCGTACGCGATGGGAATGCACGAATAACGCCGGCAGAGATTTTCCGAAATGGCCGACGAGGCAACGGGGTCGATTTGGACGTCGCCCAGATCGACGAACGGCAAACCGATTTGCTTCGCGAGCGCAGCGACGAGGGCGCCCTCGGTAACCATGCCGAGCTCAATGAGCACGCGACCGAGTGACCCCTTCGTCCGGGCTTGCTCCGCGCGAGCGGTCTCGAGTTGCGCGGCGTCGAGGAGACCTTCACTGAGGAGGATCTCTTCGAGTCGCCTCTTTCTGGCCATGTACGTTGTTCCCCCGGGCACGACGGATTAGAGGGGCCTCGTGCCCCGACCGTTATAAGGACTATCGGCGGAGGAGGGTGAAACTATAGTTTGCGCAGTTCGGAGCCTTGCCTAGCGGCGGCGGCGGCCCGGACGCGTCGGCGCTTCCTCGCCGAGCTCCCGCAAGAGCATCTCAGGATCGAGGTCGGGGTCCTCCGGCAAAACGGACACTTCCTCTTCGTCGTCGGCAAGGTCGGGCTCGACCGGAAGCGGTTCCACGACGGACTCGACCGGACGCGGCTTGGCATGCTCGACATGCGACGGGGTGCCGTTGCCCGACGGGGTGCCGTTGCTCGGCGCGGCGATCGAAACGATCAGCCCGTCTTGCAGAAGGTCCAGGAGTACGCTGCACGCCTTGAACTCGCTCAGGCCGCACGCTTGGGCGAGCTGCGCCGGCGTCTTTCCACTTGCGAGGACGGCGATGCGCCACGCTTCTGCCGACACGGTCACCGGGCCGTCGAGGCGCCGGTCGGGAAGCACGGAGATCGGTCCCTCGCCGGGAATGACTTCGCGAATCCGCGCCCATGCCGCGGCGCGCTCGTTCACGAGCTTCAGGAGCTCTTCGACCTCGAGATCCATTTTGCGTTCGCCGACCGGCTCGTTCCGGAAGGAAAACGTGCCGTTGTGGTGCTCGAAGAGGGACAATGCCCCTTCGACGACGTCGGACCCGGGAGCAGGTAGTGCGTCGATCACACGGCCGTCTTCGATAACCAGCGAGCCGGTGCCGAGCGCAGCCATGATGGACAGACGTCCACTTGCGCCTGAATCGCGTACCAACCGGACGACGGCCGGCAAGGCAAACGTATCGAGAGTTCCTTCGAGCATCGATCTACCCCCTGCTTTTTTCCTTTCATCGGCAGGGAGCGAAGGGTGCTTGATCTTTAGCGAATGTCCGAGTCGTCGCGGATGCCGCGAAGGGCTGCTGCCGACAGCGCTTCCAGCGGGGCCGGGGTCCCCGTCCAGAGCTCGAACGCGAGCGCTGCCTGGTCGATCAGCATCCCGATGCCGTTGTGCGCGCGAGCGCCGCGGGCTCGAGCCGCGGCGATCAGCGGCGTGACCGGCGGCGCGTAGACGAGGTCGACGACGAGATGGCGGCTCTCGATCGCCTCCGCGGGGATCGGCGTGCCGAGCCCGGCGGTTCCCAGCGGGGTCGCGTTGACGATGACGTCGGCCGCAGCCGCTTCGCTCGGCGCGTCTTCGAACGGCACCGCCTTCGCGTCTGGGCCGACGGCCTCGCACGCTTCAGCCGCGGATGTGCCGTCGCGTGCTGCGATCGTGACCGATGCGCCGGCGTCCCCAAGTGCCACGCCGACGGCGCGAGCGGCCCCACCCGCGCCGAGGAGCAGGATGTTCGCTCCGGCGGCTTGCACGCCGGCCTCGCGCTCGAGGAAGCGTAGAAACCCTTGTCCGTCGGTGTTCGCGCCGAGGAGCCTGTCACCGGCCCGAACGATGACGTTCACGGCACCGATGCGCTGCGCGTCGTCGGAAACTTCGTCGAGGTGCTCGATAACCGATCGCTTGTGGGGCATCGTCACGTTCGCCCCCGAGATGCCCAGCGCGCGGATGCCGGCGATCGCGTCCGCTACTGCGTCGGGCGGAACGGGCAGCGGGACATAAACCCAGTCGAGCCCTGCGTCGCGAAACGCAGCGTTGTGCATCGCCGGCGAAAGGCTGTGTTCTACCGGCCACCCGATGATGCAGCAGACCCGCGTGCCTTTCGGCGCTGGATCGACCGGAATCGCGCCGACTGCGTGCAGATCGCTCATGCGCAGGACCGCGTTCTGTTGTTGTAGGCGAGAAATTCGTTGTACGTCGTCGCGAAGCAATGCTTCTTGCCGTCGGCGCTGAGCACGTAATAGAGGTATTTGGTCGTCGCCGGATTCAGCGCGGCGTTGATCGACTTCAAGCCCGACGAAGCGATCGGCGTCGGAGGCAGGCCGTCGATCTGGTACGTGTTGTACGGGGAGCGGATGTGCAAGTCTTCCGGCGTGATGTTCGTCGGAACTTTCCCTGTTTTCAAGTAGATCGCGTATTGCACGGTCGCGTCGATCTCGAGGTGCATCCCGCGCTGCAGGCGGTTGTATATGACGCTGGCGATGAGCGGCCGGTCTGCGTCGACGAGCGCTTCTCTCTCGACGAGGCTCGCGAGAACGAGTGATTGATACGGCGTGATGTGGTGCGTGCCGGCGACGGTGAAATCCAGATCCGCGGTCCGCTCTTCAAACGTTCCCAGCAGGCGTTTGATAACGTCTTCGGCCGTTGCGTCCTTCTTGAAGAAGTACGTGTCCGGATACAGCAAACCTTCGAGGCTCCGATTCTTTCCTGCGATCACGGGACGCTGCGCGCGCCCGATCGCGACGTCGAAGGCCTTCGCCGGCAAACCGAGCTTGGCGCGCGCGATACGGATGATCTGACCCAGGGCGCTGCCTTCGGGAATCGTGATGCGAACGAACGGAATCGTCGGCCCCTTTTCGAGCAGCGTGAACACCGCGGAGTAGCTCATCCCCGTTCGCAGGTCGTATTCCCCCGGCTTCAAGTCCGCAGCAGTGCCGCGGAGCCGGGCGAGCAAACGAAACAGCCACGAGGACCGGATGACGCCGGCGTCGCCGAGCTGCTTAGCGATCGACGTCGCGGTGGCACCCTGCGGAATTGTCACCTTCACAGGCTTTCCTTCGGATGATCCCGTCGTTTGGCCGGCGACGTAGAGCGCACCGCCCCCCAACAGCAGCAAGATAACCGCGAAGAACGCGACCAGCTTGACAAGACCGCGACGCCGCGTCCGCGGGGGCCAGTCCACATCGAGAGGCGGCTCTTCGTACGTCGACACGGGCGGGTGCTCGTCGGTCATGATCGACTTCTCCGGGCGTCGAGATAGCTTTGAAGGATCAGCGCTGCGGCGACGCGGTCGACTTCGCTGCGCCGCCGGCGCCGTTTCACGCCGTGAGCCACCATGTCCTTCTCCGCTTGGGCGCTCGTCAAACGCTCGTCCCACAGACGGACCGGGATCGAAACGGCGGCGCGGACGTGGTCTGCGAGCACCTCGGCTTGTTGAGCCGCCGGCCCGCTCGATCCGTCGAGGCGGCGCGGATACCCGATGACGATTTCTTCCACGTCGTTGTCATTCGCGATCCGCGAGATTTCCCGTGCGTCGTTGTCGCTCGCCTCGATCACCGTGTGCGGTGATGCGATGAGGCCGTCGGGGTCCGACAGCGCGACGCCGATGCGCTTCGTTCCCGGGTCGATCCCGAGCACTCGCGCCATCACGCGCCCAGCGCCCTCCGTGCTTCGTCGGCCGCCAGGCGCGCCGCCTCCTGAACCCCTTCGGGCTTGCCGCCGCCGCCGGTTGCTACGTCGTCCTTTCCTCCGGCGCCGCCGCCGATTGCGCGCGCGGCTTGAGCGATAAGCGCCTTCGCGCTTATTCCTCGGGCCGCGAGATCCCTCGTCACGGCCGCGACGATTCCGGCGCGTCCATCCGACGCAGACACGAGCACCACGACGCCGGCGTCCTGCAATGCCTCGCGAGCCGACACGGCCAGCTTCTGCAGCTCGTCGACCCGAAGTCCGGTGACTTCGGTGACGACGAGCGACGCGTCCCCGATGCGTTCGGCTTTTTGGACGATCTCCGTCGCCTGCGAGCGCAATCCTTGCTGTTTCGACTTCTCGAGCGTCTGCTGCGCCGCTTTCAGGTCGTCGAGCATCTTTTGCACCTTGTCGGGTGCCTCGTCCGGGGTCGCGTGCAACAGCATTGCGATGTGCTCGAGAACGGCACGATCCTTTCGGAAGCCGGCGAGCGCTTCGGTTCCGGTGAGCGCCTCGATGCGACGGAGGTTTGCGCCGATCGACGCCTCGCCCAGAATCGTGAGTGGGCCGACTTGAGCGGTATGGGCGACGTGCGTGCCGCCGCACAGCTCAACCGAGTAATCGCCGATCTCGACGACCCGCACGATGGCGCCGTATTTTTCGCCGAAGAGCGCCATCGCGCCGATGTTCTTCGCGTATTCCATCGTGGTTTCGTACGCGCGAACGCTTCCGTCACCGAGCAGCAGATCGTTGACTTCTTTCTCTACTTCTTGCAGGACGTCGCGCGGGACCGACGCCGTATGGGGGAAGTCGAAGCGCAAGCGGCCGGGCGCGACGAGCGACCCCGCTTGGCGAGCGTGCGGCCCCAATCGGTTGCGCAGCGCCCAGTGAAGGACGTGCGTCGCACTGTGACTGCGCATCACCGCAACACGGCGCTCGATGTCGACGGCCGCCGCCGCGTCTTCGCCGACGCGCAGCTCGCCGCGCGCCACGCGTCCGCGATGCACGATGAGATCGCCGATCCCCTTTTGGGTGTCGGTGATTTCCAGGAGAGCCTCTCCCGCAGCGATCGTGCCGGAATCCCCGATCTGCCCGCCGCCCTCGGGATAGAACGGTGACGCGTCGAGAACGATCTCAACCTCATCGCCCTCCGCAACCGCGTCCACGGGCGCGCCGCCCCGAACGAGCGCGAGAACCGATGCGTCCGCGCGGTCGCGCTCGTAGCCGACGAATTTCGTCGCGCCGTGTGATGCCGCGATGTCCTTGAGCGCTTCGCTCGCGGCGGTCTCGGTGTGCTTCGCGCGTCCGGACCGGGCGCGCTCGCGTTGTTCGTCCATGAGCCGCTCAAACGCCGCTCGTTCGATCTCCAGACCCGCTTCGCGCGCGATCTCGACGGTCAAGTCGATCGGAAAGCCGTACGTGTCGTGGAGCTTGAACGCCACGTCGCCCGAAATCGCCTTCTTGGCGGTCTTCATCTCGCCTTCGAGGAGCGTCAGTCCTTGCCGGAGCGTCCGGGTAAAGCTCTCCTCTTCCTGCACGATCGTTTGGGCGATGAACGAACGGCCGCCGACCAAATCCGGGTACGCACCGCCCATCATCTCGATGACGGCACTCGACATCGTCTCCATGACCGGCTTTTCCGTACCGAGCATCCGGGCGTGGCGAACCGCACGGCGGATGATCCGGCGCAAGACGTAGCCCCGTTCCTCGTTGGACGGAAACACGCCGTCGCCGATCAAGAAGCTGGCAAACCGGGCGTGATCTGCCATCACGCGGAGCGAGACGTCGGTCGTCTCGTCCTCGCCGTACCGGCGGCCGGTCAGCGACTCCGCCTTCGCGATGAGCCCCCGCAGGACGTCGGTGTCCCAAATGCTGTCCTTCTTTTGCAGGATCATCGCCACGCGCTCGAAGCCGGAACCGGTGTCGATGTTCTTGTTCGGCAGCTCCCCGACGATCGTGCCGTCGTCGTCCTGGAGGTTTTGCATGAAGACGAGGTTCCAGAACTCGACGATGCGGTCGCCGTCCTGAAAGCCGTCGACGTCGCCGTATTTCGGCCCGCGGTCGTAGAACATCTCCGAGCACGGCCCGCACGGCCCGGCGACGCCCATCGTCCAGAAGTTGTCTTCCGCCCCGCGGCGCACGATCTTGTTTGCCGGGACGCCGACGTGGTCGCGCCAGACTTCGAACGCTTCGTCGTCGGTCTCAAAGACGGTGACCCAGAGCAGCTCGGGCTCGAGACCGTACGCGCCGGTCGCGAGCTCCCACGCCCACGCACACGCTTCCTTCTTGTAGTAGTCGCCGAACGAGAAGTTGCCGAGCATCTCGAAAAATGACAAGTGCCGGGCCGTCAGGCCGACGACCTCGATGTCGGTGGTCCGGGCGCATTTCTGCACGCTCGCCGCGCGCGGGAACTCGGGCTTCTTCTGTCCGAGGAAATACGGCTTGAACTGCACCATGCCGGCGGCGGTGAGGAGCAACGTCGGATCGTCCGGGATGAGCGAAGACGAGGGCACGATGCGGTGGCTCTTCTCGCGGAAGAAGTCGAGAAAGGCGGTGCGAATCCGGTCGCTCTCCATCAGGGCGGCATTCTACCGGCGGCGTGTTGGGACCGGCGGCGGTTACTGGACGGGAAGGCCGAGCTCGGCGCGAATTTCCATCTCGGCCCGCGTCATTTCTTCGCGGCCTGCGTCGAGCGCGTCGCGCACCCGGCTCGCGAAATCCGACGCAACACCGCCCGCTTCGCGCGCGAGATTCGGCGGCGAGTAGCGCTGCTTCGTCTTGCCGGCCCACCGAACGATCGATACCCCGACGACCGCACCTATTCCGATGCCGACGACTCCCCAAAAGAGGCGGCGCATCTAATCCTTGTCCTTGATCTTGCGCGCGGCGCGCTTGGCACCCATGAAGAAAGCGAGACCTTTCACGAGTGGGTTCGTCACCGTGGCTTGGACGGTCTTCGTGATCGACTCGACGCCTCCGACGATGCCCTGCACTCCGGCCATGACGCCGTCCAGACGGTCGATTTCCTTGTTCACGCCGCGCACCGTGTTGCCGAGCTCTCCGATGAGCGGGACGGTTTCCTCCCGAATGCCGTCGACGAGCTCGTTGAGGCCGCTGACGACGCGAAAAAGATTGGCGAGGACGACGGCGAGAACGGCAGATACCAGAGCGAAGAAGCCCGCCACGATGATGACGGCAACCGACCCGGCCTTCAGTGCCGCCAGCGTCACGAGCTCTCCTCTCCGTCGGGGCGCCAGTACCGGCGGCCCTCGAGACCTTCGGGCATGTACTCCTGCTCGACGTCTCCGCCGTGTGCAGGCGGATACTTATATCCGGCCCCGTGCCCAAGTGTCGAAGCACCGGGATAGTGTGCGTCGCGCAAATGCACCGGCACCCCGCCCTGACCGATCTGCTCCACGTCGGCCAGTGCGGCTTCGATGCTGCGGATAACGGCGTTGGACTTCGGCGCGTTCGCGAGATGGACGGCCGCATGCGCGAGGTTGAGCTGCGCTTCCGGCATCCCGACGATCTGCACTGCTTGTGCCGCGGCCGTCGCGATGACGAGCGATTGCGGATCGGCTTCGCCGATGTCCTCGGACGCAAATATGAGCATCCGCCGTGCGATGAATCGCGGGTCCTCGCCGGCTTTGATCATTCGCGCCAGCCATGCAAGCGAGGCGTCCGGGTCGGATCCCCGCATGGACTTGATGAAGGCGCTGATCGCGTCGTAGTGCTGGTCTCCGGCCCGGTCGTATCGCACGAGCCGCTGACGCACGACGTCGGCGGCGTCCTCAACCGTGATCGTCTTCCGGCCGTCGGCTTGCGCGCGATCGGCTGCAGCCTCCAGCCCGTTGAGCGCGATGCGTGCATCGCCTTCGGCCTTGGCGGCAAGAAAGGCTGCCGCCGCGTCGTCGATCGTCAAGCCGCGGTGTCCGAGACCACGCTCGTCGTCGGCAAGGGCACGCGCGATGATCTCGGCCAATTCGTCCCCCGTCAGCTTCTCGAGTCGAAACAGAAGGCTACGCGACAGCAGCGGCGAGACGATCGAAAAAAAAGGGTTTTCCGTTGTTGCGCCGATGAACACGATCGCGCCGGATTCCACACCGGGCAGCAGCCCGTCCTGCTGTGTCTTGCTGAAGCGGTGTACCTCATCGACGAACAGGATCGTGCGGCGTCCCGTCGCAGCGAGCCGCTCGCGGCCCTCTTCGACGAAGCGGCGCACATCTGCGACGCCGGCCGTGACCGCCGACAGCTGCACGAACGCAGCGCTCGTCGCGTGCGCGATCAAATGTGCGAGCGAGGTCTTGCCGGTGCCGGCAGGGCCGAACAACAAGACGGATCGCAGTCGGTCTTCTTCGATCGCCGAGCGCAGCACGCTGTTCGTCTCCAAGATGTGCGTTTGTCCGACGAACTCATCAAGCGTACGGGGACGCATTCGCGCGGCGAGCGGCGCCCCGGGCGGCAGCGGCGCCAGTGGTTCCTGCTGCGGTGCGGGCTTGCTCGGACGGCGTCGCTGGGCGGGCATCGTCGGCTCCGTCTCAAACAGCGGTGGTTGCTCGGCGGGACACACGAATGTCTCTTAGACGGGCCGCAGCCGCAATCCTAATTCGTCGAGCTGTGCTTGATCGACCGGCGTGGGAGCCCCGGTGAGCGGATCGTTGCCCGATGCGGCTTTCGGAAATGCCGTGACCTCGCGAATGTTGTCGACACCGGCCATTTGCAGCGCGATGCGATCGATGCCCGGCGCAACGCCGCCGTGCGGCGGTGGGCCGTAGCGGAATGCATCGAGCAGGAATCCGAAACGGGATTGCGCCTGCGCCTCGTCGATGCCGAGTGCCGTGAAGACCTTCTGTTGCATCACGCGGTCGTGGATACGGATGCTTCCCGACGCGAGCTCCATCCCGTTGAGCACGATGTCGTAGGCGCGCGCCTTTGCGCTGCCCGGGTCGGCCGCCAGCGCCTCTTCCCAGCCGGGCTGCGGTTGGGTAAACGGATGGTGCGACGACATGTATCGCTGCTCTTCGTCGCTCCATTCGAAGAGCGGCGGATCGACGACCCAGCAGAATCGCCATTCGCCTTCCGGGATTAGCCCGCGGTCTCGCGCAAGCGTGTTGCGCAACCCTCCGAGCACGGTGCGCGCGACGGACGCTGTGTCGGCCACGATGAGTGCGAGGTCTCCGGCGGACGCATCGAGCGTCTTCGAGAGCGCGCCGCGCTCTGCGGCGCTCACGTGCTTCGCGAGCGGCGAGTCGATCTCGCCGCCTTCTTTGAAGATAATCCACGCGAGGCCCTTCGCACCGCGTTCCATCGCTTGCTGCTCGAGCTTTCGCAGCTCGGCGTGATGTATCGCGCCTCCGCCGGGTACCAGGATCGCCTGGAGCGCTCCGCCACTTTTGAGAACGCGCTCGAAGATGCCGAGCGTCGTGTCCCCGAAAACGCTTGCGACATCGGTGAGCTCCATCGCGAAGCGGAGGTCGGGCTTGTCGTTGCCGAACCGCCGTAACGATTCCTGGTACGGAATGCGCGGGAACGGCGCCCGTATCTCGACGCCGAGGACGTCGCGCCACAACGAGACCATGAGCCCTTCGGTGACGCCGATGACGTCTTCCTCGTCGACGAAGCTCATCTCGAGGTCGAGCTGTGAGAACTCGAGCGCGCGGTCGGCGCGCAAGTCTTCGTCGCGGAAACAGTGTGGAATTTGGTAATAGCGATCCAGCCCGGCGACCATCAACAGCTGCTTGTAGAGCTGGGGCGATTGCGGGAGTGCGAAGAACGTTCCCGGTTGCAGGCGGCTCGGTACCAGGAAGTCGCGCGCGCCTTCCGGCGTCGACCGGGTGAGGATCGGCGTCTCGATCTCGAGAAATCCTTCGGCGTCGAGGTAGTCCCGGATCCCCTTCACGACGCGCGACCGCAAACGGATGCGCTCCTGCATCTCGGGCCGACGCAAGTCGAGGTACCGGTGCTTGAGTCGCAAGTTCTCGTCGGCGTCGACGCCGTCCTCGATGAGGAACGGCGGCGTTTCGCTCTCCGACAAGATCTCGACGTGGGTCGCTTTCAGCTCGATCTCGCCGGTCGCCATCTTCGGGTTGATCGTGGCATCGGAGCGGCGGTCCACACGTCCCCGGATGAGCGCACAAAATTCGCGTTGCAGCCGGTCGGCCGCCGCGTATGCCTCCGGATGTTCTTCGGTGTGGACGACAACTTGGACGGCGCCGCTCGAATCACGCAGATCGATGAAGATGACTTTGCCGTGGTCACGCCGGTGGTGCACCCACCCGGCGATCGTGACTTCGGCGCCGGCGTGCTCGACGCGCAGCTCGCCGCAGCGGTGCGTCCGCATCATCGTGCTTGTTCCTCGGCCGCGCGCGCGACGGCGTCGGAAACGCTGAGCTCCGTTTGCTCTCCCGAGTCCATGCGGCGCAGCGTACAGGTTCCCGCAGCGCGCTCGTTCGCGCCGATGATCGCGACGAGCCGTGCGCCGATGCGGTTGGCGTGCTTCAGTTGCGCCTTGAGCGAACGTTCCGAATACGTCGTATCGGAACGCACACCAGCGGCGCGCAACGACCACAAAAGCGACGTCGCGGCGTCCTTTTCTTCGGCGCCGACCGGCACGACCAAGACGGTGACCTCGTGCGACGGCAACTGCACGCCGGCGGCTTCCTGCGCGAGCCTGATCCGCTCGATGCCCAAGCCGAACCCGATTCCCGGCAACCCCGGACCGCCGAGGGATTCGACGAGCCCGTCGTACCGGCCGCCGCCGCCGACGGCATTTTGCGCGGCGTCGAGCGCAGCGGACTGATATTCGAACGTCGTTCTCGTGTAGTAGTCGAAGCCGCGGACGAGGCGCGGCGCCATCGTGTACGGGATGCCGAGCTCCTTCAATCCACGCTGCACGTCGCCCAGGTGCTCGCGACAGGACGCGCACAAAAAGTCTTCGAGCAGGGGTGCGTTCGCAAGGATGGCTTGATCGGCAGGGACTTTGCAGTCGAACACACGCAAGGGATTTTGATCCATGCGGCGCTTGCAATCGGCGTCGAGCTGCTCGCGGTAGCCCTCGAGGAATTCCTTCAGCGCCGGCTGGTAGCGCTTCCGGCAGTCCTCGCCGGGATGCCCCATGCTGTTCAGCAGCAACGTGGCTTCGACGCCGCACGCCGCCAGCACGTTCCAGCCGGTCGCGAGCACTTCGACGTCGAGCGCCGGGTCTTCTGATCCGATCGCCTCGATACCGATCTGATGATGCTGTCGGTACCGGCCCTTCTGGGGCTTCTCGTACCGAAACATCGGCGCCGAGTAGTACAGCTTCACCGGCAAGCCGCCTTGATCCAAGTGGTTCGTGACGATCGACCGAACGACGGGTGCGGTTCCTTCCGGACGGAGCGTCAGCGAATGGCCGCTGCGATCGTCGAACGTGTACATCTCCTTGTTCACGATGTCGGTCGATTCGCCGACGCCGCGGGTGAATGTGTCGGTGTTCTCGAACATCGGCGTGATGATGCGACGGTAACCCGCCAGCTCGACGATGGAGGCGCCGATGCGCTCGACTTCGGCGAAGCGCTCGGATTCCGGCGGGATCACGTCCCGCATGTAGCGCGGAATGTCGGCCACTTTACAACCCCAGCAGACGTGGAAGCTCGCCGCGCGCGTCGGCGACCACGAACGGGTTCGTCCGGCGTTCCGCGCCGACGCTCGTCTCGGCACCGTGGCCGGACAAGATCGTCACCTCGTCGTCCAGTGGAAGGATGACGCGGCGAATCGAGTCCATCAGGTCTTCGAGGGATCCGCGCGGAAAATCCGTTCTGCCGATCGAGCCTTGAAAGATCAGATCTCCGGAAAAGACGATGCCGTTGGTAATGAACACGACGGAACCGGGTGTGTGCCCAGGCGTGTGGAAAACCTCGATGTCGAGGCCGGCGAAACGCAACCTCTGTCCATCGGCGAGCGGTTTCAGGTCCTCTGGTGCGTCGAACGGAAATGACCGTCCGCCGGCACCCAGCGCCGCCGCCGGGTCTTCGATCAGCCACGTATCGTCGGGGTGCATGTAGGCATGGATCCCTTGCTGCGCGCACACTTCTGCGACCGACCAGACGTGATCGATGTGCCCGTGTGTAACGAGCAAAGCCTCAGCTTTCAGTCCGTTCGCTTCGAGACGCTCCGCCAACAGAGGCGCCGCATCCTGGCCTGCGTCGACGATGACGGCGGTCTCGCCCTTTCGCGACGCCACGATGTACGTGTTCGAGGACCAAGCCCCCGTTGCGTACCCTTCGATGACCTCTGGACGTGTCATGGCCGCAAATCCTACCCGAGAGCACTTCACGGATTCCGCGAATCGAGGACGATCGTCACGGGGCCGTCGCCCACGAGTTCCACGTCCATCATCGCGCCGAACCGGCCTTCCTCGACGTGCAAGCCTCTCGCGCGGAGCAGCTCGGCCACGCGCCGGCACAGCGGCTCGGCCACCTCTGGTCTCGCCGCGCCGGTAAAGCCGGGCCGGCGTCCCCGGCGCGTGTCCGCCAGCAGCGTGAATTGGGAGACGACGAGCACCGCGCCGCCGTCCTCTTCAATCGACCGATTCATCGGACGGTGCTCGTCGCGGAAGATGCGCAGCTCCGCGATCTTTTGCGCGAGCCACGTTGCATCGGCATCGCGGTCTCCGTCGGCGACACCGACGAGCGCGAGGATGCCACCACCGATCGCGCCGACGATCGAGCCATCCACCGACACGTGGGCGCGCGTCACCCGCTGCAGGACGGCGCGCACGATTCTATGAGCGGTGCCCGCGCGGGTTGTGACCCGGGGTAAGCCGGTACGCGTCGTACACGGCGTCGACGCGCTTGATGGAAGAGATGAGGTAGTCAAGATGCGCCGGGTCGCCGAGCTCGACGGTGAAGCGAAGAATGGCCGTGCGCGTACGCGCGTTCGTATTGCTCGACGCCGACAAGATGTTGACGCCGACGTCAGAGATGGCGGTCGTCACGTCTTTCAAAAGCTTCGTCCGGTCGAGTGCCTCGACTTGAATCGTGACCTGGAACGTAGACGGCCGCCGCGTGTCCCACGCAACCTCGATGATGCGCGCCTCTTCTTCGAGCAGCGACTTCGCGTTCGGGCAGTCGGCGCGGTGAACGGACAGGCCGCGACCGCGGGTGACGAAGCCGATGATCGGGTCTCGGGGCACAGGCGTGCAGCACCGCGCCAATCGGACCATGACGTCGTCGATCCCGACGACCGTCACACCGTGCTCCGACGGCGGCTTCATTCGCTGCGGCCGGCGCGGTGCGGTGATGTGCTCGTCCTCGTCTTCGAGCTCGTGCTGCAGCCGCTGGACGATTGACTGCGTGGAAATATGGTTGTTGCCGATGGCGGCGTACAGGTCGTCGAGCGTGCCGGCTTTGTGCTCGGCGATGATCGACTGCAGCGCGTCCGAGCCGAGCACGGATTGCACCGGCAAGTTCGCCTTGCGCAACGCGCGAACGAGATCTTGTTGCCCCTTGTCGATCGCGTCGACGCGTCGCTCGCGGGTAAACCACTGACGAATCTTGTTGCGCGCGCGCGGGGTCCGAACGACCTTCAGCCAGTCCTGGGACGGCGCCGCTGTGGGAGAACGCGACGTGAGCACCTCGACGGTGTCGCCGCTTTTCATCCGGTAGTCGAGCGGCACGAGCCGACCGTTGACCTTTGCGCCGACGCAGTGATGACCGACGTCGGTGTGAATCGAGTACGCGAAGTCCACGGGCGTCGCCCCGTGCGGGAACGACAGCACTTCGCCCTTCGGCGTAAACACGAAGACCTGATCTTGATACAAATCGATCTTCAACGACTCCATGAACTCGCGCGGGTCGGATAAATCACGCTGCCAGTCGAGCATCTGATTCAGCCACGAAAGCTCCGGTTCGGCCGTCCCCCCTTTCCCCTCCTTGTACTTCCAGTGGGCGGCGATCCCGTATTCGGCCGTCGCGTGCATCGTCTTCGTTCGGATCTGAATTTCGAGCGGCTTTCCTTCCGGGCCGACGACCGTCGTATGCAACGACTGATACATGTTGAACTTGGGCATTGCGATGTAATCCTTGAACCGGCCGGGAACCGGCTTCCACAATGCATGGATCAGCCCGAGCGCCGCGTAGCAGTCGCGCAGCGACTCGACGTGGACGCGAATGCCGATCAAGTCGTAGATCTCGCCAAATTCCTTCCCGCGCCCAACCATCTTTTCGTAGATCGACCAGTAGTGTTTTGGCCGGCCGCTCACGTCGGCCTTGAGCTTCGCCGTCCTGAACGTGTCGTCGAGCTCCTTCAGAACCTTTTCGATGAAGGCGTCACGTTCGGGCTGGCGCTCCTCGACCATGCGGACGATCTCTTCAAACCGGCGTGGATGCAACGTCCCGAAGGACAAGTCCTCGAGCTGCCATTTGATTTGGTGGATGCCGAGCCGGTGCGCAAGCGGTGAGTAGATTTCGAGCGTCTCTGTGGCTTTCTTTTCTTGGGTATCGCGCGGCAAGTGCCCAATCGTCCGCATGTTGTGAAGCCGGTCTGCGAGCTTGATCAAAAGGACGCGAATGTCGCGCGCCATCGCGATCATCATCTTGCGGAGGTTCTCGGCTTGGGCATGCTCCTTGGAGCGGAACTCGATCTTGTCGAGCTTTGTGAGACCGTCGATGATGACTGCGACCTCCGAGCCGAATTCGCGCTCGACGTCGTCGATCGCGACGGGGGTGTCCTCGACCGTGTCGTGTAGCAGCGCCGCGACGATCGTCATCGTGTCGAGACCCAGGTCGGCCAGGATTTCGGCGACGGCGAGTGGATGCTCGATGAAATCGCCGCCGGACGCACGACGCTGGTCCCGGTGTGAGTGCGCGGCGAACTCGTACGCACGCTCGACGAGCTTCAGATCGGCTTTCGGCGAGTGCTGGCGCAGGCGCCGGAACAAGCCTTCGAGCCCAGGATCCGACGCCGTTTCGACCGGGCGGAGACGCGCCAGAACGCCGCGTCGCTTGCCACCGTCCTCATCGATTCTCCGCTCTTCCATGGACAGATTGTATTCAGTGAAGTGCGTCGCCGATACGGCCGCCGGCTATCGGGACAAGTGCGACCTATCCGAACGACCATCTCAGGGCAATGCGGCACGGGACAAGGGAAGTAGGTTAAGCCGTCGAGGTAATCTCCATACAAGGGGGTCGTCGATGCGTAATCGCCGGATCTGGTCGCAAATCCTTCTCGCAGCGGCTTTCGCGAGCCTGATGATCCCGTTGCCGGGTCGCGCGGAAACGGTCCTCGCGACGTGCAGCGGGCGGAGCCTGGCGACGCCACAGAAAGCCGATGTGATATCCAATTGCGCGAGCGCCGACTTCACGACGACCGATGCGTCGACGCCCGTTCGCATCATCATCTCGGTCAGCGCCGACTTCACTGGGCACGTCGACGGGACTATCACTCCGTACGACGACGCATCGTTCGTTTCGGCGGACGAAGACTATGTGGGTGGCCAGCCGTTCCAAAATCCTTTGTCTTCCTACAACTCCGAAGCCGACCGTGATCTCCCACCTGGAACGCACTGGAAGTTGAACGGAAGAGCATCCGGCATCGGTACGTGGACGGTGACCGTCGTGCTGCGCGAAGCCTAATCAGGCGCAACACTAGTACTCGATCAGGGAGACCACGTCGTATCCCTCGAGCTGCTTGCGTCCGTGCAGGAAGCCGAGCTCGATGATGAACGCGAGTCCGTACACGATCCCGCCGATACCTTCGATCAGCTTCGCGGTCGCCGAGGCGGTGCCGCCGGTTGCGAGGACGTCGTCGACGATCGCGACGCGCTCCCCCGGCTTGATCGCATCCGCATGAATTTCCAGCGTTTCCTCGCCGTATTCCAGTGCATAGGACTCGCTGCGCGTATCCCACGGCAGCTTGCCCGCCTTGCGCACGGGTACGAAGCCGGCGCCGAAGTGGTACGCGACCGGAGACGCCACGATGAACCCACGAGCCTCGATGCCGACAACCTTGTCGACGGTCCCCCGGCCGAAGTGGGCGACGATCAAATCGATGACCGTCGAAAAGCAGACTTCGTCGGCGAGCAGAGGTGTGATGTCCTTGAACATGATGCCGGGCTTTGGAAAGTCCGGGACGTCGCGAACGCTCGCGCGAAGGCGAGCAATCTGGGGGGTATCCGTCATTACCGCTTACGTTTGCCGCGGCGTTTCTTCCGTGGCTTTGCCGCCGGCGGGCGATACGCGCCGGGTCGCGGACTGCGCGACGCCGCCACCGGCTCGGCCGGTATATCCATGCTTCCCACGGCCGTTGCGGCCACGGGGGCAAATGCCGCGCGCCCTTCGCGCTGCTGCCGGGCTTTGATCGCTGCATAGCGTGGCTCGCGCTCCTTCCAAATCGCAAGCAGCGGCGACGCGACGAAGATGCTCGAGTACGTTCCGATCAAGATCCCGATGAAAAGCGCCAGTGCTAGGTCCTTCAGCTGTTCGGCTCCGGTCAAGCCGGCGCCGACGATCAGCAGCGCCGTGACCGGGATCAGCGACGTGAGCGACGTGTTGATCGACCGCATGAGAACTTGGTTGACGGATTTGTTCACCATTTGCGCGTATGACATTTTCGTTGCCATCACGCCCGGCGTGTTTTCACGCACTTTGTCGAATACGACGACTGTGTCGTACAGCGAATAACCGAGAATCGTCAGGATCGCCACGACCGTGGCCGGCGTCACTTGGAATCCAACGAGCGCGTAGATCCCGGCCGTACCGATCAGGTCATGGAAAAGCGCTGCGATCGCCGCTGCAGCCATTTTCGGCTCGAAGCGAAACGAGATGTACGCAACGACGAGAATCAAGAAGGCGATGAGGCCTTGCAATGCTTTTTTGGAGATCTCTCGTCCCCATTTCGGACCAACGTCTTCGACGTTCACATCGTTGAGCCCGACGCCGGCCGCCTTCGCGAGTGCCTGCTGCGCGTCCGGCAACTCTTCCGGGGACAGGTGCTTCGATTGAATCAGCGCCTCGCGCAGATGCCGCGGCGGCGGCCCGACGGCGATTTGGACTTCCGCGTCGGCGACGCCGGCTGCTTCCATCACGTTGCGCAGCTGCGGCACCGTCACGGCCGTGTTGAGCGGTGCACGCATGCTCGTGCCGCCTTTGAACGAAAGGCCGAGGTTCAGCCCGCGCCAAAACAGCGCCACGAGGCTGATCAGCAAGACGGCGCCGGAAATGATCGCCCACACCTTGATCCGGCCGACGAAATCGATCTTCGAATCGCCGCGGGCAACGGTCCTCAGGCCGCCAAACATCAGCGTCCTCCCCCCGCCGGTGATTCCGCCGCCGCGCCGACGACACGGCCGATGCCGAGCTGCCTGCTGCGATTGAAAAACTTCGTTTGCGACAGAAGCCACACGCCCGGATGCATGAAGAGGAACGAGATGAACACATCCAAGGCCGTCGCGAGCCCGAGGGTGAGCGCGAACCCGCGCACGCTCCCCACCGCGAGGACGTACAGCGTGATCGCCGCGAGCCCGGTGACGAGGTCGGCTGCGATGATCGTCCGGCGCGCGCTCGTCCACGCACGGTCGACGGCAGCGCGAACCGTCCGGCCTTGATGCACCTCGTCCTTTAATCGCTCGAAATAGACGATGAAAGAGTCTGCGGCAATACCGACGGACACGATCAGTCCCGCAATGCCGGCGAGCGACAACGAAAATCCCGCCGTCTGTCCGAGGATGATCACAACGCCCAGCACGAAGGCGCTGAAGAACGCGAGGCCGACCCACACGACCAGGCCGAGCACGCGGTAGAAGATCAGCACGTACAGCAGCACGAGTCCCAAGCCGATGAAACCCGCCGCCAGACCGGTGTGCAGCGTGTCTCGTCCGAGCGTCGGCGAGACGGTCGTCGTCGTCGATGCCTCAAGTGTCACGGGAAGAGCACCGTACCGAAGGACGAGCGCGAGGTCGTTCGCTTCTTTCTGGCTGAAGTTGCCGGTGATCTGCGCACGGCCCTGCGCGATCCCCTGCTTGCATTGCACGTCTTGCGCCATCTGCGGATGCGATTCGACGTTCTGGTCGAGCGCGATTGCAAGCTGCCGCTGCGCGCCTTGATTGCACGCAAGCTGACCCGTGATCGTCTCGAACTTTTTCGAGCCGGCTGAGGTCAAGTTGAGCGACACGTCCCACCCGAAGTTGCCGCCGGCGTTTCCGCTGGGCGGCTGCGCAGTCGCCCCCGAGACGTCAGGACCCAGCAACGCGGCCGGACCGAGCTTCAGCTTCGGCCAGAACTCTGCAGGGGTGAAATGACCGGTCGCATCTTTCTGCGCCGCGCAATACACGACGGGTTGCGACGTGTTCTTCGTCGCATCCACCTCCTTGTTCCCACCGACTTTGCAATCAGGCGCGGTCGCGGCGTATTGGGGCGTTCCCGGATTGACCTCTTCCAGCACCGGTCGGAATGTCATGAACGCCGTTGTACCGATCAGGGTGAGCGCCTTGTTGGGATCCTTGACGCCGGGAAGCTGAATCAGGATGTTGTTTCCTTGCCTGCTGATGTCCGGCTCCGCCACGCCCAGCGCGTCGACACGGTTCCGGATGACGTCCACCGCCTTGTCGAGCGCGTCTGACTTCGCCGTTCCTTTCGGCGTGAGCACGACAGAGAGCCCACCCTGCAAGTCCAAGCCGAGGCGTGGCTTCCAGCCGCGCTTGCAGTTCTTCGCCGGTTCTTTTGCCGCGGCTTTGGGGCTCGCCGTGGCCTTCGGCGTGGCGGACCCGGTTGCGCCCGGCGTGGCGGACCCGGTTGCGCCCGGCGTGGCGGACCCGGTTGCGCCCGGCGTGGCGCTCGGTGAAGCAGTCCCGCTGGGTGTCGCCGTCGCTTGCGCGCGCACTTTCGAACGCGACGCGGTCGGCGTAGCCGAGAGACGCGGCGTCGGAGAAGCGGTCGCCGCGGCCGAGGCGGTCGGCGTCGGTGTCCCGGTCGCCTGAGCGACGGGGGTCTCGCAGGTCTGGGCTGCGCTGATCCCGCCCCAAATTCCTCCGACGAGGAGGACCATGACGAGCAGGGAGATCCAGTACTTCTTTCTTGGCGTCATCTAGGTTTCAGACGGCGTTTCGTCGTCGGTGTCCGCGTACACCTTGCGGCGCACCGCCGTGCGCGACATCTTGACCGTCGTTCCGGGTGAAATATCGAGCCAGATGAAATCGTCGTCTGCGCGCGTCACCGTGCCGAAGATCCCTGCGATCGTCTCGACCTCGTCGCCGACGCCGAGCGCTTTCATGAGCTCCACCTGCTGCCGCTGCCGCGCCTTTTGCGGCCGAATGAGCATGACGTAGAAGAGCACGATGAGCGGCAGAAACAAGATGATGCTGCCCAAAGGGTTCTGGGATTTGGCGGCGATGACGAGCGCTGACGTGGTCATAGATTCTCGGTGGCCCCTCGCTTGGAGAACGACCGCCAATGATAGGAGGGGCCTTCCAGGGGGTCAACCTTCGTCGGACGGGCGGCGGCGCAGGTCAGAGGAGTGTCGCTTCGCGCACCGGCGGGGTCACGCCGAGATGCCGGTACGCCAAATCGGTCGCTTTGCGACCCCGCTGCGTCCGTTGCAGGAAACCGAGCTGAAGCAAATACGGCTCGGACACGTCTTCGAGCGTATCGCGCTCCTCGTGCAGGGCGGCGGCCAGCGTACCGATCCCGACCGGTCCGCCGCCGTAGCTCTCGATGACGGCGCGAAGCAGTGCAAGATCGAGCTTGTCCAGACCGAGATCGTCCACTTGGAACACCTCGAGCGCTTCACGCGCGGTCGCCTCGTCGACGCGCCCGCTGCCACGGACCTCCGCGAAGTCTCGGACACGCCGGAGAAGGCGGTTCGCAACGCGGGGCGTCCCGCGGGAGCGCCGTGCGATCTCGACGGCACCCTCGTCGTTTACCTCGATCAAAAGCAGCGCGGCGCTTCGGCGCACGACCGCCGTCAGCTCTTCGGTGGAGTAATAGTCGAGGCGGGCGCTGAAGCCGAAGCGGTCGCGAAGCGGACCGGTGAGGAGGCCGGTTCGCGTCGTAGCGCCGACGAGCGTGAACGGCTGAACGTCCAGTCGAATCGACCGCGCGCTCGGACCCTTCCCGATCACGATGTCGAGCTTGAAGTCTTCCATCGCCGGGTACAGCACTTCCTCGACTTGCGTGGACAAGCGGTGGATCTCGTCGATGAACAACACGTCGCCGGGCTCGAGGTTCGTGAGGATGGCAGCGAGGTCACCGGCGCGCACCAGCGCGGGCCCGCTCGTCGGTCGCAAGTTGACGTCGAGCTCTTGCGCCACGATGTGCGCGAGCGACGTCTTGCCGAGACCCGGCGGTCCGCTGAAGAGCAGATGATCCGGTGTACCGCCGCGCTTCTTCGCCGCATCCAGCACGACACCGAGCTGCATCTTGGTCGCGTCCTGGCCGACGAAATCGTCGAGACGCCGGGGACGGAGCGCGACCTCGAAATCGCGCTCTTCGGGCGCCTGCTCGCCTGCGAGAAGCTCGGTCATCTGGCGGCCAGCTCCTTCAGCGCGTTACGCAGCAGCTCTTCGGTCGTTGATTCTTCGCTCTCGGGCAATTGCTCGAGTGCGTCGCGCGCTTCCGTCGTCGAATACCCGAGCTGCAAGAGCGCGTCGCGCACTTCCGCGAGCCGCGCGCGACCGCTCGGGCCGTCGATGACGATCGCGAGGTCGGGCAGTGCGAGCTTCTCCTTCAGCTCGAGCACGATGCGTGCCGCGGTTTTCTTTCCGATGCCGGGAATCGTGGTGAGCGCGGCGAGGTCTTCCGCGACGACGCTGCGCCGAAGATTCGCCGGCGTGTAGGCAGACAGAATCGCGAGAGCATTCTTCGGGCCGATGCCGTTGACGCTGATGAGCACGTCGAACAGATCGCGCTCCTCTGTACCCAAGAAGCCGAAAAGCGTGATCGCGTCTTCGCGAACGTGCGTGTGCGTGTGCACCTTGGCCTTCGCGCCGCGCTTCGGCAGCTTCGCCACGGCGCTGGACGGCATGAACACCCGGTACCCGACGCCGTTCACGTCGATGACCGCGCCGTCGGGCAGGATCTCGGCGAGCTCTCCCGTCAACGTGGCGATCACGTGAACGCCGCCTCCTTCAGCCGCCGTGAGTGCACATGGCATATCGCGACGGCGAGCGCGTCGGCAGCGTCGGGAGAGTCGGGGTCGCTCTGCAATCGCAACAAGCTCTTCACCATGTATCCGACCTGTTCCTTTGTCGCGTTGCCATAGCCGGTCAGCGACATCTTCACTTCCATCGGGCCGTATTCGGTCACGGCCAATCCGTGCTCGGACAGTGCCATCATCGCGACGCCGCTGGCGCGGCCGACGTGGGTCGCCGTCCGGCGATTCTTGTTCACGAACAGCCGCTCGACGGCCGCCACGTCCGGCCGGTGCTTTGCCATCAGCTCGGCAAGGCGCGTCCGAAGTGCCACGAGCTTGGCACCGGCGTCGGATCCCTCTCCGCGAAGCGTTCCGAACGAGATCGCGGTGAGCGACCCCTTCTTCTCCTCCACGATGCCGTACCCGAGCCGGGTCAGCCCCGGATCGATGCCGATGACTCGCACGAAAAGCTCCCGCGTCCGAACGTATGTACGCCCGAGCAGCATAACGAATGGCCGCGACGTTTCAAGGACGCCAGATGCCGGTCGCCCGCCCGAGGGATCGATGAATCAGGCTGGATAGCCGTGATCGTTATGGCTATTATAGCCACATGATTATCGCGTCCATCTCCGAAGCCAAGAACAAGCTCAGCGCACTTCTCGACCGTGTTCGGAGCGGCGAGACGATTCTCGTCGTGGACCGCGGAAAGCCCGTCGCGCGAATCGAACCCGCCGTCTCCGCAGAAGAGGACGACGACGGCCGGCTCGCGAGGCTCGAGCGAGCCGGAATCGTGAAACGCGGATCGGGCAAGCCGTCCCCGGAGATCCTCCTTGGAAAGCCGCCGCGTCCCCGAAAAGGCGGTAGCGTTCTCGAGGCTCTGCTCGAAGAGCGAAGAGAGGGACGCTGAAGTTCTGGGATGCATCCGCAATCGTTCCGCTGATCGCAGCTGAACCGACAAGCCGCGCGATGCTTTCTCTTTACCACAAGGACTCGCACGTTCTGGCGTGGTGGATGACTTCCGTCGAATGCGTATCTGCGGTGACTCGCAGGGAGCGCGATGGTCTCCTGACGAAAACAGCTGTCGAAGATGCTCTCACGCGACTTGACGAGTTGAGACCGTGGAGCGAAGTCGAGCCCGTTGAGGTAATCAGGCGAACCGCGAAACGAATCCTACGCGTACATCCGCTGCGATCTCAGGACGCCTTTCAACTCGCCGCCGCGATCGTAGCGAGTGAAGGAAACCCCGAATCACTTGAGTTCGTCTGTCTTGACTCGCGACTGGCCGACGCCGCCTTGAAGGAGGGTTTTTCCGTGCGTGGGGTGAACTTATAGCGACGGCCGGGAACATGAACCGCTCTCAGCCGACCTCAGCGAAGACCTCTTCGGGGATGTCGAAATTCGCGTAGACGGCTTGCACGTCGTCGTGGTCTTCGAGCATCTCGATCAATCGCAGAACCGCCTTCGCCTCCGAGCCGTCCACGGGGACGGTGTTTTGCGGCAGCATCGTGACCTCCGCAGATAACGGTGCGATGCCGGCCGCCTCGATCGCCTCGCGCACCCCTTGCAACGCTGCCGGCTCGGTCACGATCTCCCAATCCCCCGCCGCCTCCCGCACGTCTTCGGCACCGGATTCCAGCGCAATTTCCATCAAGCGGTCTTCTTCAGCGGCGCCTTGCTCGACGACGATCACGCCACGTTTGTCGAACATCCATTTCACGGAGTTCGGCTCGCTCATATTCCCGCCGACCTTGTTGAAGTACGAGCGAAGATCCTGTGAGGTTCGGTTCCGGTTGTCGGTGAGCGCTTCCGCGATGACGGCTACGCCGCCCGGTGCGTAGCCTTCGTAGTACACCGTTTCGTAGTTCGCGTCGCCCGTCTCTCCGGCTCCGCGCTTGATCGCGCGCTCGATGGTGTCCTTCGGAACGGCGGAATCCTTCGCGCGCTGCACCGCGTCGAAGAGGTTCGGGTTGTTGTCCGGATTGGCATCGCCCTGACGCGCGGAAATCTCGATCGCGCGGATCAGCTTTGCGAAGAGCTTGCCGCGCTGCTTGTCGATCTTGCCTTTCTTCTCCTTGATGCCCTTCCAGTGCGAGTGACCACCCATCTACAAAGCCTCCACGAACATCCGGTGCACTCGGTCGTCCCCGGCGATCTCCGGATGAAACGCAGTCAGCAGCACTGCGCCCTGCCGGACGGCAACCGGACGCCCATCGTACTCCGCGAGGACTTCAACCTCCGAGCCGACCTCTTCGACCCAGGGTGCGCGGATGAAGACGGCATGCAACGGCGCATCGAGACCCTTCACACGCAGGTCCGTCTCGAACGAATCGACTTGCCGGCCGAACGCGTTGCGTCGCACCGTCATGTCGACGACCCCGAGCAGCGGTTGTGCGCGTCCATCGACGCGCGCCGCGCAAAAGATCATCCCCGCGCACGTACCGAGAATCGGCATCCCGTCGTCGGCTCGCTTGCGTAGCGGCTCCACCAAGTCGTGCTTCTCCGCGAGCAAGCCGATTGCCGTGGACTCGCCGCCGGGTATCACCAAACCGTCGACCGCGTCGAGCTCTTCGCGCGTGCGCACCTCGCGCGCTTCGGCGCCGGCGCGATGCAGCATCGATGCGTGCGCTTCGAAGTCCCCCTGGAGTGCGAGGACGCCGGCAACCGCCATGGCTACCAGCCGCGGCCGGCGAGCCGTTCGTCGTCCGGCATACTGCGCACGTCGAGGCCGCGCATGGCTTCGCCAAGACCGCGTGAAACCTTCGCCAGCACGTCGGGATCGTTGAAGTACGTCGTCGCTTCGACGATCGCGCGCGCGCGGCGCGCAGGATCCTCGCTCTTGAAGATTCCACTGCCGACGAAGACGCCTTCGGCGCCGAGATGCATGACGAGCCCTGCGTCCGCAGGTGTCGCTATGCCGCCGGCGCAGAACAGCACGACCGGCAGCTTGCCGAGTGCCGCAACGTCGCGCACGAGGTCGACCGGCGCGCGATGCTCCTTTGATGCCGCCATCAATTCGTCCTGCCCCATCACGGAAAGCTTGCGAATCTCGCCGGTGATCGAGCGCAAGTGCCGGACGGCTTCGACGATGTTTCCGGTTCCGGCTTCGCCTTTCGACCGGATCATCGCGGCCCCTTCACCGATGCGGCGCAGCGCCTCGCCGAGGTTCGTCGCGCCGCATACGAACGGAACGGTGTAGTCACGCTTGTCGACGTGGTTCGCCTCGTCTGCCGGCGTGAGCACCTCGCTCTCGTCGATGTAATCGACGCCGATCGCTTGCAAGATGCGGGCTTCGACGAAGTGACCGATGCGGCACTTGGCCATCACCGGGATCGTCACGGCTTCCATGATGTCTTCAATGATCTTGAGGTCGGCCATGCGCGACACACCGCCTTCTTTGCGGATGTCCGAGGGCACGCGCTCGAGCGCCATCACCGCGACGGCGCCGGCTTCTTCGGCGATCTTCGCCTGCTCGACGTTGGTGACGTCCATGATGGCGCCGCCTTTGAGCATCTCGGCGAGGCCCCGCTTGACCGTGTCCGTCCCGCGCTGCTCAGCCATGGCTACTCCTTCGCTTTTGAGGGCTCAAACCGCGTCTGACCTGCGGTTATGGGCAGCATACACCCGGCCGAAATCACCCGGCCACCGGATTTCGCTACTGCGCGGTCGTGACCTCGACGTCGTTCGGGACGAGCTCGACCCACGTTTGGCCCGGAGCAAGAACAATCGGCTTGCCGGCGAGGTCGAGGAGCTTCGTGCGCCCGCTCTTCGAGGAGCGCGTCCACGTCCCTTCGACCTTCAGCCCGTTGCGGTAGAGCACGACCTTGCCGTGCCCGATGACCTCGACGTCGGGCGAGTTGTGGCCGGCGGCATCGACGATCGCCGTCGTGCCGATCCTGACGAACAGCAGGAGGACATTGCGCGCCGCGACTTGCGATCCGTCTTCGAGCTTGTGGCGGCTCGACCCTTGCCACCTCATGTACGAGTCCTTGGCCGCGTCGTACTTCCAAATCGAGGTTTGGTTCCCCGAGAACGGAATCCGAATGGAGGTGCCGATCGAAACACTCGACGGCCTTGGCTTCGGCGTGGGCGTTGCGCCGGACGGTTGTGGGGACGGCAACACCGGCGGCTGCTCGGAGAACTGGAACAAGTCCGCCGGCGGCGGCTCACCCTTGTCGCCCGCCGCCTTGTAGAGGCCGGCCGTTGATGTGTAGAGGTTGTGCGGCGCATATCGCTTCGCCGACCGGTAGTACGTCGGCGACCCAACTTTGCCGTGTGACAATAGGACGATGCCGGACTTGATCAACGCCGCTTGCACGATGTGATGTGCGCCGGAGTACGCGAGCATGGCGTTGTACTCCAGAAGAATGTCGGGGTCGACGAGCCGCGCGCTCCGAACCGGGCCGACTTTCGGTGCGTCCTGTGATTCGAAGAGGGCGATGAAGCGAGTGATGCCGCCTTCGGCGAGCTCTTCATACACGATGTCCGCCGCATCCAGGCCCGACTGCGGGCGGGCCGCTTCGGAGTTTTCGACCTTGATTGCGAGCACGGGACGCTTCAGCACCGATGGGTCGGCGACGACGAGTCCCGTCAGTGACGATCTCGGCGGCGGGGGCGGGCCGGTTTTCTTCGCGGCGGGAGTCCCCCCTCCGCCACACGCGGCAAGCGTTATCGTCAAAAGGCATCCAAGGATGGTCTTTCGCATCTACAGCTCCTCCAGGATCTTGATCCGCTCGTCGAGCGGTGGGTGCGTGTCGAAAAGCCTGTTCCACCATCCGGCAAGGCCGTTCGTGCGCTGGAGTGGTGACTCGATCCACAGCGCGGCGGTCGCGCGGCTCGCGCTGTGTACGACCGTTTGATCGTCGCGAAGCTTTTTCAGCGCCGCGACAAGGCCGGGCGGATATCGCGTGAGTGCGATCGCACTCACGTCCGCAAGCCCCTCGCGACGCCGGGAGATCGCGGCTTGCAGCGCACCGGCGACGAACGGCATGAGAATCGCCATCACGAGCCCGATGAGAACGAAGAATGCGGCGCCTTCACGGTCGCGGCCGCCTCTGCCGCCGCGCCCCCAGAAGAACGAGCGCAGCGTCCAGTCGGCGATCAACGCAATGACGCCGACGAGAGTCGCGGCGATCACCATCACGAGTGTGTCGCGATTCTTCACGTGGCTCAGCTCGTGCGCGATCACGCCTTCGAGCTCGATGCGATTCATCTTTTCGAGGAGTCCGGTGGTCACCGCGATGCTCGCGTGCGCCGGGTCACGCCCGGTTGCGAAAGCGTTCGGCGCGGGGTCTTGGACGATGTAGACG
>JAIVGO010000150.1 GCA_020201525.1 Actinomycetota bacterium | reverse complement strand
GACGTCGGCCGGCGTACGGAGCCACTCCTCGAGTAACCGGCCGGATCGCCCGCGGCGCTCGTGCTGCGTCTCGTGATAGCGCGCGAGCGTACATCGGCGCGCCGTCGCCGGCGAGGTGCACGGGCAGCGCGAGCCGTTTGCCCGCGGCCGGCGCTCGATCGCCGCGAGCTCGCGCGCGGTGTCGGCGGCGTGCTGGCGCGCGCTCTCCGTCACGAGCTGGCGCTCGTCGCGGGCTCGAGCGGGAGCTCGCCAGGGAAGCCGTAGACGAACAATCGGATCGCGCTCGCGAGCGCCAGGGCGCGCCCTTGCGGCGTAAATGCCTCGCACACGCCGACGAGCTCGATCGCTTCGCTCGGGTGCTCGTCGCGATAGAGATCGCGATAGTGCAGCAGCTGCCAGACCGCCTCATTCGTCCACTGCACTTTTCCCTCGACCAGCGTCGCCGTCGACGGGCGCCGGAAGCCGACGAGATCCGGCCGCATGCGCGTGCGTTCAAACCAGTCGCCTTTAAATTTGTCGGTGTAGTCGCCTTCCAGCGTGACGCCGACGCCGACGCGGACGTTGAAACGGAGCTCGTCGTACTGATCACCCTGGCGCCGGATCCATTCGCGCAGCGCGCGCACTTCTTCCGGGCTGACCCCTGGCAGCGACGCGCGGTTCACGAGCCGAAACAGTTCGTCACGCGGAAAAACGTCCATGCGCATCCGCCTCGAGCAGCACACCAATTAACAGCGCGACGTTGTACGCGTCCCGGATCGGCAGCTTATCGATCCAGGCGACGTACTCGCATCCGCCGCGGGCGAACACTTCGATCGCGCACTGTAGGATCCGCTTGTCGATCGTCACTGTGACGCGCTCGTCGACGACGTCGCCGGCCGGCGTCGCAACCTGATCGCCGGCCATCGCTACAAAAGACATGCGCCATTTTAACCGGCGCCGCGGCGATCGCGCAGACCGATCACGCCGGCGGATCGTAGTACTGCCGCTCGCGCGCCAGGCGTTTGTAGACGTTCCGCATGATGTCGTCGAGCTCGAGGCGCAATTTGCGATTCTGATCGAGGAGCGCCGCGACGTAGAACAGCAGCAGCGCGATCACCGAGAGGAGCGCGACGTCGATCCACCAGTGCACTACTCGAAAACTTTCAGCGTGACGGGCGGGTTGTTGTGGGCGAGCAGCTCGCGCGCGACAGCGATCACCATTTCACGATTCGCCGGCGTATCGGCGTACCCGTTCGCGCGCAGCAGCTCGTCGACGACAAGGTGCATCCCGCCGGCGCCGTCATCGTAGATCCCGGGCGCGATGCGCTCGAGCTGTCGCCCGTTGATAAATATTCGGCTCATGGCTGCGGCGCCGGCGCCGGCGGATCGTCGACGCGCTGCGCCTTCGCGATCGCGTGCGTCGTGTCGACAATCTGAAACACCGCTTGCGCGATCGTGATCGCTTGCGCCGGCGAGATCGCGACGGGGCCGAGTCGGCTCGCGATTTCGGCGCTCGCGGCGACGGAGTTGATCACGTGTGCGCGTTTCACTTCCCGCGCCTCGTCGCTGTCCGGGTGCGCGCGCTGCGCCTCGTCGACGGCGACGAGGATCGCCGGCACGAGCGGCGCCGCCTTGGGAATGACGGCGCCGGCGATCGGGATCAACAGCTTGGCAAGGTCGATCCACCGCATTAGGTACTCCGCGGGAGCGTCGAGCTCGCGAGGCGGATGTCCTGATACATCTGCCCGACGACGAGGCGCGCCAGGCGGGACGCCATCACCGCGGCGAGCTCGCGGCTGGCGCCGGCGGCAACCGCCTGGCGCGCGATATCGGCGCGGAGCTCCGTCCATCCCCACGTCGCGAGCTGCCGAAATTCAGCGGGGATCGCGTGGAGCATCCGCTCGTACTTCTCGATTTTCGGATCAGGCATGGTGCACCTTGTACGCCATTAGATAGCGCGCCGCGATTTCGGAGCTCGCGCTCGAGGCGGACGATCGCGCCGCCTAGTCCCGTACGGATTTCGTAGACCGGGCCGTTGTTCGTCGCCGATTGATAAAACTCCGCGATGCTGCCGCGGACGCCGGAGACGAGATCGATCACTGCGTCGCCTTTGGCAAACCGAAACCCTGGCGCCGGCGTGCGATCGATCGCCGGCCGCGGGCTGCCGTTCGTCGAGGCGCGCGCCGCGGCGACGATCTCCCGCATGCGCGCCGCCGGCGTCGTTGGTTCATCAGCCACTATTCGATCTCCCGTACAGCGTGGCGCGGGACGAGCGTCGTTTCGCCGGGCTCGAGCCAGCGAAGCCGGCCGGCGAGGCGCGTGCGCGCGATCGCGCGGATCCGGACTTTGGCGACGGTGTAACCGATGATCACGATCGGCGTTTCGAGGTTCCCGCCATAACCGCTCAAGCACAGGACGCCGCGGCGCTCGACGGGGATCTCGGTGGTCATTTGGAGCTTCGCTCGCGCGCCGCGTCGTTGCGGTCGCGCATCATCAGCGTGGCGCACGAGCGGTGCACTTTCCGATAGGACATCTCGTGCTGATCGCTCTCTGAGCCGCAAATCAGACACGCGTCGAGGCTCTCGAGCGCGACCTCTGTCGACGGTTCGACGAGCGGCGCGGCGCCAGGTTGCGCCGCCTCAGCGAGGCGCCGATCGCGATCGCGCGTCTGTCGCAGCACACGGATCGCGCGCGCGTTCAATCCTTGGTGCATCGCGTCGTGTAGGTAGAGGCGCCGATACAATTCTTCGTTGACTTTGTTGAGCTCCTTCGCGACGGAGAGATTGATGCGGTTTCGGCGGAGCGCGTCGAGCACTTGCTCGTCGCCGCGCGTCAGATCGAGGCGATCGAGGAGAAAACTTTCCGCGCGTCTGACGAGCCGTACCAGCTTGCGTACGTCGCCGTCGCAGCGCTCGTCGAGCAGCTCGCGGTAGTACGTCGCTTGCGCCGCCGCGTTCACGGGTTCCTGCTCTTCGTTCTCGTCGATCTTGAGTGCCTGCTCGTCGGCGGTTCCTTCCGGAAAGACACGGGCGGCGAGCTGCTCGAGGCCGGCGAGCTCCGCGGCGAGCCGGCGCCGATGGCCGTACACGACGCGGAAGCGATCGCCGGCGACGATCACGCCGATGTTTTGCAGCAGACCGTGACGGCGCAGCGAGTCGGCGAGCGCCTCGAGGCCGGCGTCGCTCATTTTCTCGCGCATCGCGAGATCGGGCGGATCGATCAGCGCGATCGGGATCGTGCGGATGTCGCTCGGCGCCGCGTCGACGTTCACGCCGGAACCTTTTCCGTGATCGGCGCCGGCTCGTCGCGCGTCGGTTCGGGCGCCGGCGTGATCACGAGATCGGCGGGGAGCATGGACAGTTCGCCGGCGTCGCGGAACGGCGGCCGCGCGCGCTGCTCGGCGGCGCGGATGATCACCAGCTTTCGTTTCGTGTCGAGCTCGATTACCACTTCATCGTTGACGAAGAGGTTCAGCTCGAGCCGGGCGAGCTTCGGAAAATTGATGTACGTTGCACCTTTTCCAAGCGCGATCAGTTTGCGTTTGCAGGCAAATCGAGTCACAGATGGTTCCCTCTTAAGGCAGGTTTTAGGCGGACCATCAGTATATCGCTGACAGCGTCGCTCGCGCCGGCGTACACATCGCGAACGTGGAGTAAGTGTCGCGGGTTGCCCATCGATAAAAGCCGCTCAAGCATCAGGCGAAAGGCCGAAGATTTCCACATTTCCACAGACTCTTAGTTCTGATCTAGAAGAAGAGTACCCGTACAACTTAACCCGCCCGCCTCGCCCAGCAGCCTACGCTAAAATTTCCACAGGCGAAAGGTCTAGCAATCCGTCGACGTGTTTAGTTAGGATCGCCGGCTCCTCGATCGCGCTCCGATGGCGCGGCCTTCTCGAGGTTGACTTACCCGGATCGCGTGCTATTTTCGGCCCTGGCGATCACAGCTCGCCGCGGCGCGTTCACGCCGCCGCGACACACCTTTTTCAGAGGAGCTGTGATCATGGACGTTCGCCCGCTCGACCAAGCACAAAAGAAATTTGCCGATCGCGCCGCCGGCGCGCGCGGTGACTACGAAAACGGCGTCCGGAACGCCGGCGCGAAATGGCTGGCCGGCGTCACCGCCGCGGAAGGCGCATGGGCCGACGGCACGCGCGCCGCGATCGACAACGGGCGCTTCGGCGCCGGCGTGCGCAAGGCCGGGCCGACGAAGTACCAAGATCGCGCGAGTAAGCTCGGGCCGGATCGGTTCGCGACCGGCGTCCGAGAAGGCGCGGCCGCCTGGGGCGAAGGCTTCCGGCCGTTCGCCGACGATCTCCGATCGTTCGACGCCGGTCCCAAGGGGATGCGGGGCTCGACGCAGAACGCCGATCGCGCGCGGAAGGTGGCGGAGCGCATGCGCGCCAAACGGATCGAGCTGCTCGGATCGCGGTAACGCTGATCACGCGCGCCGACGATCGCCCTATCGAAAGGAGCAGCGACGATGCCACAAGGCAAATTCCGAGTGTTTTTCACCGATAAGAGTTACGAGGATGTCGACGCCACGGACCGCAACGACGCGAAAACCAAAGCGGCGACGGTGCGGATCAAAGACGTGGATCCGGGCGGCCGCCTCGATCGCGCGGAACTCGCGAGCCATGCGCGCGTGAAAATCGCGCGCGTCGCGGAGCACAACGTCGACGACATCACCGCCGCGATCGTGCTCCTCGTCGCCGGCGCCGCGCTGCTCGCCGATCTGCTGCATCCGATCGGCGCCGGCCGCCACGTCGGCGCCGGCGTGCTGCAGCTGATCGGCGCCTCGGGTACCGCGATCAGCGCGACGATCTCCGCGCTCGCCGCGGTGACCGGCGATTCGCTCACGATTCCATTCTTCAGCGACGCCAAAAAGGCATGGCTGCTGCAGCTGTGGACCGACGTCCAGGTCGCCGGCACGGTGCGCGTGCGCTCGGGCAAGTGGCATGACGACGTCCAGGGCATCCGCTACAAAACGATCATCTCGGATCTGCGGCCGCTGCTGCCGTTCGGCATGCGGCAACCGATCTACAGCGGCGACACGTTGCACGTCGACCTCGCCGGCTCCGCGGTCGCCGGCGATATCGAATACGTCGTGATGTTGATGTACTACGAGGAGCTCAGCTCGCAATCGGCGAAGATGATTACCTACGAGCAGCTCGAGGCGCGCCGCGTCAACATGATCACCGCGGAGAACACGATCGCGACCGGGACAACGGCCGCGTGGACCGGGGCTGAGGCGATCAACAGCGAGATCGATCAGTTTCACACGCGGACGGAGTACGCGCTCGTCGGCTACACCGTCGACGTCGAGGCGAGTGCGGTCGCGTGGCGCGGGCCGGATTTCGCCAACGTGCGATGCGGCGGGCCGGGCGACGAAACCGCGCGGGAAGTCACGGCGAACTGGTTCGCGATGCTCGCGCGCGCGACGGGGCTCGCGTGCATTCCGGTCCTGAGCGGCGACAACAAAGCCGCGACGGTGGTCGAGACGCTGCAGGATGAAAACGGCGCCGATACGACGCTGAGCTCGATCCTGGCGGAGCTCCGGCCGCAGTAGCGCGCGAAACGCCGATCGGACTAGCCCCCCGATCGGCGCGCGCGCGCCGTTGCCCCCGCTACGGCGCGCGCGATCGCGCGCGCGTGCGCTCATGGCCGACGAGCTCGCCGGCGTCACAGAGCAGATTTTCGAGCCGTCGCCGGCGCGCATCCAGGCGGGGCCGCCGACACACTACCCGTGGCTGTTCTCGTTTACCGGCGAGGACGTGCTCGAGGTGACGAGTTGGAATAGCGCCGCCGGCGTGCGACTCCGGATCAGCGGGCGCATGCACGCGTCGCCGGACCTCGTGATCCCGTTCTCCGCGACGCACACGCCGGCGAGCGATCGATCGGCGGTGACGTCGATCGTCACGCTGCCGCCGGGCGAGCTCCTCAACGCGATCGTGTGGGCCGAATCCGGCGCGCCGCAAGCGGGTCAGACGTTCGTGCGCGTCGCGGTCCGTCGCGGGATGGGTGCGGCGTTCGAGCGGCTCGGCGTCCTGATTCAGGGTCCGGTGACGGCGAGCGCCGCGCGCGCCTTTCCAGGGTCACCCGTGCAATCGCCGCTCGAGGGCGAGCCGTACTTGCGCGTGATCAGCGGGACGACGCCGGGCGCCGGCGGCGACATTTCCGAGACGGTGCCGACGGGCGCCCGGTGGGAAGTCATTTCGCTGTTTTTCGTCTTTGCGACGAGCGCGGTTGTTGGCGATCGTCGGATCAACGTGGCGCCGCTGTCGGGCGGGGAGAACTACGCCGGGACGTCGAATTTTTCGACGGTCCCCGCGTCGACCACGAACTCGTTTTCCTTCGCGCAGAATTTGCCAAGCACGAGCGATCCGATCAACAGCGTCTATCAGGGCGCGATGATGGATCGGTTTCTGTTGCTCGCCGGCGCGACGCTGCGCGTCAACGTCTCGCAACGCAAGGCCGGTGACGCGTTCTCGGGGATCAGCTATGTCGTTCGCGAATGGATCGACGTGTAGGAGGACCGATGGCCGACAACAATCCGGCCGCGTGGGATAGTCTGCGCGCCGGCAGCGTGCAACGCTATTTGCACGGCGAGGAAACGCTCCGCGTCACCGCGTTCAATGCGGCGAGCGGCGTGCGGCTGCGCATCAGCGGGCGCCGGCTCGATCGCGCGGGCGGCATGTCGACGTTCTCCGATCAGCTCACGCCGACGACCAATCGCGCCGCGACGACGTTCGATAAGCCGATGGTCGAAGGGTGGCTGCTCTCCGTCGCCGTGCGCATCGATGCGGGATCGCCGGCGGACGGTCAGTGTTACGTGCTCCTTGAGCTCGGGCTCGGCTCGGGCAATCAGTTCGTGCCGCTCGACGTCCTGGCGAGTGACACGATCAGCGCGACGCGTCGCGTCGCATGGCCGGGCTCCGCGCTCCGCGGGCCGCTCGACGGCGCCGGGACGGTCCGCACGATCTCGGGCTCGACGCCGGCCGCGGCCGCGGAGGTGTCCGAAACGGTGCCGACTGGCGCCAGGTGGGAGCTGATCGCCTTTCGCGCAACGTTTGTGACATCCGCCGTCGTGGCGAACCGACTGCCGCGGCTGCAGCTCGACGACGGGCTGACGACGTTTTGGAACTCGCCCGTCAATATCAACCATGCGGCGTCGATCACGATCGGCTATCAGTTCGCCGCGGGGTTGGGGCAATCGTTCTCCGACTCGATCACGAACGAATTTCAGGCGCTGCCGGCGAACCTGCGGATGCTCGGCACGTGGCGGATCCGCACGCTCACGGGGAGCATTTCAGCGGGCGATCAATGGTCGGCGATCGTGTACATCGTGCGTGAATGGATCGAGGGTGCCTAATGCTCAAGTGCAACGTCTGCGGCGGGACGTACGAGCCAGTTCTCGCCGATGGATCCCAGTACTTTCACGCGTGCGCGCCGCTCTCCGTCGTCGAGCTCCGCGACGCGCTCGAGAAAAAAACCGTGTCGCTCCGACCGGCGCAGCAAGCGCAGCTCGACGCCGCGACCGCGGACGATCAGAAAACGCCGGTGGCGGCCGATCAGCTGTCGCGCGTCGATCGCGTGCTGGCGTCGCTCGTCGTCGAGCGGCCCAACAAGCGCGACGAAAACATCGCCGGCGCCGGCGCGCCCGGGCAACCGGCGCCGGTGAAACGTGAAACGCTCGGCACGACGAAAGTGTGAGGTGCGATCGTGTTGCATACGGTGCTCCTCGTGCTCGCGTTCGCCGCGTTCGCGTTCGCCGCGATCGGCGTCCCGTCGCGCGTCAACTTGCTAGCGCTCGGGCTCGCGCTGTGGGTCTTAACGCTCCTCGTCTAACCGACGAGGCGCCGCGGCGCGCGGTGTCCGGGACCGTCGCGCGAGCGGGGCGAGCTGTGATCGCGCCGTCTCGATCGCGAGCCTGGCGCCGCGCGCCGTGCGACCGCCGATCGGGTACGATCGCGGCGCCGCCGGCGTCGCGCGTCCTGTGCAGGGGAGCGCGCCGATCTGTCGATCGGCGACGCAGTATCGGGACCGCGGCGCCGCGGCGAGTGCGTCATGTCTGAGAAGGATCGATCGTTCGGGCTCCGGCCACAGTTGATCACGCGCGCGGCGACGGTCGCGTGTCTGCCGTGCGCGCGCTGCGGGACGCGCCAGGCGGTTTGGCGCCGGCTCGGGCTGTTCTGCGTCTACTGCTCGACGCCGGCGACGCCGGCGCCGGCGAGCTCGTCGCGCGACCGCGGCGCGCGCTCGAGGTGACGGTATGCCGAATTTCGTCCCCGGACCGTCGACGCTGGCGGCGCCGTATCCGACGATCACGCCGATCGTGGTCGGCACACCGTTTTCGAACGCCGGCGCCGCGCTCGTCGCGACGCTGCAAGCGGGTCACGTGCTGCTCGACGATCGCGCGCGGACGATCGCCAGCGTCGACAGCAACGATCTCGTCGGCGACTATCGCGCGGACGTGACGCCGGCGCTCGACGCACTCGGCACGTTGCCGGCCGCCGGCGCGGATCCACAGCTCGCCGGCGCCATGAATGTGCTCGTCGAGACGATCGCGAATCTCGACGAGCTCGCCACGACGCTGCCGAGTCCGTTCGACGACAGCGAGCCTGGCGACGCGCCGCCGTTCCCGGATCCGCCAGGCGGCAATTTTGATTAGCAGATGGGAGTCGCTCGTGCCTGAGAACGTCACGATCGTCCGCGTGAGCGAAGAAACGAATTTCGACGACAACGGGAAACCCGTCGCCCAAGTGCGCGTCGCGTTCAAGGTCGGCCAGGACGGGCCGTTCTACAAAGTGTACGACCGCGGCGCGTTCAGCAGCGATCACGCGCGGCGCGACCTCGACGAGTTCGCGCGCGAGCTGCGCACGCTGCGCGGGCTCTAGGCGCATCATGGCGGAGTTTGGCGGCGGCGGCGTGCTCGGCGGGTTGGCGGGGATCGTCACGGGCATCGCGAATGCCGTGAAGGCGTTCGCCGGCGTCACCGCACAGCAGCTGCTCAACTACCTGAAATTTCTGCGCGAGCATCTCCTCGAGCTCTCGCGGGAAGTCTACAAAGGCATCAAGGAAACGGCGAAGGCGCTCGCGCGCAACGTGCGCGCCCTGGCGCGCGGCATTCGGGACGGCGTGCTGCAGCTCGCCATTTGGGCCAAACGCGCCTACGAAACGATTCACGATTTCCTCGTCGCGAAGCTCGGGCCGGTGCTCCGCTTCATTGAGAAAATCCGCAAACGCATCGACGAGATTTACACGAAGTACGTGCGGCCGGTGCTCGACGTCATCGATTTCATTCGGCAGCTGAATCGCGTGCTCGAGGTCTTTCATATTCACGTGCTGTCCGCGCTCGACGCGACGCTCGCGCAGGTGGAGCGCTTCGTCAACGAGCAATTTCTGTGGGTACGGCAACAGATCACCCGGATCGATAACTTCCTCGACCGCGTGATCGGGCTCGACGGGCTCGTGCAACGCGGGACGCTGATCGCGTCGCTCAGTCGCTACCGCGGATCGTGGTTCGCGGGTTTTTGGAACGGGCAGATTGACGGCGGCGCGATCGCGCTCAAGCGTGCCGCGCTGCCGCCGATCGCGGACGCAGAGGATCCGGCCGCCGGCGGCGCGGAGCTCGGGCGGTTCTATCAGGGCCAATCGTCCGACCTCGACGACGCGCTGCCGGAGCTGCTCGAGTTGTTTCGCGACGCGAGCGGCGCCGGCGCGTAGGGCCGCGGCGGTGATGGGGACGCATGGCCAACGGCGACGAACCTGATTTCAGTATCGACGCGACACCGTCGCTGCAGCAGCTCGTCGAGTATTTCGTGTCGTTGATGACGTCGCCGGGCGCGACCAAAGCGTACGAGACGGCGATCACCAACGCGATCACGAAAGGCGCGCGCGTCGCGCGCGGCGCCGAAATTCAGGCGGCGACGTTCATCGCCGGCGTGCTCGGCGATTTTCTCGCGGGGCTCGAGGCGCAGATCGAGCCGATCGTCGGGCCGTTCCTGGGGAAGCTCGCCGGCCATTTACTTGGTGTCGAGGTGTCCGTCGCGCAGTTGCGCACGTCGGCGGCCGCCGGCGGTGAAGGCGCGATCGGGAAGGCGTCGGCCGATCTCGCGTTTCGGTTGCTGTCGGCGCCGCCTGGCGCGATCGAGCCGGGCGACGAGGGCGCGCGGCGCATGCTCGGGACGCTGGCGCAGCTCGCATTTAATGGCTGGTTCGAAGGGACGGCGCTCGAAATGCTCGTGACGCTGTTCCCCGATATGGATTCCTTCGAGTCGATCGCGGAGCTGCCGCACGAACTGATTAACGCGCTCGGGCTGAGCCGCCTGGCGCGGACCGGACTGCGGCCGCTCGCGCGGATCGCCGTCGCGACCCCGATCGAATGGAAGCTCAATAAAGAGCATCGGCCGACGCTGCTCGCGAGCTCCGCGGTCGCGCGGCAGCTCTATCGGGGCCGATGGGATTTCGAGGACGTCGTCGAGGAGCTCGCGCGCCAGGGTTACAGCGAAGAGCGGATCGACGCGATCATCAACGAGCAACGGAAATTCCTGAGTCCTGACGACGTGTGGCTGACAGCGCATCGCGTCGGCGTCTCGAATTTCGATCCAAAGACGTACTTGGCCGACGCCGGATACGAGGAGCGCGACCGGACCGCGACCGAAAACGCATGGACCGCGCGCCGGCTCGATTCACAAGAGCGGCAGCTCGCCGACGTCGTGATCGCCGCGCTCGTCGCCGGCGACATTGATGATCCGAAATTTGCCGGCGAGCTCGCGCTCCTCAGAATGCCGGCGGCCGACGAGGCGTACTACTTACAGCTCGGGCGATTGCGTCGCAAGCTGGCGGTGACGCCGATCAGCGACAGCGACGCGCGCCAGGCCGTCAAGCTCGAGCTGATCACCTTTGCGCAGTATCGGGCCTATCTCGAGGATCGCGGATTCGACACGTTCGGCGTCGCGACAAAAGAGCTGCTACTCCGCTCGGAGATCGACGCGACGGCCAAAGCCGACGAGCTCCGCGCCAGGCAAGCGGCGGATCGCGCGGCCGCGGCCGCGGCCACCGACGCCGCGCGCGTCGTGCGCCTGGCGGAGAAACAAAAGGCCGACGCGCTGCCGGCGTATAGCGACGTGCGGCGCGCCTTTGTGCGTGGGCTCGTCCCGCTCGAGCGCTTCACCGCGGCGATCGCCGACGCGCATCCGGGGATTGACGCCGGCGACGCGGCCGCGCTCGTCGCCGACGCGCAGCGCGACCGCGACGAGTACATCGCGCAACAAGCGGCGCACGCCGCGGCGCTCGCGCGCGATACGGATAAGGCGCTACCGCTCGCGACCGTCGAGCGCTCCGTGCTCGAGGGCATCACCGCGATCGAGACACTCGACGCGGAGCTCGTGCGGCGCGGCTATTCGGCCGACGCGCGCCGGATCGAGATCGCGCTCGTGCGCGGCGAGCTCGAGGACGCGCGCGCCGCGGCCGCGGCCAAAGCGCGCGCCGACGCACGCGCGAAGCTGCGCGGCGTGTCGGTCGCCGACATGGAGCGCGCCGTACGGCTCGGGCTCCGGACGCCGGCGGATCTCGCCGCGCTCCTCGACACGCTCGAGACGCCGGCGATCGAGAAGGGTTTGATACTCGATCTGTTGCGCGTCGACATGCAGCGCGACGCCGACGCCGCGGCGCAGCGCGCGGCCGCCGACGCCGCGGCCAAAGCGCGCGCGATCGATCTGCCGCTCCGGCGCCGGCTCGTGCTCCGCGGACTGCGGTCGCGCGATGCGTACGTCGCCGATCTCGAGGCGGCCGGCGTCACGCTCGAGAATCGGGCGCTCGAGCTGCAGCTCCTCGACGTCGAGCTCGCCGACGCGCAAGCCGCGGCCGCCAGGCGGGCCGCGATCGAGGACCAGCAAGCGATCAAAGACGCCGCGGCCGCCGAAACCGGGCTCACGCTCGCGCAGATCGAGCATGCGGTCAAGTTGGGGATTCTGGATCCGGACGATTTACGGTCGTTCCTGGCGGCGCGCGCCTACAGCGATAGCGATATCGAAACACTCGTCGCGTCGGTCGTGGCCGAAATACCGGATCTGCGCGCCGGGAGCTCGACGCGCGCGACGACGGTCGCGGCGCTCGCGGCGAAAGGGATCGATCTGCCGGCGCTCGAGCGCGCCGTACTGCGCGGGCTCCGGACGGTCGACGACTACGCCGGCGAGCTCCGCGCGCGCGGGATCGCCGACGATGCGATCACGTTGCTGGCGCAGCTGCTCGCCGAAAAGCGCGACGTCAACCTCGACGCGCTGCGCGCCAAGCTGACGGCGAAGCTCGAGACGGTCGACACGCCGCCGACGATCGCCGATATCGATGACGCGATTCGCGCCGGCGCCGTCGACGATCCGAGTGTGCAACAGTTCCTCACGTCGATCGGCGTCGCGCGTGACGTCGCGCTCGTGTATGCGCGGCTCGTGCGGCTCGTCGACGACGGCGCCGGCGGCGCCGCGGGGCCGTGACGCTGGCGGCCGCGGTGACGGTGGCCGGGCTGCTGATCACCGTGATCGTCATGGTCGCGCGCGTGCTGTTGCAGCTCGGCGCGATCGAGCAGCAGCTCGCGCTGTTGTGGGCGTGGTATCTCGCGGAGTGTGGACCGGGGATCCCTGGCGGGCGCCGGCGGACGGATCCGCCGGAGTCGTTCGCGACGCTCGAGCGCCGCGGCGCCGGCGGATTGCCCGAATGACGGACGAGCCCGATAACGCCGACGTGGTCGCCGTGCTGCGCCTCGAGCTGCCGGCGCTCGCGCGCTGCTCGCGACAGCGCATGGCGACGCGCCTGATCACGATCGCGCTCGACGCGCTGCCGATCGACGACTGGCTCGCCGTCCTGCAGCAGGGGATCGACGACGCGCTGCCGCCGCACACGTAACCGATGCCGATTCAATTCAAACCGGAAGTGCGGATCGTCGAGCTCACGGCGGCGATCGCCGACGTGCTCGTGCTCGCCGGCCGGTGGTCGCTCCGCGCGAACGTTGGGGTCGAGGTGAACTCGATCGACGACGGCGCCGGCGTGCACCAGGCCGGCAGCCTACATGGCTCGTCGCTCGCGATCGATCTCGATACGGTTGGCGATCGGCCGGCCGATCTCGAGGCGCTCGCCGAATGGCTGCGCCGCACGCTGCCGGCCGGCTACGATCTCGTGTACGAGGGTGACCACGTGCACGTCGAATGGGATCCGCATCGCCCGAAACCGTTCCGCTCGATCACGACGTAGGACGGGGCGCCGGCGAGCCTGGCGCCGCCAGGACGAACGGCGATCGTCCGGGTTGGGGGTTTCCCGCGGCCGCCGGCCGATCGTGGTTCCTGCGGCCGCCTGGCGCGCTGGAGCGGGATCACCCGATCGGCCGGCGTCGAGGTAACCATAATTAGGAATTATCAGACGCTGGGGGGCGAAAGGTCGCCGAAACCCTAATGTTCGATCGGGCGGATCGTCACTTACGAGGATTTCCCTGGGGGGGCGAAAATCCGGCTAAGTGTTTTGGCGTTTCCGAATCTGCACTTTCGTAATGCAGTTTACTGTACGCGCCGGCCGCCGGAACGTCGACGGGATCCCCGATCGCGATCGCCAGCCAGCTCGCCGCGAGCTGCTCGAGGGTGAAGTGCTTGATCAGCGTGACGCGCTCGAGCCAGGCGATGAG
>JAIVGO010000104.1 GCA_020201525.1 Actinomycetota bacterium | reverse complement strand
GGACATACCACATCGCGCTGACCTATACGGCCTCGACCACGGTCTGACCCATTTGCTATCGTCGCTCCGACAAGGGGGTACGGTCATGCCGGAAATTCAAGGAGTCAACCACGTCGCTCTGACGGTAACCGACGTCGAGAAGAGCCTTGCGTGGTACGAAAAGGTTCTCGGCGTTCAAAAGATCATGGAGGACAAGAACGCCGACTACGCGCGTGCGGTTACCATCGTCGGCACGTTGATCATCGGCTTTACGTCCCACGCGTCGACTCCTCCGGGCGACACGTTTTCCGAGTTTCGCATCGGTCTCGATCACGTCGGCTTCGGCTGTGCAGACAAGTCGACGGTGGAGGAGTGGGCGGCGCATCTAGATTCGGTCGGCGTCTCACATTCCGGCGTCATGGACTCCGGGTACGGTTTCCACGTGAATTTCCGCGACCCCGACAACAACGCGCTGGAATTCTTTGCAATGCCATCGTAGCCGGACTTGAGCGGCGTGCCCCGGCTGCTATACTTGCGCCCGGTAACCCTTTAATGGCGGGTCCTGCGAGGCCCGGAAGGGAGCGAGAAGTGAAACGCGAACACGCCTGCGTCCACGCGATGCGGGCTTTTTCTTTGCTCGCCTTCCCCCCGCCGCGGGGGAGGCGACCCACCTGAACTTCACACCAAAAGCGACGATCATGGATGCGCGCGACGTCACGCGCGCACTCGGCCGGATCTCGCACGAGATCGTCGAACGCAATCACGGCGCTTCGGATATCGTCCTCGTCGGCGTGCTCACACGTGGCGTGCACCTCGCACAGCGTCTCGCATCGCGCATCAAGGAAATCGAGGGCCACGAGGTCCCGGTCGGGTCGATCGATATCGGCTTGTACCGTGACGACATTGGTTTGAGAGAGCCGTCGCCTCTCGCACCGATGAGCGTGCCGGACATCGACGGCAAGACGGTCGTGCTCGTCGACGACGTCCTATACACGGGACGATCGACACGTGCTGCCCTCGACGCGCTCATCGACGTCGGGCGCCCGCGCACCGTTCAGCTCGCCGTCCTGGTCGACCGCGGGCACCGCGAGCTTCCGATCCGGGCGGATTACGTCGGCAAGAACGTTCCGACCGCGCGTCATGAAGAGGTCCGCGTTCACCTCGGCGAAGTCGACGGCGAGGACGTGGTCACGCTCGGCGAAGAATCACCGAAGGAGGCCGTTCGATGATCAGGCATCTGCTCTCGATACGGGATCTGGATCCCGATGGGATCGAGAAAATCCTCGCCACCGCCGCCTCTCTCGCCGATGTCGGCTCGCGCCAAGTGAAGAAGTATCCGACGCTACGCGGACGGACGATCGTCAACCTCTTCTACGAGTCTTCGACGCGCACGCGGCTCTCTTTCGAGCTGGCGGCCAAACGGTTATCAGCCGATGTTCTCAACTTCTCCGCGTCGGGCTCCAGCGTCGAAAAGGGCGAGTCGCTGAAGGACACTGCGCAGACGATCGAGGCAATGGGCGTCGATTGCATCGTCGTCCGTCACAAATCCTCCGGCGCGCCGCTTCGTCTTTCGAAGTGGGTGTCGGCGAACGTCATCAACGCCGGCGACGGGATGCACGAGCACCCAACGCAAGCGCTCCTCGATCTCTACACGATGCGCCAGCATTTCCCGTCGTTCGCCGGGCTGCGCGTCGCGATCGTCGGCGACGTGCGGCACTCACGCGTCGCGCGGTCCGATGTGCTGGCGCTGCAGATGCTCGGCGCGGAAGTGACGCTGGTCGGGCCGCCGACGCTCATGCCGCCCAACGCGTCATCCTGGGGCGTGGAGCTCACGGCCGAAATCGAAGAGGTGCTTCCGAAGATCGACGTCGTCTACGTGCTTCGTATTCAGCTAGAGCGAATGGAGGCCGGCTTCCTGCCGTCGTTGTCGGAGTATTCGCGACTCTGGGGGCTCGACTCCCGCCGCGCCGCGCTCCTGAAGGACGACGCGCTTATCATGCATCCCGGTCCGATGAACCGCGGGGTCGAGGTCTCTGCGGAAGCCGCAGAGCTCCCGCGGAGCGTGATCACCGACCAGGTTGCGAACGGCATCGCGACACGAATGGCGCTGCTCTATTTGATGCTCGGCGGAGAGCACAGTGTGGAGGCGAGCGCGAGTGCGTGATGTCTTGCTGAAGGGCGGCCGCGTCGTCGATCCGGCCGCAGGTCGGGACGAGGTGGCCGACGTTTTGCTCCGGGCTTCGCGTGTGGCCGGCATTGCGCCGGAGATCTCGAGCGACGACGCCGACGTGGTCGATTGCCGCGGCCTCGTCGTTGCTCCCGGATTCGTCGACCTTCACACGCACCTGCGGGAGCCCGGCCGAGAGGACGCGGAAACCGTCGAAACGGGCTCTCGCGCCGCTGCCCTCGGCGGCTACACGGCCGTATGCGCGATGGCGAACACCGACCCCGTCGCCGACAACGCGGGCATCGTGGAGCAGGTTGCCGCGTTCGGCCGGCGCGCCGGCTTGGTCGACGTGTATCCGGTCGGCGCCATCACCGTTGGGCTCAAAGGCGAGCGCTTGGCGGAGATGGGGGAGATGGCTACGAGCTCGGCACGCGTCCGCTTCTTTTCCGACGACGGAAGGTGTGTGCAAAACGCGGCTTTGATGCGGCGGGCGATGGAGTATGCGCGCACGTTTGACGCGATCATCGCGAATCACGCCGAAGAAGGAGACCTTGCGGCCGGCGGGCAGATGAACGAAGGCGACGTTTCCTCGATTCTCGGATTGCCGGGCATTCCGGCGGAGGCCGAGGAGCTGATCGTCGCTCGTGACCTCGCGCTGGCCAGGCTGACCGGTGCGCGGCTACATGTCCCGCATGTGTCGACGGCGGGGACGGTCGCGCTCATTCGCGCAGCGAAAGCGGCCGGCGCCTCGATCAGCGCCGAGGTCACACCCCACCACCTGTGTCTGACCGAAGATCTCATTCGCACGTACGACCCCGTGTACAAGGTCGCGCCGCCCCTACGCACGAAGGCCGACGTCGAAGCGCTGCGCGACGCGCTGCTCGACGGAACGATTGACTGCGTCGCCACCGACCATGCGCCGCACACGCAAGACGACAAGGAACGCGAATGGGATGCGGCGCCGTGTGGCATGGTCGGCCTCGAGACGGCACTGGGCGTGGTATGCGCAGAAGCCGGCCTCGACCTGACAAGGCTCGTCGAAAGGATGAGCACGGCGCCGGCGAGGATTCGCGGGCTCAGCGGACACGGCGGTCCTTTGAACGAAGGCGCTCCGGCGAACATCACGGTCTTCGATCCCGAAGCGGCCTGGACGATCGACGCCGCAACGATGGCGACGCGGTCGCGCAACACGCCGTTCGTCGGACGAGAGCTGAAGGGCAAGGTCCACCACACGATCTACGGCGGGCGGTTCACCGTTCGCGAAGGGAGGATCACGAATGGGCAAGGGTGACAGAAAGCCGGTTCGTTGGGCGAAGGATCGCGAGCGCGCGAAGCGCGACCGCGGCAAGCGCAAAGCGGAAGAGAAAGGTAAGGCGCGGAAGGCCAAGTGACGAAAGCGATACTCGTTCTCGAAGATGGCACGACGTTCGAGGGCCGTTCCTTCGGCGCGGCCGGCGAAACCTTCGGCGAGGTCGTCTTCAACACGTCGATGTCCGGCTACCAAGAGGTCTTAACCGATCCGTCGTATCACAGCCAGATCGTGACGATGACGTATCCGCATATCGGTAACTACGGCGTCAACGGCGAAGACATCGAGTCGGGGCGGGTTCAAGTCGCCGGCTTTGTCGTGCACGAAGCGGTTCGGGCGTACTCGAATTACCGCGCGACCGGCTCGTTGCCGGATTACCTCGCCGATGCGGGCGTCGTCGGCATCGAAGGCATCGACACCCGCATGCTCACGCGACACATCCGTTCGCTCGGCGCGATGCGCGGCGCGATCTCGACGGCCGATCTCGACCCGGTATCCCTGCGCGATCGCGTGCTCGCCACGCCGTCGATGGAGGGCTTGAACCTCGTCGATCCCGTGACGACCGGGCAGCCCTATCGCGCGGCCGACGCGGTCGGCGACCCCACATCGGACCCGCTGTTCAAAGTCGCCGCGTACGATTTCGGCATCAAGTACAACATCCTGCGGCTGCTCGGAGCGGCAGGATGCGACGTGACGGTGTATCCCGCGTCCCATCCGGCCGACGCGATCCTGAGCGGCGGCTTCGACGGCGTTTTTCTTTCCAACGGACCCGGGGACCCGGCCACCGTGAAAAGCGGCATCGACAACGTCGCGGCGTTGCTCGGTCGGATCCCCGTATTCGGCATTTGCCTCGGCCACCAGATCCTCGGGCTGGCGCTCGGCGCGCGCACGTACAAGCTGAAGTTCGGTCACCGCGGCATCAATCAGCCGGTGCTGCGCGTTGCAACCGGCCGCGTAGAGGTGACGAGCCACAATCACGGCTTCGCCGTCGATCCGGACACGCTGCGGGACGCCACCGCGTTCGGAACCGTGGAGGTGTCGCACACTAACTTGAACGACGCGACGTGTGAGGGAATTCGCTGTCTCGATATCCCGGCGTTCGGGGTGCAGTATCACCCCGAGGCCTCACCTGGTCCGCACGACGCCCGGTACTTGTTCGATCAGTTCAATGCATCGATGGAGGCGGCAAGATGACCGATAAGCCGCACGTCTCAGGACTGAGAACGCTCGGCGCGCCGGCGGCTCCCAAAACGAAGAAACCGCGGCGGACGCCGGAAGAAAAAGCGCTCGCAGCAAAGGCCGTCGAGACGCTTCGCTCGGAGTTCGCCCGCGCGTTGGCGCTCAAGCAAAAGCTGTCCGGCGAGCAAAACGCGTCGGCCGACCTGAAAGGCCGCGACGCCGGCGAGGCCGAAAAGCTCCGGTCGATCGTCGCATCGCTCGAAGGGATGAGCCGGTTCGCGATAGCGATGGGGATGCTCACCCCGCAGGAAAACCGCGCGATCTGGGCCGAGCACATCAAGCTGGGCTTGTACGAGGGGTGGCGATAGGGTGCCACGTCGCACCGATCTCGAAACGATCCTCATCATCGGATCCGGCCCGATCGTCATCGGGCAAGCGTGCGAGTTCGATTACTCGGGCACGCAAGCGTGCAAGGTGTTGCGCGACGACGGGTTCCGCATAGTGCTCGTGAATTCGAACCCCGCGACGATCATGACCGATCCCGAGTTCGCCGATCGCACGTATGTCGAGCCGATTACCGCGGACATCGTCGCAAAAGTCATCGAGCGCGAGCGTCCCCAAGCGCTCCTGCCGACGCTCGGCGGGCAAACGGCGCTGAACGTCGCGGTCGAGCTGGCGGAGTCCGGTGTGCTCGATCGCTTCGGCGTCGAGCTGATCGGCGCGCGCCTCGACGCGATCGCCAAAGGCGAGGACCGGCGGCTTTTTGCGCAGACGATGCGCGAAACAGGCATCGCGCTTCCGCGAAGCGGGTGGGCGTACTCGGTCGACGAAGCGCTCGCGCACGCGACGGCGCTCGGCTACCCGGTGATCGTGCGTCCGTCTTTCCTGCTCGGCGGCGCCGGATCCGGCATCGCGTTCGACGCCGAGGACTTGGTGCGCATCGCCGGCGACGGCATCGCGCGCAGCCGCATCGGTGAGGTGCTGATCGAAGAGAGCGTACTAGGGTGGAAGGAGTACGAGCTCGAGGTCATGCGCGACACCGCCGATAACGTCGTCATCATTTGCTCGATTGAAAACGTCGATCCGATGGGCGTGCATACCGGCGATTCGATCACGGTCGCGCCGGCGCAAACGTTGACCGACCGCGAATACCAAGCGATGCGCGACGCGGCGATTCGGTGCATTCGCGCCATCGGCGTCGATACCGGCGGGTCGAACATCCAATTCGCGGTCAACCCCGACGACGGTCGTCTCGTTGTCATTGAGATGAATCCGCGCGTGTCGCGGTCCAGCGCACTCGCGTCGAAGGCGACTGGGTTCCCCATCGCAAAGATCGCTGCGAAGCTGGCCGTCGGCTACACGCTGAACGAGATTCCGAACGACATCACGCAAGAGACGCTGGCTTCATTCGAGCCGGCGATCGACTACGTGGTTGTGAAGATTCCACGCTTCGCGTTCGAGAAGTTCCCCGGCGCCGAGCCGGTTCTCGGGACCGCGATGAAATCGGTCGGCGAAGCGATGGCGATTGGGCGGACATTCAAGGAAGCGTTGCAGAAGGGGATTCGTTCGCTGGAGTCGGACCGCTACGGCTTGAACGGCGACGGCAAGGACGCGGTGTGGGACGGCTCCCTCGAATCACTCGAAAAGCCGAGCCCGGACCGCCTCTTTTTCGTCGAGGCGGCGCTCCGCGGCGGCGCGGGCGTCGAACAAGTGGCCAAGGTGACCGGGATCGACCCGTGGTTCCTCAATCAGATTCTTGAGATTTCCGATCTTCGAGTCGAACTTGAGGGAGCCGGCGCTATGACACCCGAGGAAATTCGGGTCGCAAAACAATTTGGTTTCTCGGATCGCCAGATTGCGATCCTTACCGACTCCGAAGAGCGAAACATTGCTGCGCAACGCGGATCCCCGGTCTTCAAAACCGTCGATACATGCGCTGCCGAGTTCGAAGCGAAGACGCCTTACTATTACTCGACCTACGCGGGCAGCGAGAGCGAAGTCGTTCGCGGCACAAAGCGGAGCATCATGATCCTCGGCTCGGGCCCGAACCGGATCGGCCAGGGAATCGAGTTCGACTACTGCTGCGTCCACGCGTCTTTCGCGCTGCGCGAGGCCGGCTACGAAACGATCATGGTGAACTCGAACCCGGAAACGGTGTCAACCGATTACGACACCTCCGACCGCTTGTACTTCGAGCCGCTCACGCTCGAGGACGTTATCGCGATCGTCGACGCGGAACAGCCGGAAGGCGTCATCGTCCAGCTCGGCGGCCAGACGCCGCTGAAGCTCGCCGTGCCCCTCGAACGAGCCGGCGTCCCGATCATCGGCACGCCGCCGGACGCGATCGATCGCGCGGAGGATCGCGGTCGCTTCGGCGATCTTCTCGCGAAGCTCGAGCTGCCACACGCCCCGTGGGGGATTTCGACGTCGTTCGACGAGGCGCGAGCCGTCGCCGACCGGATCGGATATCCGGTGCTCGTCCGGCCCTCGTACGTACTCGGCGGCCGCGCGATGCAAATCGTGTACGACGAGGACGCGCTCAGGAATTACATCGAGACCGCCGTGCAAGTTTCGCCCGAGCACCCCATTCTCATCGACCGCTTTCTCGAGGATGCGATCGAGGTCGACGTCGACGCGATCTTCGACGGCGACGAGCTGTACCTCGGTGGGGTCATGGAGCACATCGAAGAAGCCGGTATCCATTCCGGCGACTCGGCGTGCGTGCTGCCGCCGCACACATTGTCGAAGAAGCAGATCGCGGAAATCCGTGCCGCGACGGAAGCGATCGCGCGCGAGCTCGGCGTGCGCGGCCTTATCAACATCCAGTTCGCGCTCAAGGACGCCAACATCTTCGTGCTCGAGGCGAACCCGCGCGCGTCGCGGACGGTGCCGTTTGTGTCCAAGGCGACCGGCGTGCCTCTGGCGAAAGTCGCGACGCTGGTCATGGTGGGGGAGTCGATCGCGAGCCTCAGGAAACGCGGCCTCGTCCCCGACAAGGAGCCGACCGAGCGCGACCTGAAACACACCGCAATCAAAGAAGCTGCGTTGCCGTTCGGACGGTTTCCCGGCGTCGACACGATTCTCGGCCCCGAGATGAAGTCGACCGGCGAGGTCATGGGAATCGATCGCGTATTCGGCATGGCGTTCGCAAAGGCCGAGGAAGCCGTCGACGCGCGTTTGCCGCGCAACGGAACGGTCTTCGTCAGCGTGCGTGACCGCGACAAGCGCAGCGTGATCATGCCGATGAAGCAGCTGGCCGACCTCGGATTCGACATCGTGGCTACCGAAGGCACGGCCGAGATGCTCGCGCGGAACGGCATCGCGGCAAAGCCGGTCCCGAAGCTCGGCGAAGGCGGATCGCACGTGGGGGACTTGCTGGCACGCGGCGAGGTCGCACTCGTCATCAACACGCCGGCCGGTAGCGGGCCGCGCAAGGACGGCGACTACATTCGCACCGCGGCGGTTCGGTACGGCGTCCCCTGCATCACGACGCTCGCCGGCTTGCAAGCAGCGGTGCAAGGTATCTCCGAGTTGCTGCGCACCGACGTGACCGTGACGAGCTTGCAGGAGTTTCAGGAATGAGTGTCGCGACGCTGCAGCACGAGGTCATGATCACCGGCATCCGGCGGTGCGGCGCGTACAAGGTCCTCGCCCTCGCGGCGCCGGATATGGCGCGCACCGCACGCCCCGGACAGTTCGTGAACATCGGACTCGATCCGGATACCGGCCACTTGCTGCGGCGCCCTTTTTCGATCTACCGAACGTACGCAGACGAGGGGCTCGTCGAAATTGCGTTCGACGTGCTCGGCCCCGGAACGCAGTGGATCGCGACGAGACCGGCGTGCACGTTCCTCGACGTCGTCGGGCCGCTCGGGACGCCGTTTGCTGAGCCCACGATTGATGGCCGCGCCGTCATGGTCGGCGGCGGTTACGGCGCGAGCGCGCTCTTCCAGCTCGCGCACGAGCTCCGGAGCGCCGGCCGCCGGACGACGCTGATCGCCGGCGCCGCGACCGAACAACGCGTGTTCGGCATCGGCGAAACGAGCGACGCGTTCGACGAGGTGATCATCACGACCGACGACGGCTCGGCAGGGGTGCGCGGCCTCGTCACCGATGCGATGACGGACGTGGACGGCGCTGCAGCGGTGTACGCGTGCGGTCCAATGCCGATGCTTGCGGCGGTCGCCGCGCTCGCCGGATCGAGAGGGATCGCCTGCCACGTCGCGACGGAGGAATTCATGGCGTGCGGCATCGGCGTGTGCTGGACGTGTGTCGTCCCCGTGCGCACGAGCGACGGCGTGAAAATGCAGCGCTGCTGCACGGAAGGCCCGGTGTTCGACGGGTCGGCGGTCGAGTGGCGATGAACGACCTCAGCGTCAATCTCGCCGGCGTCCGGCTCGGCAACCCGGTGGTAACGGCGTCCGGATGCTTCGGCTCCGGCAAGGAAATGAGCCGTTTCGTCGATCTCCAAAGATTGGGTGCGGTCGTCTGCAAGACCGTGACCCTGAAGCCGCGGCTCGGTATCGATCCGCCCCGCGGCGCCGAGACGCCGAGCGGGATGCTCAACGCGATCGGCCTTCAGAATCCCGGCGTCGACGCTTTCGTTCGCAACGATCTGGCCTGGCTCGCCGACCGAAACGTGAAAGCGATCGCGAGCATCGGCGGACAAAGCGTCGAGGAATACGTCGCGTGCGCAGAAGCATTGAACGGCGCGCCGGCCCTCGTCGCGATGGAGCTCAACCTCTCGTGTCCCAACCTCGAAGATCGCGGCTTCATGTTCGCGCTCAGCGCGGAGCGAACCGCGGAGGTCACGCGAGCAGTCAAAGAGGTAGCGAGCGTTCCGATCCTTCCAAAGCTTTCACCCGACGTCACCAACATCGTGGAGATAGCGGATGCGGCCGCCGGTGCCGGGGCGGATGGCCTCGCGCTGATCAACACGACGCTCGGCATGGCAATCGACACGGTCACGTTCAAGCCGAAGCTTTCCACGGCGACGGGCGGGCTGAGCGGGCCTGCTATCAAGCCGATCGCGGTCCGTTGCGTCTTTCAGGTCGCCCGCGCGCTGCCACACCTGCCGCTGATCGGAATGGGCGGTGTGCGCACCGGCGACGACGCGCTCGAGCTGATCCTCGCGGGAGCGACGGCGGTCGCCGTCGGCACCGCAACTTTCATCGATCCACACGCAACCGAGCACGTCATCCAACGCCTCGAAGAAATCCTCCGCGAACGAAACATCGCGAGCATCGATCAATTGAGAGGTCAGGTGAAGATCGAAGGATGAGCAACCCACTGATCGTCGCGCTCGACGTGCCGTCCATCGATGAAGCCTCCACGCTCGCGAAGCACATCGGCGACGCCGCGGGTGCTTTCAAGATAGGCATGGAGCTTTTTTACGCTGCCGGCCCCGACGCAGTGCGCTCGATCGACGCGCCGATCTTTCTCGACCTCAAGCTGCACGACATTCCGACAACCGTCGCGCGATCGATGCGCGCGCTCGCGCCCCTCCGGCCGGCAATGGTGAACGTCCACGCGCTCGGAGGCCGGGCGATGCTCGAAGCCGCGGTCGCAGACAAGCCCGAGGGCACGGCGCTGCTCGCCGTCACGATTCTCACGAGCTTGCACGACGCGGCATTGGCGGAAATCGGATTACCACCCGCGCAAGACGCGGTTTCATTGCTGGCGACGCTCGCCGTCGACGCCGGATGCGACGGCGTCGTCTGCGCACCGGCCGACCTCGAAACAGTGCGCGCAGTCGCGCCGGACGATTTCCTGATCGTGACGCCCGGCATTCGTCCGGCCGATCACTCGCAGGACGAGCACGCGCGGGGGACGACCCCCGCCGAGGCAATGAAAGCCGGCGCAACGCACATCGTCGTCGGGCGTCCGATCACGCGGGCAACCGATCCCGGCGCGGCGGCGCGGGCAATCCTGGAGGAGCTATGAGCGAGGCCGACGACATCTTCGAACAGACACATGTTCTTCAAACGGGTCATTTCAAGCTCTCGAGCGGCCGCCATTCTCGCGTCTACCTGCAATGCCAGCGAGCGCTTGAGCACCCGAAAACCACACGCACTTTGGGTGAGGCTCTCGCCGAGCGGTTTGTCGAAGGCGCCGACGTCGTGCTGTCGCCGGCCGTCGGCGCGATCTTGATCGGGAATGCCGTTGCCGAGGCACTCGGCGCTCGCTTCGTTTTCGCCGAGCGTCAGGACGGAAAGCTCACGTTGCGTCGCGGTCAAGCGATCGCGCCGGGGGAGCGTGTGATCGTCGTCGAAGACGTCATCACGACGGGCGGGTCCGCGGCGGAATGCGTGTCGCTCGCAAAGTCCGCCGGCGCGAAGGTCATCGGCGTCGGTTCCCTCGTTGACCGCAGTCCCAGTGCGCCGGCGTTCCGCCTCGAGTCACTGCTCAAAGTCGACGCCGAGACATATGACCCGGCGAATTGCCCAGCGTGTGCAGACGGCGTTCCGATCCATTCGCCGGGAAGCCGCTCGTTGGCGTAGGAGCCCTATCACCACTCGCAGTGGCCTGCAAGGCTCCTGACCTGCGGAAACCGTTCCCAGGATCTTTGTATCGACCAAGGGCCGGTGGTATGCTCCGGCCGCCTCACCGGCCCACCGAAGGAGGTACATATGCCGCTTCCTCAACTAACAGAGGAGCAGCGAAAGCAGGCTCTGGAGAAGGCCGCCGAAGCTCGCAAGGCTCGGGCGGAGCTGAAGCAGCAACTCAAGACCGGCCAGCTGACCCTTCCCCAGGTCCTGGACAGTCCGAGTGACGCGACGATCGGCAAGATGAAGGTCTCGAGCGTCCTGGAGTCTCTCCCGGGCGTCGGCAAGGTCCGGGCGCGCAAGATCATGGAGAAGCTCGACATTTCGTCGAGCCGGCGTATCCGTGGGCTGGGCGGAAAGCAACGCGAAGCCCTGCTCGGCGAGTTCAACGCCCCGTAGCCACGGCTCGCCTTTTCGTGGTCGCCGGCCCCTCCGGGGTCGGTAAGACGACGCTGCTGGGCGAAGTGCTGCGTCGCCGACCCCAAACCCGCCTGGCCCCGTCGGCAACGACCCGTCCGCGACGCCCGGGCGAAACCGATAGCAAGTACACCTTCGTCGATTCCGAGCGTTTCGAGGATCTCGTACACGCCAAAGCCTTCTTGGAGTACGCCGCGTATGCGGGCCACCTCTACGGCACGCTGCTCGCCCCGGTCGAAAAGGCCCTGGCAGAGGGCACCGACGTGGTGCTCGAGATCGAGGTCCAGGGCGCGCGCCAGGTAAAGAACAGGGTTCCGGACTCGGTGACGATCTTCATCGAGCCGCCGTCGTGGGAGGTTCTCGAGACCCGGTTGCGAGAACGCGCCACCGACCCGGACCACGCGCTCGAAAAACGCCTGGCCACGGCCCGCCACGAGCTCGACGCCGCGCCCGAATTCGAGCACCGGGTCATCAACAACGATCTCGACCAGGCGGTGGAGGCAGTCCTCCGTATAATGGGATCCGGCTGATTCACGAAAGGACGCCCTCCCTATGATGATCGAACCGAAGATCGACGACCTCCTGGCCCAAGTGGATTCCAAGTACACCTTGGTGATCATGGCCGCGAAGCGTGCCCGCCAGATCAACTCGTATTACAGCCAGCTCGGCGAGGGCATCGGCGAGTTCGTTCCGCCACTCGTCCCGCAGGCGCCGGGCGCGAAGCCGTTGACGACTGCCCTTGAAGAGATCGCGCAGGGCAAGATCGCATACGAGCGGCAGGTCGAAGGCATCAAGTAATGAGCACCGAGCTGGGCGCCCTCCGGGGCGCCCGCGTTCTTTTAGGGGTCACCGGCGGCATCGCCTGCTACAAGGCGGTTGAGCTGGCCCGCCTTCTCGGAAAGGCCGGAGCGGACGTCCAAGTCCTGATGACCGAGGCCGCGCAGCGCTTCGTCGGCCCGGCGACCTTCGCAGCAGTCACGCATCATTCGGTTCCGACCGACGTCTTCGACTCTCCGGAGCTCGTCGTCCACGTCCGCCTCGCGCGCAGCGCCGACGTCATCGTCGTCGCGCCGGCAACGGCGAACACGATCGCAAAGATGACGCACGGCATCGCCGATGACTTGCTGACGAACGTGGTGCTCACGGCGACGTGCCCCATCGTCGTCGCACCGGCGATGCATACCGAGATGTGGGAGCATCCGGCGACGCGCGCGAACATCGAAACACTGCGCGGCCGAGGCTGCCTTATTGTCGAGCCCGAGATAGGGGAGCTTGCCGGCGGCGACGAAGGCGTCGGGCGTCTCGCCGAGCATCGCGCGATTCTGGAGAAGATTTCCGACGAGCTTTCGCACGGCCGCGATCTTGCCGGCGTGCGCTTCCTCGTCACCGCCGGCGGCACACAAGAGCCGATCGATCCGATCCGCTTCATCGGCAACCGCTCCTCGGGAAAGATGGGGTACGCGATCGCAACGGAAGCGGCACGTCGCGGCGCGGCCGTCACGTTGGTGAGCGGCCCGACGCACTTGGCCGATCCCGATAGGGTCGATATCGTCCGCATACGAACTGCCTCGGAGATGCGCGATGCTGTTCTCGCTCATTTCGACGAAGCAGACGTGGTCGTAAAAGCGGCGGCCGTCGCGGACTTTCGCGCCGTCAATCCGGCGACGTCGAAGATCAAGAAGGACGCCGGTTTGCCGGCGATTTCTCTCGAGCGCACCGACGACATACTCGCGGAGCTCGGTCGCACGAAGACGTCGCAGTTTCTCGTCGGCTTTTCCGCCGAGACCGAGGATGCGGTCCCCAACGCGCGGAAGAAGCTGGCGGCGAAGAATCTCGACATGATCATCGTGAACGTGGTCGGCGGCCCGCACGCCGGTTTCGAGCACGACACGAACCAAGCGGTGCTGCTCACCGCGCAAGGAGATGAAGTCGATTTCCCTCTCCAAACAAAGTCCGCGATGGCCGCCGCAATTTGCGACCGCATCGCACACGGTTGTCGCTTTTCGAAGAGCCAGTGAAGTTTGGCTATCGTAGTAGCTATTGACTAATCCCGGCCCGGCGTGGTAAGACAAAAACCCAGCTGAGCCGAAGGGAAGTCGGACCAGTGACCCCGTCGATCGCTCTTGGTACTGTCGCGCTATTTCTGGCATTCGTACTTCTTGCGTCCGTGCTCAGCAAGGCACTCGCATGGCGTCGTGAAGGAATACGTTCCTTCGCCAAACTGATTCCAGTCCCGCGCCCGCTCAACGGCGTGATCGCAGTTGCTCTGCTTGTTATGGAATCTGTAGCGGCTCTGGTCCTCGCCTTCAAGCCCTCCCAAGGGTTTTTTGTGGCGGCGACCCTGTTCGCGCTGTATTCCGTTTACGTCACCCGAATTCCCGAGGGAACCTCTTGCCGCTGCTTTGGCGGCGCATTCGAATTCGGAATGAAGAAGCGCCCGCGCATCATCCGAAACGTATCTCTTCTCTTGATGGCAATCTCTGCTGCCGTGGCTTCGCAGCGGTACATGCCAGAAGCTCAATCGCCTATAGCCCTCGGCGCCGCCGCGTCGTCCTGCTTATTTGCGTATGCAGTCGATGCGTTCATCCGAACCGGTCGCGAGTTGGAGCGTGTTGGAGATGGGGGGGTTCTATGGTAGACGGTCGAATACTCAACGAGGTCTTTCAATGGATTGCCGTTGGGTCAATTCTGCTTCTCACTCTAGCGGTATATCGTCAACTTGGGATTATTACGCTCGGACCGCGAGCGTATTTGACGCGATCGTTTGGCCCTGAAGTCGGACGGCACGCGCCGGACGAGTTAGTCTCACTGTTTCCCACCCAGTCATCGTCTTGGCGATTGTTGATTTTCGTCCAAGAAGATTGCCCCGTGTGCGAATCTCTGCTCAAGCAATTGTTCGAATCGGACGATCTGCCCGTCACGGACCTGGATGCAGTGCTTGTCGTGCGTGGAAGCGAGGACTTTGCCCTGGAGCTGAAAACTCGTTTCCCGGCGATCAACTTGCTGGGTCACGACGGAGTATTGACGGACGAGAGTCCGCCCGCGTATCCGTTTTCCATTCTCATATCGGCCGATGGCGCTGTTCGCCTGAAGACGATTGGTGATGATGGCCCGTCCATCAAAGCCTTGCTCCAGCGTGACCAAGATAATGTGAAGGAGGTCGTTGCGAGATGAGCACGGGGGGTAACGGCACTTCGCTCGTCTTGCGAGCGGCGGAAGGCTTCGCAACCAAAACCTCTCGAAGGACGTTTCTCAAACGACTGCTAGAGTCAACACTTCTGGTCGGAGCCTCCGGTGCGCTCGTCGGATCGGTGCTTCGACCCTCGGCTGGGGCGTCCCCGACTGCCTGCTGTGGCCCAGCCCCGCTCTGCCCTACCAGCGGATGCGACAACGCCGAAAAAACATGCCGGTCCCCGTGCAAGCAACAGATATACAACAGCGGTCAATGTGGCTCGGGAGCCTTCTGCTGGGCGAGTGCATCGTGCTTCCGCACGATTTGCTGCGATTGTTGCTGCCCGCCATCGGTTTGCGGCGGCCATTGTGGTGGATCTTGCAGTAGTTGTGGAGGCACATACAACAAGTGCATCTGCCAATTCTCTTGCTGTGCGCCAGCAGCGGCCTGAACTTCCATGCTTCCAGACGGAGCAATTCTAATCTCAACCGGCTTGATGGCATTGGCTTACACCTCGTCAGGCTGAGGTCTTTCGATGAACCGAGTGTTCTCCTGGCCGGTCGGTCAGGGCAATTTTACGTTGCCAGCGCGCTATTCGATCGTATTTGGCATTTCGAGCACGGTCGGGGGAATTGTGCTCGGCGCGCTACTCGCCGGTGTCGTATCCGCGAGCCGATTTCTTCCCCGCGAGCTCGTCCTGATCGCCGCCGCGGTGGTCGCCTTCTTAGCTGTAGGTCTGCAGTTGATGGGTCAAATGGCTTTTCTGCCAGAGCGCCGACGGCAGGTGCCAAGTGAATGGCTTCAGCGAAGCCCCTTATGGTACTCGGCAGCCTTCGGCTTTGTCATTGGCTTCGCCGCCCTCACGTGGATTTACCACGCGATCGCTTATGGCATTCTCGCGGCGTTAGTGGCAAGAGGGGATCCGCGCCTCGCCTTTTGGACTGGGGTCACACTCGGCGCTGTTCGCGGAGCGCTTCCGTTTGTCCATCGACGTCTCTCCTCAGGTGTCGCTGCGCGGCTAGAGACCTACTTAGCGAGTCCGCGGTTCGAGATTCATTCACGACTATCTCTGGGGATTCTTGCGACGACGCTTCTCGTCCAGATTGTCATTTCGACGGGTGGTCCATGACCAATCCGACAGATGAACACGCCTGTGCTTCCGCCCAATCGTGGATCCTGGTGCGTCCAGACGGGACAATCGTTGCGGCTTTCAGCGACATTCAGGATGCTACAGATGAGCTCGAATCTGACTCGTCACTGGCGTTGAAGAAGGCCCCGGATTTTCTCTCCGAGCAAGATTTTGTTTGGGGGGTTATCAGTTCCGAGAACGCGCTCGACAGTTTGCATGGCGGCCATGCCGATGCAGCAACGGCCAGAGCGCAGGCTATAGGCGGCGAACTCAAGCTATTTGTTGCACCGCGCGACCTCCCATCTTCGCCAACCGGCCAATGAGAGAAGAGACTTCTCTCCGCGGTCCCCGCGAAGTCGCAAGTGGGTTAGGACGAAAGGGGCGGCGGCGTGCCATCGCTGTCTTGCTCCTGCTTGCCGTACTTGGGAGCATCGCGTTAGTCATTTTTCACGCAGTCGCCCCGCCACCTCATCAACTCTGTCATTCGAAGTCGGCATCTCGCACGAACTGTTGGGCCCTCATAGCGAAGAGTCCGTTACAGGATCGCGCGCGGGGCGCTTTCGCATGGACGGGAGAGGAACTTTTGTACTGGGGCGGATATCGAGTGCAAGGTGGCGCCGGACCAACTTATTCTCGCGACGGTTACGCCTACGATCCAAGGCGCAACTCCTGGAGACGACTGGCATCAATTCCGAGATCGGGGTTCGCGCATACAACAGTGTGGACAGGAAGCGATGTCCTTGTTTGGGGTGGAAGCATCTCGGAAGCTGAGCCCGCTACAGGAAACGGGTTTGCTTACGACGTCAAAGCGGATCGATGGCGCGTCTTGCCGCCCGCACCAATCGTTTCTCGGAAGGGCCATGTGGCTATTTGGACGGGGCGCGAGATGTTGGTGTGGGGAGGGGCCGGCTCTTCCGTGTTTGACGATGGCGCGGCGTACAATCCAAGGAGTAACGATTGGCGAATGCTGTCCCGCTCTCCACTCAAGGCCCGCTACGAGGCAACGGCCGTCTGGACAGGTCGTGACATGCTGATATGGGGCGGAGTAGGGGCTGCTACATACGGTGACGGCGCAGCTTACGATCCCGCCGCGAATTCATGGCGCCTGCTTCCGCAGGCTCCGCTAGGAGCTCGGTCGGGACAATCAGCCGTATGGACGGGGCACGAGATGTTGGTATGGGGAGGCATCGGTGTGAGCTCCGTTCTCGGCGATGGAGCCAAATATGATCCGATCGCGAATCGATGGAGATCCGTTCCCCCTGCCATGGTTGCGGGACGCAGTGGCCACGTCGCTCTTTGGTCAGGGCGCGAAATGATTATCTGGGGTGGCTTAGGATCAGGAGCAACGCTGGATGACGGCGCAGCTTTCGATCCGATTCGGGAACAGTGGAATCTGCTCCCTGCCGCCCCGCTGCAGTCACGCACCAATCAAGCAGCCGCATGGGACGGTAGCGAGGTACTGATCTTCGGGGGAACGACCGGCGCAGATCGAGGCACGCTAGGCGACGGTGCTGTTTACCGCCCCTTGAAGCACTGAGTCGAGACAAGCCTCGAAGGCTGCGAATGGAACTTCGGCTCGAGCGCGTACGCCGGGCTCGCGATACTTGCGGGGATGAGTTTGGACGCTATTGCGGTCGCGGCCGAAGCAACGTCATCAGTGGGTTTGATGATCCGGCGTTCACGCGGATACGGCTCCAGTTCAAACCGTTCAAGTTCTGAATATTTTCGGCCACCGCTCAGGACCGCTGCAATATCTGACCAATTTGCAAGCGTTTAAGAACTGTCTACGATGGACTATGGAGAAAGGAGGAACGCAAAAATGACTGACACGGAAATGATTCGGATGTCGCTTCGCGGCATCAAGGTCATGCCCGACTACACGCGCGTCTCACACCGCCACGGACGTCACTGCTCCTGGGCGAAGCTATCGGCTGCGGCGAGACGCAGCTGGTCCAAGAACTCCGCTCCTCACCGGCGCTAGGCGTCGGAAAACCCTCGGGCGAGACCGGCATGAAGTTTTTCTTCGCTTTGCCTACGACATCAGTGGCGATGGATCCTTAGGGAATCAGAAATCTGGTGCACCGGGGCTCTGGCTCAATGGGGATGAGATAGCATTCATGGAGGTCTATCGAGCGGAGGCCGATGATGTGGCGGCGAGGCGCTAGGCGTGAACATGTGCAAGCGAAGAAGGATCCAAAAGAGGTACGAAAGGAGCTACTCCCCTCGGCGGCCCCGCGACGCCGCCGCCGCCCCCAAAGATGTCGCCCTTGAAGAATCCTCAGAAGTAGCCCAGCGAAGCCAACGAGCGAATCATTGCCTTCGCATCCACAGGGACCTCCGGTGAATGGCTTGCCCCCTGACGCAGTTGTAGTCTCCGGGCAGCACGACGCCAAAGGGAGGGCATCATGTTCGGCACCATCTCGCGCGTGAAGGTCAAGTCGGGCTCGGAATCAGCACTCGACGCGCTTGACAAAGAGTGGATGGAAACCATGCGCCCGAAGATCGCCGGGCCCGTCTATTGGTTCCGCGGCACGCAGGATGGCCACCCGGAGACCACGGTGACGATCTTTCTGTGCCAGGACAAGAAGACGTACTTCGATCTCGCCGACGATCCGGCTCAGGACGCGTTCTTCAAGCGGATGCTCGAGCACTTCGAGGGCGAGCCATCCTGGGAAGACGTGCAGTTCGACGTGTTGATCCAGGATTAACCCGGCTTCGGCCGAGGCCTGCGCCCGCGTATAATTCGCGCGGGCGCTGCCATTTCTATCGACGAAGGAGCCGACCGTGATGCCGCGAAGCTGGGTCTACACCTCGGAATCAGTCACCGAGGGTCACCCCGACAAGATGGCCGATCAAATTTCCGATGCCATTCTCGATGCGATCCTCAAGGAAGACCCCTACGGCCGGGTGGCCTGCGAGACGTTCGTGACGACCGGCCTCGCCATCATCGGCGGCGAGATCTCGACGACGACGTATATCGACGTTCCGGCGCTCGTGCGGAAAGTCATCACCGACATCGGCTACACGCGTGCAAAGTACGGCTTCGACGGCGAGACCTGCGGCGTGCTCGTCGCCATCCAGGACCAGTCGCCCGACATCGCGCAAGGCGTCGACAGCGCGTTCGAGATCCGCTCCGGCACGAAAAAGGACGAGATCGACGAGCAAGGCGCCGGCGACCAAGGGATGATGGTCGGGTACGCGTGCCGCGAGACGCCCGAGCTCATGCCGATGCCGATCTGGCTCGCACACCGCTTGGCGCGGCGCCTCGCCGAGGTTCGCAAGGCCGGCGTCGTCCCGTACCTGCGGCCGGACGGCAAGACGCAGGTCACGATCGAATACGAAGGCAACAAGCCGGTGCGCGTTCGGACCGTCGTGGTCAGCACGCAGCACCAGCCCGAGATCGACATCGAGACGTTGCTCACGCCGGACATTCGCGAGCACGTCGTGGATCCCATCTTGCACGACGCGCAGCTCGACTACGACGGGTACGAGCTGTTCGTGAACCCGACCGGAAAGTTCGAGGTCGGCGGCCCGAAAGCGGACACCGGCCTGACCGGGCGCAAGATCATCGTCGACACGTACGGCGGCATGGCGCGGCACGGCGGAGGAGCGTTCAGCGGCAAGGACCCGACGAAAGTCGACCGCTCCGCTGCGTACGCCGCGCGCTGGGCGGCAAAGAACGTCGTCGCGGCCGGGCTCGCCGATCGGTGCGAGCTGCAAGTCGCCTATGCGATCGGCGTTGCGCGCCCGGTTTCCGTCGAGATCGAGACCTACGGCACCGAGAAAGTAGACGTCGTTCAAATCGAGCGGGCCGTGCAGGACATCTTCGATTTGCGCCCCGGGGCGATCTTGCGCGACCTCGACTTGCGTCGTCCCATTTATCAGCAGACGGCGTCGTACGGGCACTTCGGCCGTGAGGAAAAAGACTTCACGTGGGAGCGCACCGACCGCGCGGACGATCTGAAGTCGCTGCTGTAGCGCGTTGAGCTTCGCCCACGTCGTCCTCATCGGATCGGGCGTCGCTCACCTCGATCAGGCGTACACGTACCGCGTTCCTGATGACGACGTCCACGTCGGGTCGCTCGTGCGCGTGCCGGTGCGCGGCAAATCGCGCGAAGGCGTCGTGGTCGAACTGCTCGACGAATCGGACGTCCCGCGCGTCCAGCCGATTCGCGCCGTCCTCGGTCCCGGGCTCGCCGAAGACGTCGTCCACGTCTGCCATTCGGTTGCGGAGCACTATCTCTCAAGTTTCGGTGAGGCCCTCGCGGCCGCAGTGCCGCAACGGACCGTTTCAGAAGAAGAGATCCCGCCGCGGGAGCCTTCGATGCCGCTGCCCGATCTCGACGTCACATGGCTGCGAGAATTCGCTTCGGGCGGGACACTCCTTCGGCACATCGAAGACCACACCTACAAAGGTTTCGCAACGTCGGGCGCTTGGCTGAAAGACCGCGGACACGCGATTGCGTCACTCGCGTGCGACGTCGTCCGCCGCGGTCGCGGCGTCCTCATACTCTTGCCCGATCTGCGGGGGCCTTCGTCGATCGCACAAAGTCTCGAAGCGACACTCGGCGACAACATCGCGTGGGTAGGGAGCGACCGCCCGCCTCGCGAACGATACCGGGACTGGCTCGCATTGCGACGCGGAACGCTCACGATAGCCGCCGGCGGCCGCAGCGCCGTTTTCGCGCCCGTGCAAGACCTCGGCCTTGTGATCATGTACGACGAAGCGCACGTCTCCTTCAAAGAGAAGCGCACCCCGCGTTTCCACGCCCGACCCGTCGCAGCCGACCGTGCTCGATCGGCCGGTGCTGTTTTTCTCGCCATCGGCATACCACCATCGGCGGAAGTGATGGACGCGATGGAGCGTCGCGTCTTGCAGGGGATGGGGACCGACTCCATCCGGGCGACCAAGAAGCCGCCGGACCGTCCGGCCGTTCTCGTCATCGACCGGACGAAGGCCGAAGATCGTCTCGTGCCCTCGGCGAGAACGCTAACGGCCATGCGCGCGGCCCTCGACGCCGGACGGCGCGCCGTCCTCCTCGTGCACCGCGGCGGCGAAAGCTTGAGAACGGTCGCGGCTCGCACCGAACGAGTCTTGAAGACAAAAGCGGTGCGGCTGGACGCTCGATCGCTCTCTGCGGATAAGAGCGCGTTCGAGGACGCGATCCGGCTCGCGCCCCTGCTCATCGCAACGCCCGTCATCGCGCGAGACGTGGAGCTCGAGAGAATCGGCTGCGTTGCCGTCGTCGAAGCCGACGCCGCGCTGTCGGTACCGGAGTTCCGCGCATCGGAGGAAGCTCTGGCAACGTGGCGGAAATGCGCCCGCTGGCTGAGCAGACAAGACGTTTTCGTCATCGAAACCGACCAGCCGAAGAATCCCGCTATCGAAACGCTCGTTCGTTGGAACATGAAAATTTGGTGGCACGCCGAATCAACGCGGCGGAAAGAACTTGGGTATCCTCCCTACGCGGCGCTCGTTCGGATCGACACGACGCCGGAGCGCGCCGCCGATGTCGCGGAAACCGTGCGCGCGGCGGCGCCCGATGCGGAGATACTTGGACCGGTGGAAGAGGAAGGGCGATCGGTGATCATCGTTCGGCAGAGAGCACGCGAAGCGCTCATCGCGGCACTCTCGGAACCTGCTCGTGCGTGGCGGGCCGAAGGGATCGACGTGCGCATCGACGTCGATCCGCGCGAGGTGCTTCCATGAGCATTCTGCAGATGCGCATCTTCGGCGATCCGATTCTCACGACCAAAGCGCAGACCGTGACGACGTTCGATGCCGACCTCGCGCGGCTTACCGACGATATGTTCGACACGATGTACGCAGCGCCGGGCGTCGGCCTGGCGGCGCCGCAAGTCGGCGTGTCGAAAAGGCTGTTCACGTTCGACGACGGCGAGACGTCCGGCGTTCTCGCTAATGCGGACATCACGTGGCACAGCGAAGAAAAGCAGCTCGGTGAAGAAGGCTGCTTGTCCTTGCCCGGTCTCTATTTGCCGGTGGAACGTTCGATGCAGGTACGAGTCACCGCGCAGACTCTCGACGGAGAAGAGGCGCATCTCGAAGGAGAAGGGCTCCTCGCGCGCATCTTTCAACACGAGATCGATCACACGAACGGAATTCTCTTCATCGACCGGCTGACGCCCGAATACCGGCGTGAAGCCATGAAGGCGCTGCGCGAAGTCGAGCTCGGACTGCGGGCGGCGCCGGCACCAAAGCCGACGCAGGCGCTGTAGTGCGCGCGATTTTCTTCGGCACGCCCACTGTTGCTGCCGTTGCGCTCGAGCTGTTGCTCCTCTCGCCGGACCACGGCGTTGCCGCCGTTGTGACGCAGCCGGATCGCGCGCGTGGCCGGTCCGGAAAACTGACGCCGTCACCGGTCAAAGAACGCGCTCTCGCGGAGCATCTGCCGATTCTGCAACCGGCTTCACCGAAACACGAAGGCTTCACCGAACAGCTCGCGGCATACGAGCCCGACGTTCTCGCCGTCGTCGCGTACGGGCACATCTTGCCGCACGAGGTGCTCGCCGTTGCGCCCGCCGTCAACGCGCACTTCTCCCTCTTGCCGAAGTACCGGGGAGCCGCCCCCGTTCAACGCGCAATTCAAGCCGGCGAAAAAGCGACCGGCGTCACAACCTTTCTGCTGGAACCGTCCGTCGACAGCGGACCTATGCTGCTCCAAGAACGCGTCGCGATCGGCGAAGAGGAAACTGCCGGAGAGCTTCTCGAGCGCCTGGCTCCGATCGGTGCGCGACTGCTCGTCGCGAGCCTCGACGCGCTTACGCGAGGTTCCACCGGCGGCGAGCCGCAAGATCCCTCCGGCGCTACGCCGGCACCGAAGATCAAGCCCGAAGAGGCACGGATCGACTGGCGCCGGCCGGCACAACACATTGCAAACACAATCCGCGCGTTTAACCCCGCCCCGGGAGCATTTACCACCTGGAGTGAGGGACGCCTGAAGATCTGGCGCGCCCGCGTCACACCGGAAGGCTCCGGTGCGCCCGGTAGCGTCACGGCGAGCGACGTGCCCATCGTCGCGTGTGGCGGCCAGTCGCTTGCCTTGCTGGAGGTCCAAGCCGAAGGAAGCCGCACAATGAGCGGGGAGGAGTTCCTACGCGGCCACAAAGCGTTCGCCACGGCTCTCTTGGAGTCCGGTGAGCAAGCCTGACGTCGCGAGGTCTGGAGATTAGTATCTGCGGCAATGCCTGTGACCTATAAGCTCGCTCCTTCGATTTTGTCTGCAGATTTCGCGCGGCTCGGTGCGCATGTCGCAGAGGTCGCGGCGCAATCGGATCTGCTTCACGTCGATGTCATGGATGGACATTTTGTCCCGCCCATCACGATTGGTCCGGTTGTGGTAAAGGCGTTGCGAAAGATCACCGATCTGCCTCTTGAGTGCCATTTGATGGTCACCGACCCACTCGGCCAGACCGATCAGTTCGCCGAAGCCGGAGGAAGCTCAGTCGTGATGCATTTCGAAGCCACCGACGATCCGCGTGGCGTGATCAAACGGGCGCGCGAGCTCGGTCTCGGCGTGGGTATCGCCGTCAACCCCGAAACGCCGGTCGAAGAGGTTTTTCCCTTCCTCGATGACATCGACGTCGTGAATTGCATGACGGTCAATCCCGGATGGGCCGGCCAAGCATTCATTCCGGAGGTACTCCCGAAAATCGAAAAGGCGCGTGCACACATCGACGCCGGCGACCTCGACGTGGATATCTCGGTCGACGGTGGCGTCAACATCGAAACCGGCCGGCGGTGTATCGAAGCGGGCGCGAACGTCCTCGGCGCCGCAACGGCGATCTTCGGCCAAGGAGATCCCGCCGCCGCCGCGCGTGCGCTGCGCAATCTCTTTCCGCGAAGCTGAGATGGCAGACCTCATCCTCGTCGCCGATGACGATCCGGATATTGCGCGGTTCGTCGAGGTCAACTTGAAGCTCGACGGTTTCGAAGTGGCCGTTGCCAACGACGGTGAGCAAGCGTTGCAAATGGCATTGGAATTGCATCCTTCGCTCATCCTGCTCGACGTCATGATGCCGAAGATGAACGGCGTCGAGGTGTGCAGGCACATCCGTGCCGACCGGCGCACGGCGCAGACCAACGTAATCATGCTGACGGCGAAATCGCTCGGCGCCGACAAGATCGCCGGCCTCACCGCGGGTGCCGACGACTACATCATTAAGCCTTTCGATCCGCTCGAGCTCGTCGCGCGCGTCCATTCGACGTTGCGTCGCACGCGTGAGATGCGTGCTCAATCACCGCTCACGGGGCTACCGGGCAACGTCACGATTGAAGCCGAAGTGAAGCATCGTTTGAACGGCGACCAACAATTCGCGATTTGTTACGCCGACCTCGACAACTTCAAAGCCTTCAACGATCACTACGGTTTCATGCGCGGAGACAAAATCATCGTCTTCACTGCGGACACGATAGTCCGCGTCGCATCCGAAGTTGATGAGAACTCATTCGTCGGCCACATCGGCGGCGACGACTTCCTGATCCTCACCGTTGCGTCGGCCGTCGAAAAGCTCTGCTCGAAGATCATCGAGCAGTTCGATTCCGGCGTCGCGTCGTTCTACGACACCGTCGATGCCGAGCGCGGATATATCGAGGTCGAGAATCGCCAGAAGGTCGCGAACCGGTTCGCGATGCTCTCCATCTCGATCGGTGTCGCGATCGCCAACCCGGCCACGGTGGACGACCACCGTCGCATCGCGGAGACCGCAACCGAGATGAAGACGTTCGCAAAGACCCAGGAAGGCAGCGTCTACGCGATCGATCGCCGCCGGCAGTAAGGGCAAGGAGCCTTCAGTCGAGGTAATTCCTTCCTGGAACACACCGCCTTTGAAGTGGTGAAGGCCGCCGGGTGCGGTACTCTGTGGCTGTCCCGGACAGGAGCCCAATGGACCGAACCGACACCTCGTTCATGCGTCGAGCGTTGCGTCTCGCCGAGCGTGGAAAGGGCCGAACCAGCCCAAACCCACCGGTCGGGGCCGTCGTGGTCGCGAGCGGCAGGGTGGTCGGCGAGGGCTGGCACCGCGGCGCCGGCCGGCAACATGCCGAGATCGAAGCGCTGCAGCAAGCCGGCGATGCGGCGGCGGGCGCGACGCTATATCTCACGCTCGAGCCGTGTATCCATGCCGGGCGCACCCCGCCGTGTGCTCCCGCGGTCATCGCGTCGGGCGTCGCGCGCGCTGTCATCGCCACGCGCGACCCGAATCCTCGTATCGACGGCGCCGGGATTCGCGCGCTCGAAGAGGCGGGGATCGCGGTGCAGACCGGTGTGCTCGAGAACGATGCGAAGCATCTCATTCAAGCGTTTGCGAAGCACGTGCGCACCGGGCGGCCGTATCTGACGGTCAAGTCTGCGATCAGCCTTGATGGGCGGGTGGCGGCAGCCGATGGCTCTTCCCGCTGGGTCACCGGCCCAACGGCGCGCCGCGACGCGCACCGGCTTCGCTCGCAATGCGACGCGGTCATGGTCGGTGTCGGGACGGTCGTCGCGGATAACCCTCGCTTGACGGTGCGGTTGCGCGGATACACGGGCCGCCAGCCGACGCGCGTCGTTTTGGATCCCGTCGCGCGAACACCACTCGACTCGGCGATTCTGCAACCGGATGCGCCGACGCTCGTCGCCGTGACCGAAAAGGCCACGCCGGAGGCCGTCACCGCGCTTCGCGGGACCGGTGCGGAAGTCATCGAGCTTCCTTCGACCGAGGGACGCGTATCGCTCGAAGCGGTGCTCGAAGAGCTCGGCCGCCGCGACATGACTGAAGTGCTGCTCGAAGGCGGCCCGACGTTGCTCGGCGACGCCGTCGAACGCGGGCTCGTCGATCGGTTCATCGTGTATGCGGCGCCGAAGCTGCTCGGCGAGACGGGACCGGGAATGCTCGCCGGTGTCGTCGTTTCCAACATCGACGCAGCGCGCGAGCTGCAATACGTCAGCGTTCGCCACGTCGGAGCAGATCTTAGAATTGAAGCCTACCCAAGGAGATAGCGTGTTCACCGGCATCGTCGAAGGAATGGGAATCGTTGCACGGCTCGTGCGGCGAGGAGGCGCGATCAGGCTCGAAGTCAAAGCGCCCGGCGAAACGACAGAGGATTTGAAAATCGGTGACTCGGTTGCCGTCAACGGAGCGTGCGTCACCGTCACCGATATTGAGGGATCGACGTTCGCTGCCGATCTCGTCCCCGAGACGCTCGGACGGACGAATCTCGGCACGTTGCAAACAGGCGAAGAGGTGAACTTGGAGCGGCCGCTCCGCGCGAACGCCCGGCTCGACGGTCACGTGGTCCAGGGTCACGTCGATGTCGTCGGACTTGTCCGTTCTCGCCGCCGCGTCGGAGCGCAAGAGTTGCTCGAAGTGAACGTTCCATTCGAATTGACCCGGTATTTGGCGCCCAAAGGTTCAGTGTCGGTGGACGGCGTTTCTCTTACGGTGGTCGACGTGAACAAGGACCGGTTTCGGGTCGCGCTGATCCCGCACACGATCGCGACGACAACCTTGGGTAAGAAAATCCAAGGTCAGGCCGTCAACGTCGAGGTTGACATCCTTTCGAAATACGTCGAGCGCCACATCGCCGCGCGAATCCCGCAGCGGCCGCCTTCGATATCCAGCCTCGTCGCCGCGCAAGACGCCGAGAACTCGCGATCGGAAGACTTGCCCGTGACGATCACGGCGCCCAAGCCGGTCCCGGCGGCGATTCCGCCGGTGAGTCGCTCCGTCGCGACCACACCGCGGTCGCAGCCTGCGCCGCGGCCGGCACCGCCGCCGCGACAGCAGCCGCCGCGATTCAAGGCGGCCCCGCAGCCGAAGGAAAGGTTCACCCGGTCGGCGTCCCCCGCAAAGAAGCCGACCGCGAAGGCTGGGAAGCGGGCGGCTCAAGCCGGTCGCGCGAAGGTCAAATCACATGCCTCGAGAACCGCGAGGCGTGCCGCTCCGAAGAGTGCTCGCGGAACCGCTTCCAAGAAAAAGCACTGACGATGAGCAACCGGGAGGAAGCATCGATGCTCGCATCCGTCGAGGAGGCCGTTGAGATCATTCGCAACGGCGGCATGGTGATCGTGGTCGACGATGCGGATCGCGAGAACGAAGGCGACTTCGTCATGGCGGCCGACAAAGTCACGGCGGACGCGGTCAATTTCATGGCCACCCACGGGCGCGGATTGATTTGCATGCCGATACTCGCACAACGGCTCGACGAGCTTTCGATTCCACCGATGGTTCCCGAAAAGGCGCTCACGCACGAAACGGCGTTTGCGATCTCGGTGGATCTGGCGGACGGGGGCACTGGGATCTCCGCTCATGATCGCGCGGCAACCGTGCAAAAGATTCTGGATGCCGCGGCGAGGCCGGATGATTTTCGCAAGCCGGGTCACATCTTTCCTCTGCGCGCCCAAGAAGGCGGCGTGCTGAAGCGTGCCGGTCATACCGAAGCGGCCGTCGACCTCGCGCGGCTCGCCGGCGCATATCCCGCCGGCGTCATCTGCGAGATCATGCACACCGACGGCACGATGGCGCGGATGCCCGATCTCGAGGTTGTCGCGAAGGACCACAGCTTGAAGATTCTGTCGATCGCGGATCTGATCGCCTATCGCCGTCGCGACGAGATGCTCGTGCAGCGAGAAGCCGAAGCGACGCTTCCGACGCCGTGGGGATTGTTTCGCGTCATCGGGTACGAGTCTCGCGTTGACGGACGGCATCACGTTGCGCTCGTCCTCGGAGACATCGGTGACGGCGACAACGTACTCACGCGCATGCACTCGGAATGCTTGACCGGCGATGTCTTCGGATCGATGCGGTGTGATTGCGGCGAACAGCTTCGCTCGGCAATGCAGCTGATCGGCGCGGAAGGCCGCGGGGTCATCGTTTACATCCGTGGGCATGAGGGCCGCGGCATCGGCCTGCTCCACAAGCTGCGCGCGTACCAGCTACAAGAGCAAGGCCGCGACACGGTGGAAGCGAACCTCGAGCTGGGCTTCGCCGCCGACCCGCGCGACTACGGCGTCGGTGCACAGATTCTGGTCGATGTCGGCGTGCGGTCCATGAGACTGCTGACGAACAATCCGACCAAGCGCGCCGGACTCGAAGGCTACGGACTGACGATCAGCGAACGCGTTCCCATTCAGACGTCGACCACCGTGCACAACATCTCGTACCTTCGGACGAAGAAGACGAAGCTCGGGCACTTGCTCGACTTCGACGACGATCTCGTGCTGGGCGAAGCGCCGGTGGGCGCGAAAGGGGAGAGTCGTGTCGGGCCGGATGAGAAGTCCTGACCAGGAACCCGACGCAAGCCCGTTCCGTTTCGCCGTCGTCACGGCCGAGTTCAACGACCACATCACGTCGCGTTTGCTCGAAGGCGCACGCGACTGCCTCCAAAAATACGGCGCCGCCGACGTAACCGAACAGTGGGTGCCGGGCGCTTTCGAGCTGCCCCTCGCCGCGCAATTGCTGGCAGAAACGGGCCGGTACGACGCGATCGTCTGCCTGGGGGCCGTCATCAAAGGCGAAACGCCGCACTTCGACTACGTATCGGCCGAGACGGCTCGGGGAATCCAGCAGGCGATGCTCGCGAGCGGGATCCCCATTGCGTTCGGCGTGCTGACGACGGACAACACCGAACAGGCGGAAGCACGGGCCGGCGGCGCCGTCGGCAACAAGGGGTGGGAAGCGGCGCTGACCGCAATTCACATGGCGACATTCGCAGCGGCGGTCGACGCGCAAGCGGCCGCGGAATCGACGGAGTAGGGCAGGGTTCGCTCTGCTAGCATCGTCAAACAATGCTGAAGCTCGTCATCCCCAAAGGTTCGCTGGAGGCCCAAACGCTTGCGATCCTCGAGGCCGCCGACTTGTCGGTGCGCCGTTCCAGCGACCGGGATTATCACGGCACGATCTCCGACCCTCGCATAGAGCGCGTATCGATTCTGCGTCCGCAGGAGATCCCTCGCTACGTCGTCGAAGGATTTTTTGATCTTGGGATCACCGGTCAGGACTGGATCGAAGAAACCGACTCCGAAGTCGAGACGCTGGCAGAGCTTCCGTATGCGAAAACCGGGGCGGGCTTTGTCAAGATCGTCCTTGCGGTCCCCGGAACACATCCCGCGAACAGCGCCGAGGAGATGCCGCCGGACTCGCGCATCTCGACGGAGTATCCAAATCTCACGAAGCGGGTCTTCGACAAGCTCGGGATCCCGGTGCGCGTTTTTCCGTCCTACGGCGCCACCGAGGCGAAGGTTCCCGACATCGTCGACGCCATCGTCGACGTCACCGAAACCGGTTCCACGTTGAAGAGGCACGGCATGAAGATCATCGAGGTTCTGCTGGAGTCGCAGACCGTCCTCATCGCAAATCGAGAGGCTGCGGCGGACGCAGCAAAACGCGGCGCCATGGAAGACCTGAAGACGCTCCTGCTCGGCGCGATCGCGGCTCGCGGCAAGGTCCTCGTCAAGCTGAATGTCGCCGCCGACAACCTCGAAAGCGTGATCGAGGTCTTGCCGGCGATGAAGGCTCCCACCGTTTCCAAGCTCGCACACGAAGAGTCTTTTGCCGTTGAGACGGTCGTACCCAAGGACGGCATCAACACCCTGATTCCGCGGCTCAAAGAGCTCGGCGCAAGCGACATCATCGAGATTCCGATCTCGAAAATCGTGCCGTAAGCGCGGCGGATATCGGAACACCTTTGCCGGGAAACCGGCTATTGCCTCCCCCCTAGTCGGGCGCTACACTCCGCTCGTTTCGCGGGCCGTGGCCTTGTGCCTCGAACGACGAGGCGACGCGGTCGCAAGGAGGGTAGGACGTTGGCAGAAGGTACCGTGAAGTGGTTCAGCAACGAAAAGGGCTACGGGTTCATCTCGCGGTCCGACGGTGACGACATCTTCGTTCACCACTCTGCCATTCAGATGGACGGCTACCGCACGCTGTCTGAAGGCCAGAAGGTCGAGTTCGAGGTCGTCGACGGTCCAAAGGGCAAGCAAGCTTCCAACGTTCGCCCTGCCTGAACCCTCTAGATGTGAGAACGGCCCCGTGGAGACGCGGGGCCGTTCCCGTCTTTGCGCCCGACACTTCGAGCCATGTGCGTACGTTCTTCGTTAATGAATACATGCCTAGCGTGTATCAATTAACAAAGGACCCAGCACTCTGCGTTGAAATGAAGAACAAATGGAGCCGTGGCCATATCACAACTCGCGACAAAGCTCGGCCACAATTTCGGCGGCATCTTGTCTCGGCATCACTTCTGATGCCGACGTTCCGGCGTACAACGCCATCGCGGCGATGTTCCCGTTCATGTCCTTCGTCGGTGGCATCGTCGAGAAACGGGGGACCGGCCAACGTCGGCCGCGCGCTTCGATCGTGCCGACGCTGTCCGCAGTCGACGCCTCCGCCTCTTTCACTGCTGAACGCAGCACGCGGTGCGGTGCCGACCAGCCGAGGTTGAATGTTTCCGTCAGCACGGTGTCGCCGGCACGTGCAGCGACGAGTGCCGCAACATATTCCGGATGCGCGATTGATTCCGTCGCCGCGACGAATCGAGTCCCGACGCGAACGCCCGCGGCGCCCGCCTCCATGGCGGCGACAACGTCGCCGGCACACCCGATGCCGCCCGCCGATAGCACCGGGACCGACACCGCATCAAGCAGCTCGGTCAGCACGGTGGATCGAGCCTGGATGCCTCGAACGTGGCCTCCGGCTTCAGTTCCTTGCGCGATCAAGAAATCGCATCCGGCGCGTTCCGCCGCAGCGGCTTCGTCGCCGGAACCGACTTGCCAGGCGGCGAGCGCACCACCGCCGTGAGCGATCTCGATCAGTGACGCGCTGGGATGCCCATAGAAGAACTCGACCACGCGACAACGTTTGGAGGCCACGACGACCGCGTCGCGATCAAGGAACGGCACGAGAAAGTTGACGCCGAACGGCTCGGCCGTTTCGCCGGACATCGACACAAGCATGTCCTGCAGCGCACCCGGCGACATGCCCGCGGCGCCGACCATACCGAGTCCACCGGCACGACTCACCGCGACGGGGAGCGCGCCGTCCGCGCCGATCCCGCCCATCCCGGCCAACTGCAGCGGGACGGCGCAACCGACGAGCTCCGTGAATGCCGTCGTCATCAAGCTCCCATCACCTCTCGACACTCCCTGGTGAGGCCCCCTATACTGCCCGGTGTCGAAGAAGGGGTCTACGGGCTCCTCACCCTCCGCC